>DATJWN010000074.1:0-8052 GCA_035501235.1 Reyranella sp.
CAAGGTGCAGGACCATCGCTGGAAGCCCTCGCTCGCCAAGGCGATGCACGATGCCGCGATCGAGGCGGGCATACCCGCCACGCCCGACTTCAACGGCGCGCAACAGGAAGGCGTCGGCTACTACCAGACCACGATCAACAAGGCGCGGCGCTGGTCGAGCGCGCGGGCGTATCTGAAGGATGCCAAGTCTCGCGGCAACCTCACGGTCGCTACGGGCGCGCATGCCACGCGCGTGCTGATCGAGAACGGCCGAGCGGTCGGCGTCGAGTACCGCACGCCGGCGGGTCTACGGACGGCCCGCGCCAAGGGCGAGATCATCGTGTCGGGCGGCGTCTATGGCTCGCCGCAGCTCCTGATGCTGTCGGGACTGGGGCCGGCGGCGCATCTGCAGCAGCACGGCATCGCGGTCGCGCGCGACCTGCCGGGCGTGGGCAGCAACCTGCACGACCATTTCAACACCTACGTCGCCTACAAGTGCTCGCAGCCCGTGACGATGAACGACCTAGTGAACAGCCTGCCGCGCCGCGTCTGGGCCGGCATGCAGTACGCCTTCGGGCGCACCGGACCGCTCGCCAGCATGGGCCTCTATGTCGGCGCCTTCACGCGCAGCGACAAGCGGCTGGAGCGCCCCGACCTGCAGATCAACATGTTCGCCTGGGCGATCAAGACGCGCGACCGGCACGGCGTGGTCGCCCAGCCCTTCTCCGCCTTCGGCCTCAGCCCCGTGCATCTCACGCCCGAGGGTCGCGGCACGGTGCGGCTGAAATCGGGCGACCCGACGGCGGCGCCGGAGATCCGCTTCAACTTCCTCAAGACCGAGAACGACTGGCAGGCGATGCTGAAGGGCATGCGCATCTGCCGCGCCATCGCCGAGCAGCCGTCGCTCCAGCCTTTCACCGTCGAGGAGATCTTGCCCGGCCCCTCCGTCACCGAGGAGAAGGACCTGCGCGCCTATCTGCGCCAGACCGGCGTCTCCAACCTGCATCCCGTCGGCACCTGCCGCATGGGCCATGGGACGGGCGATGTGGTCGATCCGCAACTGCGCGTGCACGGCATCGAACGGCTGCGCGTGGCCGACGCCTCGATCATGCCGTCGATCGTGGCGGGCAACACCAACGCACCCTCGATCATGATCGGCGAGAAATGCGCCGACATGGTAAGGGCCGCTGCGGCCTAGGTTTTCCCCAGGCGAACAACGGTTGATGACAGAAGGCCGAAGGTGAGGTTTTATTGCCTTTTCCAGCTTCCCTGCAGCAGGACGGCCTCACCATGACCAACGACAATCCGGACAACAAGTGGATCGGCAAGCGCACCCCTCGCCCGGACGGCGCGGATAAAGTCACAGGCCGTGCAGCCTATGCCGCCGACACGACCATGCCCGGCATGATCTGGGGCAAGGTCCTGCGCAGCCCGCACCCGCACGCCAAGATCAGGTCGATCAACACCGCCAAGGCCGAGAAGCTGCCCGGCGTGAAGGCGGTCGTGACGTCCAAGGACATCCTCGACTTCCCGATCGAGAAGGGCCCGGTGATGCTGGGCATCCAGGACATGCGCTGGATGTGCCGCAACGTCATGGCGCGCGAACGCGCCCTCTTCCACGGCCATCCCGTCGCCGCGGTCGCGGCCGACACCCAGGCGATCGCCGAGGCCGCCTGCAAGCTGATCGAGGTCGACTACGAGGTGCTGCCCTTCGTGATCGACGTCGATGACGCGAAGAAGGACGGCGCGCCGACCCTGTTCGACCACATCAAGTTCGACGGCAAGCCCTCCAACATCGCTGGGACCTTGGAGCACAAGCTGGGCGACGTCGAGGCGGGCTTCAAGGACGCCGAGGTGATCGTCGAGCGCAAGTTCAAGACCGAGGCCGTGCACCAGGGCTACATCGAGCCGCATGCCTGCCTCGTGAGCCACGTCGACGGCAAGGTCACGGTGTGGAGCTCGAGCCAGGGCCAGTTCATGGTCCGCGCCATGTGCTCGCTGATGTCGGGCATCGCCCAGAGCGACATCCGCGCCATCCCCGCCGAGATCGGCGGCGGCTTCGGCGGCAAGACCATCGTCTATCTCGAGCCCGTCGCGCTGATGCTGTCCAAGAAGTCGGGCCGGCCGGTCAAGATGCAGATGAGCCGCGAGGACGTCATGCGCGCCTCGGGCCCGACCTCGGGCTCCTCGAGCACGGTCAGGATCGGCGCCAAGAAGGACGGCACCATCGTCGCCGCGCAGGGCACCTGGTACCTGCAGGCCGGCGCCTTCCCGGGCTCGCCGATCCGCGGCGCCGCGGGCTGCGCCTTCGCGCCGTACAACATCCCGAACGTCCTCTCCAAGGGCTTCGACGTCGTCTCCAACCGCTCCAAGGTCGCGGCCTATCGCGCGCCCGGCGCGCCGATCGGCGCCTTCTCCGTCGAATGCGTGCTCGACGAGCTGGCCGAGAAGCTCGGCATGGATCCGATCAAGCTCCGCCAGAAGAACGCCGCCAAGCAGGGCGTGAAGGCGGCCCACGGCCCGGTCTATCCGGTGATCGGCTACGAGGAGACGCTGCGCCAGGCGCTGGCGAGCGAGCACTACAAGTCGCCGCTCAAGCCCAACCAGGGCCGTGGCGTCGCCTCGGGCTACTGGTTCAACGCCGGCGGCGAATCGAGCGCGCAGGTCAACATCACCGAGGACGGCAACGTGGTCGTGACGACCGGCCATCCCGACATCGGCGGCTCCCGCGCCTCGACCGCCAACATCGCGGCCGAGCTGCTGGGCATCCATCCGAGCCGCGTCAACGTCATCATCGGCGACACCGCGACCGTCGGCTTCTCGAACCTGACCGGCGGCAGCCGCGTCACCTTCGCCTCGGCGATCGTGGTCACGCAGTCGACCGAGCGGGTCATCAAGGAGCTGTGCGGCCGCGCCGCCAAGATCTGGAAGATCGACCAGGAGGCCGTCACCTGGGAGAACGGCTACGCCAAGCCTGCCGGCGACAATGCCGGCAAGTTCGAGCCGCTCAGCCTCGCACAGATCGCCGCCCAAGCCTCGGCGACGGGCGGGCCGATCGGCTTCGGCTCGCAGCTCAACACGATGGGCGCCGAGGGCGGCTTCTCCACGCACGTGGCCGACGTCGAGGTCGACCGCGCGACGGGCAAGGTGAAGGTCATCCGCATGACCTGCTTCCAGGATGTCGGCCGCGCCATCCATCCCGACTATGTGGAGGGCCAGCTCCAGGGCGGCATGGCGCAGGCCATCGGCTGGGCGCTGAACGAGGAGTACATCTACAACAAGCGCGGGCACGTCGATAACCCGGGCTTCCTCGACTACCGCATGCCCGTGGCCTCCGACCTGCCGCGTCTCGAATGCGGCATCATCGAGATCCCGAACCCCAAGCATCCGCAGGGCGTGAAGGGCGTCGGCGAAGTGCCGCTCGTCCCCGGCATGGCCGCGGTGCGCAACGCGATCTACAACGCCGTCGGCATCCGGCTGAACCACCTGCCGATGTCGCCGCCCAAGGTGCTCGACGCGCTGGAGCCCGACGATCGGCGGCAGGCGGCAGACTGACCGACGTGCGTCGTTCACTGAATGCATCGACGGCCGCGCTCATCGCGGCCGTTTCTGTTTCCGGCGCCGCGCGGGCGCAGGAGGCCCTGCCCGCGGTCTCGGGCCTGAACGGCAAGTTCTCGCTCGAAAGCGGCGTCGAAGGCGACTCCGGCAAGACGACGGCGCTGGGGCTCGCGAGCGGTTCGATCTCCACGCCGCTCGGTCACGCCTTCGGCCTCCAGCTCGACGGCAGCGCGCTGCAGGCGGTCGACGGCTTCACCGGCGGCGGCACCGCGCATCTCTTCTGGCGCGATCCCGCGGTCGGGCTGCTCGGTCCGTTCGCGACGGTCGAAGGCACTGCCGAGGGACGGATGGGCTGGTACGGCGGCGAGGCGGAACTCTATGCCGGGCTGGTCACCCTGGGCGCCGCGGCGGGGTACTGGGACGCTGCCGCCAGTGTCCTTCGTGCCCAGAGCGGGGGCTTCTGGAACGGCCATGTGAGCCTCTACCCGATGCCCGATCTCGCCCTCACCGCCGGCGTCGAATCGATGGTTGGCCGCGTCTCAGCGGTCGGCGGCCTCGAGTATCAGCCCACCCTCTTCCGGCAGCACAACATGTCCTTCTTCGTGAACGCCGCAGCCGGCGATCAATCCAGCTATTCGGTCACCGCCGGCATCCGCTTCTACTTCGGCGCCGACAAGACCTTGATCCGCCGCCATCGCGAGGACGATCCGGTGACCCTCGACCTATGGGGCCCCGGCGTGTGGCTCGTCTGCGACTTCTATCCAGCCGCCTGCGGCTTCTGAACAAAAAAAGAGGCGGCCCGCAGGCCGCCTCTCTTCTTTTGCGTATGCGCCAGTCTTACTGCAGCACGATCTCGACGCGGCGGTTCTGCGGCTCGCGGACACCGTCGGCGGTCGGGACCAGCGGCTGGGTCTCGCCGCGGCCGACGACCGCGATCGCCGTGGCCGGCACGCCGTTGCGCACCAGCGCATCCTTGACCGCGCTCGCGCGACGCAGCGACAGCGCCATGTTGTACGCTTCCGGACCGGAGCGGTCGGTGTGGCCGGTCGCCGTGATGCGGGCCTTGCCGGTCGACTTGAAGGTGTCGGCCGCCTGCTTGATCGTGGCCAGCGCCTGGGCCGAGAGGTTCGAGCGGTCCCAGTCGAAGAACACCATGAAGGACGGCGCCTGGACCGGCTTCTCGACCACCGGCGGCGGCGGCGCGGGCGGGCCGAACTTGTACTGCAGGCTCAGCATCGCCGTGACGTTGTTGTTCGTGAACGTGCCGTTGACCGCCGTCGAGTTGAAGGTCGGGTTGGTCGTGCCGTAGAAGCGGCCGTCCAGGTTCAGGCGGAAGTTGTTGTCGATGTTCCAGCCCACGCCCAGGATGCCCTGGTAGGCGAACTGGGTGCTGTTGCTCGAGGCGTTCAGCGCCGAGGCGTTGACGAAGGCGACGCCCGCGCCCGCGCCGATGTACGGCGTGATCACCGATCCGGCGAAGAAGTCGTAGTACAGGTTCGCCATCACGGAGACCTGGTTCACGTCGAGGCCGAACGTGGACGAGGTGATGCCGCCGATGTTGAACTGGCCGGTGCCCGTGTTGTCGCGATAGACGCCTTCGAGCTCGACCCTGGGGCCGATGAAGTCGTAGCCGACCACGCCGCCCGCGGCCCAGCCGGTGTTCATGGTGGCGTTGGTCGTGCCGTTCAAGGTGACGCCCAGCGCCGTGAAGCTGGTGTTGAAGGAGTTGTTGAACATCCAGTTCAACCCGCCTTCGGCGCCGATATAGAAGCCGCCCGGCTGAAGCGACTGCGCCTGCGCGCCCAGCGGCAACGCAGCGGCCAGCGCGGCCACGGCCAAAGTCTTTCTCATTGTCTTGATCTCCCCAGAGGAATCGAACGACGCGGTGAAGAACCCCAAAAAGTGCGGGCGCACTCTATCTCAACGCGTCTTTTCGATCCCGCGCTTTTCGCCCGGATGCCTGCGCGATTCGTCCCACTGTGGCGACGAAGTCACTGCAAATTCGCACTGCTCATTTTGGTCGGTTCGATGTCAGGGCGCGAAATGCCAGCTGAGCCGCGCCATCACCGCGTTCAACCGCAGGTGCGTATCGACGACGGGCGAATTGAATCCGACTCCGACGCCGCAGCTCGGACAGTTGAGCCCGACGCTGCCCGCCGTCAGGTCGGCATAGTCCCATGTCACACCGAGTGAGAGACGATCGAGGATCATGTAGTCGGCGCCGACTCCCGCGGTCCAGCCGTTCACCCACGTCGTGCTCTCGGCGGTGACGGTGGTGCTGTTGTCGTAGAGACCGAAATCGGCCAGCGCGCCGGCCCAGCCGCCCTTGGCGAAGACCTGCCAGCGGTCGCGGCCCCAGCCGAGCTTCACTGCCGCGCTCGCCATCCAGCGTATGTCGGACTTCACCTGGTCTGTCGTCGGGAAGAAGGGATCGGGCTGCTGCGCCAGGAACCCGCCGCTGCGCACGCCGATCTCCGGCCCCACGGTGAACGGCCCCACCTGCCAGGCATAGCCCGCGAGCGCGCCGCCCACGACATTGGACGCCGACTGCGTCACGCCGGTGCCGCGCACCTGGATGCCGGCCGTGTTGAAGTAGTTGGGTGTCATGTTGCCGTAAACATAGGAGGCGAAGCCCGCCCCCGCCTCGCCGCCGACATAGAAGCCGGTCCACAGCGGCCGTGCCTCCTGGGCGCCGGCGGACCATGACCACCCCGTCATCGCGACGGCGAGCGCCGCGAGCCATCCCCATTCCTTTTTCATGGCGCCATCCTACACCAGAAGCGCGCGACAGACGCCTGTAAGTGCCGGGGTCCAGACTCGGGCATCCAGGATCCCCCGAGGAGGATGTCATGCGCCTGCCGGCTTCCCTGCTCCTGTCGTTCACCCTGCTCGCCCCCGCGGCGATGGCCCAGTCGCCCGACAGCAAGTATTGCAGCGCCCTCGCCGAGAAGTACGACGCCTATATCGACACCCAGGGCGACAAGGGCGGCGCCGCCACGCCGATCGCCATCGTGACCGCCGTCGGCAAGTGCACCTCCGACCCGGTCGCGGCGATCCCCGTGCTCGAGAAGGCCCTCAAGGCCGCCCGCCTCGACCCGCCGCCGCGCTGACGAAGGCGGCCTAGGGTTTTTCTGACGTCGCTCGAATCGCTTTCCTCCCCAGCGGCGCTGGGGAGGAGCGCTTTGACTTGAGTCGGAAAGCCCCTACGCCGCGTCCCGGCGGTCGGTCAGGTCGACGACGCGGGCGCGGTGGGCGTAGGTGTCGACCTTCGCCCACATGCGCCCGCGCGCCACCTTGTCGGCCTCGGCCTCGCTGGCGAAGGGGCCGTGCCAGGCCATGGTCTCGGGCACCGGCTTGTTCCAGTTGGCCCGGCCGTTCTCGACGGCGTACTCGGCTTCGAAGACGAACCACATCGCGCGCAAACTCCCGTGTTCCGTCCCGTCCGGCGCTTCCCCGCGGCCTCTTTAGCGCCCGCGGGGCCCCCGTGCTAGGATCGGGGCAACAAAGATCGGGAGGAAACAACGATGCGCTATTTGCATGCCGCCGTGGCGGCCCTGTCCGCGTGCGTCCTGATGTCGGCCACCGCCCACGCCCAGGGCGGCGGCGCGAACGGCGCCGTGAAGATCGGCGTGCTAGACGACATGTCCGGCCCCTATGCCGAGAACACCGGCCCGGGCGACGTGCTCTCCGTGAAATACGCCATCGCCGACTTCGGCGGCTCCGTGCTCGGCAAGCCGATCGAGATGGTGAGCGCCGATTTCTCGAGCAAGGTCGATGTCGGCGTCTCGATCGCCAAGCGCTGGTACGACGACGAGAACGTCGACATGATCATCGGCATCCCCAACTCCGCCATCGCCATCGCGCTGGTCAAGGTGGCGGGCGAGAAGAACAGGATCGTGATCCCGACCGCGGCCGCGACCTCGGCGCTGACCGCCGAGGCCTGCGGGCCCAACTCCATCCATCCGATCTACGACACCTACGGCCAGACCAAGACCATCGTGAGCGCGCTCGCCAAGCAGAGCGGCGGCGGCGACTGGTTCTTCATCACCGTCGACTATGCCTTCGGCCTCGCCATCGAGAAGGACGCCTCGGGCTTCATCCAGAAGGCCGGCGGCAAGGTGGTGGGCTCGATCAAGCATCCGCTCAACAACCAGGACTTCTCGTCCTACGTGCTGCAGGCCGAGGCCTCGAAGGCCAAGAACGTGATCGTGGCCAACGGCGGCAACGACATCGTGAACGCCGTCAAGCAGGCCTCCGAGTTCGGCCTGATGAAGAAAGGCGTGCGCGTCTCCGCCCCGCTCGCCATGTATCCCGACATCCACGGCATCGGGCTCAAGATCGCGCAAGGGCTGCTGATCGCCAGCCCGTTCTATTACGACATGAGCCCCGAGGCGCGCGCCTTCACCGACCGCTTCACCAAGGATTTCGGCCGCCCGCCCTCCTTCATCCAGGCCGGCACCTACGGCTCGGTGATGCACTATCTGAAGGCGGTGAAGGCCGCCGGCACCGACGAGG
>DATJWN010000075.1:0-2179 GCA_035501235.1 Reyranella sp.
TCATCCTCCTCGTGATCTCGCTCATCGTCAACTTCTCGGCGCTTCTCATCGTCCGGCGCTACGAGATCACCGATCGGGTCTAGATCGATGGAAGCGACGAGTCCAGCTCCGACCATCTCGTTGAAGTCGACCGGTAGATCGCGGCGTCGGAAGCGGGTCAATCGCATCGCCGAAGGCGTTATGACAGCCGCGGCATTTGTGGCGGTCGGTGTCCTCGCCGTGGTCGTGATCTCCGTCTTCCTGCGGGGGATCAAGGCGCTGAACATCGACTTCTTCACCAAGAATCAGGTGACGTTCGGCGAGACGGGCGGTGGAATCGCGAATGCGCTGGTCGGCAGTGCGATCATGGTTGCGATCGCCACGGCAATCACCTTGCCGGTGGGCATCCTGGTCGCGGTCTACGTCGCGGAGTTCGGCGGAAACCGCATCGCGAGATTCATCCGTCTCGCGCTCGACATTCTCAACGGCGTGCCGTCAATCGTCGTCGGCATCTTCGCGTACGCACTTCTGGTGGTCGGGTCGGGCTATGCGGCCTGGAAGGGATCAGCCGCCCTGGCGATCGTCATGCTCCCGCTCGTTGCGAGGACCACGATCGAGGTGTTACGCCTCGTGCCCGACTCGCTTCGATACGGCAGCTATGCCCTCGGCATCAGCAAGTGGCGGACGGTGATGTTCGTGGTGATGCCCTCTGCCATCGGCTCGATCCTGACCGGGGCGACGCTCGCGGTTGCGCGGGCGGCCGGCGAGACGGCCCCGCTGCTGTTCACCACCTCGATCTTTCTTCCGAATCAAGTGGTCACCGATCCACGGCAGGCGATGGCCGCTGTCCCGTTGTTGATCCTCTTCGATTCGGAGTCGCCTGACCCGAGCTTGAACAGTCAAGCCTGGGCTGCCGCATTCGTGCTCATGATCTTCGTGCTCGTCCTCAGCCTGACCGCGCGATACGTGCTTTCGCGGCGCGAACGCAAGCTGCGGGCCCGGTGAGCCCCGACACCAGGTCGTCACCAAACCGACACTGGCGGTCCGCCCATCCCTCGTGAGGGCAGGGCGACACTGGCGCGAAACCACCCCAGATGAAACCCAGTGAAGGGAGAACGTCGCAAATGAAGTTCCGCAACTCCAGGCGCACTGCGCTGATCATCGCCGCCGTGGCCGTGGTCGCGGGGGGCGTGGTCGCGAGCGCCACTGCGAGCAGGAGCAGCCACACCGCCGGCCAGCTCGTCGGTGCCGGCAGCACGTTCGTGCAGCCGCTCGTCTCTCAGTGGCAGGCGGCGTATCCGTCCGTCGGGGGGACCAACATCGTGTATCAGCCGATCGGATCGGGCGGAGGAATCCAGGCGATCAGCAACCGCACGGTCGATTTCGGCGCCTCCGATGCACCTCTGACACCTGATCAGTTTGCCAACTGCAAGGGGTGCTACCAGCTTCCGTGGGCGCTCGGTGGCACTGCCGTGATGATCAACCTCAAGACGAATGCGCATGCGCCGCTGCACATCACCGGCACGGTGCTCGCGCAGATCTATCTGGGGCAGATCACGTCCTGGGACGATCCGGCCATCAAGGCACTGAACCCCGGCATCACGTTCCCGAGCCAGAAGATCACTCCGGTCTACCGCTCCGACGGTTCGGGCACCTCCTACAACTTCGTCGACTACCTCTCCAGCGTTAGTCCGGCCTTCAAATCCAAGGTCGGTGTCTCCACGCAGCCGCCGTTCCCGGTCGGCGTGGGAGGCAAGGGCTCGTCGGGCGTCTCCGGCGTCGTCAAGAACACTGTTGGAGCAATCGGCTATGCCGACATCGCATACGCAGTCACGAACCACATCCAGGTGATGGCGGTCCGGAACGCAGCCGGCAGATACACCACCCCCGGCATCAAGTCGATCTCGGCGGCAGCTTCTGCCTTCAACACGATCCCCGACAACGGCGAGATGCACATCGTGAATCCGCCCAAGGCGGCGAAGCTCGCGTATCCGATCTCGACCTACACCTACGTGATCATCCCGCAGAAGACCGGGAACGCGTACCCGCTCAAGAAGTTCATCTTCTGGGCCCTGACCAAGGGTCAGCCATACGGAGTGAAGCTTCGCTACGTGCCGATCCCGAAGCAGGTACTGGTCTACTCCGAGAAGACTCTCGCCAAGGTTCAGAGCTAGACCGGGCGCTCGAGGGGCGCCCGGCC
>DATJWN010000076.1:0-21790 GCA_035501235.1 Reyranella sp.
TGCAAGGCCTTGCCGCCCAGGATCCGGCCGAGGCCAAGCGGCTGCTCAAGGAGGCGGGCTACGACGGCGCGCCGATTCCCTATCAGATGCTGAACAACTACTACACCAACCAGCTCGCCACCGGTCAGATCATGGCCGAGCAGTGGAAGGCCGTCGGCCTCAACGTCGAGATCGAGATGAAGGAGAACTGGGGCCAGATCCTGGGCCGCTTCCCCGGCCGCGGCATCTGCGAGAACTCGAACTCGTCCTGGTTCAACGATCCCGTGGCTTCGCTCTCGGCCTATGCTCCCGGCGGCCAGACCTGGGAAGCGGGCCAGTGGGAAAACGAGGAGATGGTGAAGCTGATGGCCTCGCTGCAGGCCGGCACCGAACTCGAGCCGCGCCGCCGCGACTTCCGCCGCATCCTCACGATCACCGAGCGCGAGGATCCCGTCTACAACGTGATCCACCAGAACGCGACCTTCACCGCCAAGCGCCGCGACTACAAATGGCGCCCGGCGCAGTCGTTCGTGGTTGATTTCAGAGCGAGCAACTGGGGCTGACTAAGCCATCTTCCACTGCACCAGCGTGAACGGCGGCTGCGCGTCGTCGTGCGGCTCGAACACGGCCTGCACCTCGGCGCCGATCTTCACAGCCTGCTCCGGCTCGCCCAACAGGTTGCCGAGCATGCGGACATTGCCGGCGTCCGGCAGCTCGACCAGCACGACGACATAAGGTCCATGACCCTTGAGCGCGGGATGCACCGGATGCCACGGCCGTTCCCAGCTGTAGATGCGGCCCTTGCCCGAGACCTTCTGCCAGTCGAAGTCGAAGGACAGGCATTTGTGGCAGATCCATTCCGGCCCCCAGCGGAACGTGCCGCACTTGGTGCAGCGCTGGACCATGAGCTCACCGCGCCGCGCGCCGTCCCAGTAGGGCTTGTCGACGCCGTCATTCTCGGGAACCGGGATGGGCAAACCCTTGGGCAGGTAGCTCATAGCGTCGCCTCCGAGCCCAGGATCATGCTCGACACCGGTGTCACCATCGGGCCGGAGATCACCATGGACACGTCGGCATCCTTGACCTGCGACGTCGATTGCCCGCGCAGCTGCCGCACCGCCTCGACCTGAAGCTCGAGGCCGTGCATGTAGCACTCGGCGAGATTGCCGCCCGAAGTGTTGAGCGGCAGCTTGCCCTTGGGCGCCATCAGGTTCTCCGGCTGCAGGAAGTCATTCGCCTCCTCGGCCTTGAAGAAACCGTGCTCCACCAGGCTCATCAGCACGCCACCGGTGAAGTTCTCGTAGGACTGCACGACATCGACGTCCGACGGCTTCACCTTCGCCATGCCGTAGAGCTGCGGCGCCACGGTCGTGAAGCTCGACGTCGCGTAGAGCGGCGCGTTGTGCACGCGGGCGCCGTTGCGATGCTCGGAGCCCTGCGTCGAGCCCAGCACATAGGCGGGCTTGTGCTTGAAGTCCTTTGCCTGCTCGGCCGGCACAATGATCAGCGCGGCCGCACCATCATTCTCCTGGCAGCAGTCGAACAGCCGCCACGGCTCGACGATCCAGCGCGAGGAGTCATAGGCCTCCGCCGTCAGCGGCCGTCCATGCATCACCGCGCGGGGATTGGCTTGCGCATGATGATAGGAGGCGAGCGCGATCGCCCGCTGCGCCGAGTCGGCGATCTTGTTCTCATGCAGGAAGCGCATCGCGCGCATGGCGTAGCGCTGCGCCGGCGACATCACGCCATAGGGCGCGTTGAACGCGGGTTCGCCCGAGGCTGTGCCACCGGGCGGCGCGGCGCCGAAGCGCTGGAACTGGCCTTGCGCCAGCGCGCGGAACACCACGACGCAATCGGCCATGCCGCAGGCAACTGCCGCCGCCGCATTGCCGACCGCCGCCGAACCGCCGCCCCCGCCGCCGCCCCAGTTCATATTGGAGAAGCGCAGCGCTGGCAGGCCGAGGGCGGCCGCGAGCCGCGACGGGTCGTTGCGGTCGTTGGAGTAGGAGGCAAAGCCGTCGATCCGGCGCGGATCGATGCCCGCGTCCTCGGCCGCGGCGAGGATCGCCATCAGCGCCAGCTTGAACTCCGAATGCGGCGACTTGCCGTGCCGCCAGTAGGTCGTCTCGCCGACTCCCACCACCGCGACCTTGCCGCGGAGACTGCGTTCGCTCATTGCCGATACTTCGCCGGCACGTCGATCCCGAGGAAACGCGCGCAGTTCAACCCGAGGATCTTGGCGCGCGTCGAGTCGGAGATCTGACCCATCGTGCGCTCGATCGCCTCGGCCGAATGCGGCCAGGTGCCTTCATGATGCGGGTAGTCGTTCGCCCACATGAAGTTTTCGGTGAGGCTGTGGCTCTCGCAGAGATCGAGGCCCGCCTTGTCCTCCTGGAAGGAGGAGAAGCCGTGCATGCGGTAATACTCGCTCGGCAGGTGCTTGAGCTTGGGCCGCACCCAGAAGTGATGCTTCTTGTAGGCCTCGTCCATGGCATCGAGCAGCCAGGGCACCCAGCCGATGCCGGCCTCGATGGTGGCGAAGCGCAGGGTCGGGAAGCGTTCGAGCACACCCGAGGCGCAGAGGTTCGCGACCGGCTCGATGGTCGGCGACAGCGAATGCGAGACGTAGTTCACGACCGCGCCACCATTGCCGCGCGCGGCGCGTGGATCGCGGCCGGTCGAGACGTGGAAGGTGACCGGCAGATTGGCGTCGGTGATCGCCGCCCACAGCGGATCGAAGTGCGGCAGGTTGTAGTTCACATGGGCGCTTTCATGCGCGCCCCACACCGGCTTGCAGGGAAGCGTCAGGCACTTGAAGCCGAGCTTGGCCAGCCGCTTC
This sequence comes from Reyranella sp., assembly GCA_035501235.1. Taxonomy (GTDB): domain Bacteria; phylum Pseudomonadota; class Alphaproteobacteria; order Reyranellales; family Reyranellaceae; genus Reyranella. The sequence goes on from DATJWN010000076.1 coordinate 2,819, forward strand.
ACCTCGGCGATCGAACCTTCGAGATCGGCAGTGGCGAGCGCCCCCGCTGGGATCATGCGGTCCTGGTGGTTGCCGAACTGCTCCCAGGCCCAGGTGTTCCACACGCGGCACTGCGCCATGGCGAACTGCGGATCGGGCGTCGCCCACATGGCGAGGCCCTTGTTGGGGAAGATCAGCTCGACATCGATGCCGTCGAGATCGTGGTCGGCGAGACGGCTGAGCGGCTCGGCACCCGCCTTGTTGCGCGCCATGTCCTCGCCCTCGAGGGTCGAGAGCCGCAGGCGGTCGGGGCGATGGCCTTCGCTGACCCTCCACTGCACGCCGTCCTTGTCGGTGATGACCCGCGGCAGGCGGTCCTTGTATTGCGGTTCGATGCGGTCGACCCAGAGCGTGGCGGGCTCGTTGGCGTGGCCGTCGGCCGACACCATGAAGTACTTTCGCGCAGCATCGGGACGCGCGCTGCGCGGCCACTTTGCGCCGGGCGTTTCGAGACGCCAGCGGTTCGGCTCGTTCACGACGATCTGATTCATCGTTTCCTCCGTTTGGTCGTTTCCTCAAGGGCGGAGGCCGCTTGCTGCGGCTCTTCGAGTTCGCGTTCGAGGGTTTCGAGCACCCTCTCGCAGATATCGAGCTCGGAAGCGGGCACGGCCGCCATCAATCGCGTCTGCAGGCTGTTGCCGATGCGGGCGGCGCGCACCGCCAGCTCGCGGCCCGCTCGCGTCAGGTAGATGCCCCGCGCGCGGCGATCGCTTTCGTCTTCACGCCGCTCGATGAAGCCGCGGCGTTCGAGGCTGTCGAGCAGGCGCACCAGCGACGGGCCTTCGATCGACATCGCGGTCGCCAGCTCCTTCTGGCGCACGCCGTCGCCCAGAGCGCGGAGATAGATCAGCGGCCGCCACGTCGCCTCGGTCAGGCCGATCAGGCGCATCTCGGCATCGACGGCCTGGCGCAGCCGCCGCGACAGGCGGGCGACGAGGAGGCCGAACTCGGTGTGGCGGTCAGTCACCCGAAAAAGATAGGATGCTACCTATCTAGATGGCAAGCCCCGGATCGCCCGCCACACCTTTTCCGGCGTGCAGGGCATCTCGACATGCGAGACGCCGTACTCCGACAGCGCATCGACCACGGCGTTCACGATCACGCCCAGCGCCGGCGTGATGCCGCCCTCGCCGCCGCCGCGAAAGCCCAGCGGATGCGTGGTCGACGGCACTTCGGAGAGTGCCGTGACGAAACTCGGGAAGTCGTCGGCATGCGGCATGGCGTAGTCCATGAACGAGCCGGTCATGAGCTGGCCGTTGTCATGGACGATCTGCTCCATCAGCGCCTGCCCCGCGCCCTGCACGATGCCGCCGTGGGTCTGGCCGTCGAGGATCATCGGGTTCACGGCGCGGCCGACATCGTCGATGGTCGTGTAGCGGTCCATGCGCACCACGCCGGTCTCGGGATCGATCTCGACCTCGCAGACATGCCAACCATAGGGATAGGAACCGACCCGGCTGTTGACGTCGCCCGCATCGGCGATCGGACCATGCTTGGCCGCGAGCTCGATCAGACCAACGCTGCGGTCCGTGCCCTTCACGGTGAAGCGGCCGTCGGCGAAATCGATATCGGCCTCGCTTGCTTCAAGCTGCTCGGCCGCAAGCTTGGTGCCCTTCGCGATGATGCCCTGCGACGCGATGTGGATAGTCGTGCCGGCCTGCCGCATCGAGCGGCCGGAATGCGAGCCGCCGCCGATCTGCACCCGGTCGCTGTCGCTGGTCTCGACGATCACCTTGTCGGCCGGGATGCCGAGCCACTCCTCGACAAGCTGCGCGAAGCTGGTCGAATGCCCCTGCCCCGACGACAGCGTGCCGATCAGCACCTCGGCCGTGCCGTCGCCGCGCACCGTGACCTCGGCGCGCTCCAGCGGTGCGCCGCTCTGCGATTCGACATAGCCGCCGAGTCCCAACCCGCGCTTCAGGCCGCGCGCCGCCGACTGTCTCTGCCTCTCACCGAAGCCTGCCCAGTCGGAGAGCTTCAGGATTTCATCGAACGTGCCGACATAGTCACCGCTGTCGTAAGTGATGCCGAAGGCGTTGCGATGGGGCAGCGAGGTGATCAGGTTGCGCCGGCGCAGCTCGACCCGGTCCATGCCGATCTCGCGCGCCGCCATGTCGATCAGTCGCTCGATCACGAACATGGTCTCGGGCCGGCCGGCGCTGCGATAGGGCGCGGTGCAGACCGTGTTGCTCAACACCGCCCGCGCCCGCGCAACCGCGGGCATGCGGTAGACGCTGGTCATGAGCTGCGTGCCCTTGGTCAGCGGGATGTAGGACGCGGTATAGGCGCCGACATTGCTGGTGTTGGTCGAGTGCAAGCCGAGGAACTTGCCATCGGCGGAGACGGCGAACTCGACCTCGACCTTGAGATCGCGGGCGGCATAGTCGCTCAGGAACGCCTCGCCGCGCTCGCAGGTCCATTTGACGGGGCGGCCGATCTTCTTCGCCGCCCAGGCGACCAGCACGAACTCCGGATAGAGATAATTACGCGTACCGAAGTTGCCGCCGACTTCCTTGGCGATCACCCGCACCTGCTCGGGCTCGAGGCCGAGGATGATGGCGAGCTCCTTCTTGGGGCGCACCACCGCGCCGCCGCCGGCATAGAGCGTGTAGCGACCGGTCGCCGGATCGTAGGCGCCCAGTGCCGAGCGCGGCTCCATGGGCACGCCGGTGATGCGCTGCACGTGCGTTTCCAGCCGCACGACGTGCTCGGCCTCGGCAAAACCCGCGCGTGTCGCCTGCGGATTGCCGACCCTTGCGTCGACGGCGATGTCGGAGATCGGATTCAACGCCTCGTAGACGACGTCGATCGCCTCGGCCGCGTCCTTCGCTTGCGCAACCGTCTCGGCGACGATGAACGCCACGGCTTCGCCGACATGACGCACGGTCTCCGTCGCCAGGATCATCGGACGCTCGAGCAAGAGCTCCGAACCATCGAGGTTGTAGAGCGCCATGTCGGGCGGGCTCATCGCCGTCGGGATGTGCGGGATCGGCCGCAGCCCTTCGGCCACGACGTCGGCGCCGGTCAGGATCAGCAGGACGCCCGGCATCTTCGAAGCTCGCGCGGTATCGATCGACACGATGCGGGCGTGCGGATGCGTGGAGCGCAGCACGAAGCCGCGCGCCTGGTCGGGCAAGGCGAAATCGTCGGAGTAGCAGCCGCGGCCGGTCAGCAGCCGCGCATCTTCCAGCCGGCGCAGATGAGCGCCGATGCCGCGTTCGCTCACGCGGCCTTGCCCAGATCCTCGCCCGCCAGAGCGCGCTCGATCAGGCGCACGACATTGTCGCGGCCGTAGAGCTTGATGAAGGCGCCCATGCGCGGGCCCTGTTCGGAGCCCAGCAGCACCTCGTAGAGCGTCTTGAACCACTGGCGCAGCTCTTCCTTGGCGAAGTGCCGCTTGCCCGCCTCATAGACCTCGTTCTGGATGAACTCCGCAGTCTCGCTCTCGGGAATCTTTCGCAGGGTGTCGGCGAGGTCCTGCAATGCCTCGCGTTCCTTGCCGACGGGCAGGCGGAACTTCTTCGTGCTCTTCACGAAGTCCTGGTAGTAGGCCACCGCGCCCGCCATCAGCTTGTCGAGATAGGGCGCGTTCTCCGGCGTCGCGCCCGGCACGTAGCGGCGCAGATACTGCCAAAGCACGCCCTTGTCCTCGGTGTTCGCCACGCCCGCGAGGTTGAGCAGCAGGCCGAAGCTCACGCCGCCGGTATTGTTGGCGGGCGCCGCGCCATTGTGGATGTGCCAGGCCGGATTCTCGAGCGACTTGGCCGGCTCCTCGGCCGGCAGCTTCTCGACCAGCGAGAGATAGTCGTCGACGGCGCGCGGGATCACGTCGAAGTGCAGCCGCTTCGCGCGCCGCGGCGCCTGGTGCATGTAGAGCGCCAGCGATTCGGGGCTGGCGTAGCGCAGCCATTCCTCGACCGAGAGGCCGTTGCCCTTGGACTTGGAAATCTTGCGACCCTCCTCGTCGAGGAAGAGTTCGTAGTTGAAGCCGTCCGGCGGCGTGCCGCCCAGGATCTTCACGATCTTCGCCGAGAGTTCGGCGGAGGGGATGAGATCCTTGCCGTACATCTCGTAGTCGACGTCGAGCGCGAACCAGCGGCCGGCCCAGTCGGCCTTCCACTGCAGCTTGACGTTGCCGCCGGTCACCGGTGTCTCGACCGTCGAGCCGTCCTCGTCGCGAAAGACGACGGTGCCGGCATCGGCGTCGACCTTGATCATCGGCACCTGCAGCACGCGGCCAGTCTTGGGCGAGACAGGCAGGAAGATCGAATAGGTCGCGCGCCGTTCCTCGCCGAGCGTCGGCAGCATCACCGCCTGCACCTCGTCGTAGTGGCGAAGCATGGTGAGCAGCATCTTGTCGAAGCGGCCCGACTTGTACCAATCCGTTGCCGACTGGAACTCGTACTCGAAGCCGAAGGAATCGAGGAAGGCGCGCAGCCGCGCGTTGTTGGCGGCGCCGAACGACGGATATTCGTTGCTGAACGGATCGGGCACCGCCGTCAACGGCTTGCCGAGATGGGCGGCCAGCATCTCCTTGTTCGGCACGTTGTCGGGCACCTTGCGCAGGCCGTCCATGTCGTCGGAGAAGCAGTAGAGCTTGGTCGGCACGTCCGAGAGACGCATGAAGGCCTGGCGCACCATGGTGGTGCGCACGACTTCGCCGAAGGTGCCGATATGCGGCAGGCCCGAGGGGCCGTAACCGGTCTCGAACAGCACGAACCCTTTCGCCGGCACCTTGCCACCCGTGCGGGCGACGAGCTTGCGGGCTTCTTCAAACGGCCACGCGCGCGCGGCCTCGGCGAGGGAACGATCGATCTGTGACATGGGCGGATGAAATTAGGTCATTTGCGCTGTGATTGCCACCGGACCAAAGTGCGCGCCCACATGAATAAAAGTCCCCTCGCGCTCAGTTTCGGCGGTCTTCTGGCGATGGCCGCCGGCATCGGAATCGGCCGCTTCGTCTACACGCCCATCCTGCCGCCCATGGTCGAGGCGCTGCATCTCAGCAAGAGCGAGGCGGGACTGATCGCCTCGGCCAACTTCGTGGGCTACTTCGCGGGCGCGTTGCTGGCGGCGATGCGATTGCCCGGCTCGCGGCGGGCGTGGCTGCTGGGCGCATTGCTGATCAACGTGATCTGTCTCGCCGCCATGGGTGCGACGGAGAGCTTCGCGCTCTTCCTGGTGCTGCGGGCGATCGCCGGACTGGTCTCGGCCTTCGTGCTGATCTTCGCCTCGGCCCTGGTGCTCGACCGTCTGGCGGCGGCAGGCCGCGGCGGCCTGTCGGCCATGCACTTCGCGGGGGTCGGCACCGGCATCGCGGCATCGGCGGCGCTGGTCGCGATCCTGGTCGCGAGCGGGCACGACTGGCGCACCATGTGGGAGGCGAGCGCCGCGCTCGCGCTCGTGGCAGGCCTCGTCGTCATCCTGCTGGTGCCGCCTGCGACGGCCGCACAGGTCGCCGCATCGCACCGCTCGTCCGGATTGCCCAAGGGTTTTGTGGCGCTTGCGATGGCCTATGGCCTGTTCGGCTTCGGCTACATCATCACCGCGACCTTCATCGTCGCCATGGTGCGCGGCTCGAAGGAGATCGCGCCGCTCGAGCCCTATATCTGGGTGATGTTCGGGCTCAGCGCCGCGCCCTCGGTCGCGCTCTGGACCCGGCTCGGCGCGCATTGGGGTATCCTGCGCACGTATGCAATCGCAGCGCTGGTCGAGGCAGCGGGCGTCGCGGCCTCGGCGCTCTGGATGACCTCGGCGACGGTGATCGCGGCCTCGCTGCTGGTCGGCGGCACCTTCATGGGCCTGACGGCGCTGGGCCTGATCGGCGCACGTCACGGCGATGGCGATCCTCGCGGGCGCATCGCACTGATGACGGCAGCCTTCAGCTTCGGCCAGATCCTTGGGCCGTCCTTCGCGGGCTACGTCTTCGATCTGACGGGAAGCTTCTCGCTGCCATCGCTCTGCGCGGCAGCGGCGCTCGTCGTCGCCGCCGGGCTCGCGGCCCTATCGTCGGCCGAGCAGGGCTAGCGCTTCCTTCGCGGCGCGCACGCCCGAGACATAGGCGCCGTCGAGCCGGCCGCTATCTGTCGCCTCGCCCGCGAAGAAGATGCGTTCGTCGTGTGGCGCCGCCAGCACCGCGCGCTGCTTGTCCGGTCCAACCGACCAGGCGCCGCGGGAAAAAGGATCCTGTGTCCAGCGTGTCGACTGCGATCCCGCGAAGGCGGTGCGCACTTCCTTGCCGAAGATCTCCGCCACCGCCGACAAAGCCGTGGCACCCGCCGCGCTCGGTCCCGCCGCCTCCAGCTGACGCGCCTCCTCGCCCTCGCAGAGCATGATGGCCGCTTCCTTGCCTTGCGGACGCAACAGCAAGTCGACCACGGTCTCGGCGCGTGTCAGCCCGATCAGGCGCGTGTCCGCCGGCACGTCCAGCACCTTGCGGGTGAAGGCGATGGCGACCTTGTCGTAGGACCCGCTGGAAAGCGCCGCGATGGCTGCCTTCCTGTCGGCCTTGAGCGGCGGTGCGAAGCTCAACTCGCCCGCCGCCAGCACGCCCACCGGCACGGTGACGATCACGGCCTTCACACCCCATTCGCCCGCCGCCGAGACGACCTGCACCGTGGGGCCCGTCGAATCGAACCGGATCACCTTGACGCCGAGCTTCACCGGCACTTTGGCGCCGAAGCGTGCGACGAGCGTGCCGACACCTTCGACGGCCGACGGCTCGGGGGCGAAGGGCGTGCGCCGCAGCCGCTCGGCGAGCGCCAGCCTCTCCAGCGGGCTGGTGGCGTTGATGACCTGTCGCGGATCGACGCCCGGCAGCTCCTTCGCCACCTTGTCGATCATCTTGGCATCGGCCGCCGATGCCTTGGCGAATTGCGCGTACTCCGCTTCGGTCAGGGCCTTGCCATGGACGTAAATCGACGCCGTGCCCACGGCCGGCGCCGTCTTGGCCCCAAGCTCCCTGGCCAGTTCGCCCTCGATGCCCGCTGCGCCGTGATCGAAGGGAAAGCCGAGGCCCGTATCGGTGAAGGTGCGGCCGCCGATGCGCTGACGTACCTCGAGCACAAGGCACGGCCGGTTGGCCGCCATCAGGGTGCGCGCCGCGGCGAGCCCCGCGATGCCCGCGCCGACGATCGCGACCTCGGGCTCGGCGGCGGTGGCGCTGCGTGCGAGCAGCGCGATTGCCGGCGCCGCCAGCAGGCTGCGCCGGCGCACGTTCAGTGCTTCCAGGTGAAGGGAAAAAGCTGCTGACGGACGTAGCTTGCCGGCATGTAGTCGCCCAGCACGCCGTACTTGCCGGGGAAGCGGCGATCGGATTTCACCGCCGTGCCGAAGATGTAGTCGATGAAGGCGAAGTGGGCGGCGTAGTTGCGGTCGATCGCCTCGATCTCCGAGCTGTGATGCCAGTGGTGGAAGTTGGGCGTCACGATCAGCCACTTGAGCGGCGCGCGATCGAAGGCCTCGGGCAGGCGGACATTGGCGTGGTTGAACACGGCCTGGAAGCCCACGATCACGATATAGACGTTCATCGAGGCTTCGCTGAAGCCCAGCACATAGAGCACGCCCAGGATCGAGACGCGCGTGGTGAGCAGCTCGAACATGTGCAGCCGCGAGCCCGCCATCCAGTCCATGTACTCGGCGCTGTGATGCACGGCGTGGAATCGCCACAGGAACGGAACCTCGTGATAGGCGCGATGCGTCCAGTACTGGACGAGGTCGGCGACCAGCAGCACGCCGAACAGCTCGGCGAAGAACGGCAACCCGCCCACCCATTTCTGCAGCGGCGCATAGACCAGCCAGCCGAACAGGCGATGGATCGCAAAATTCACGATCACCAGCGCAAGGCCGACCAGCAGATGGTTGATCACGAAGTGAGTGAAATCGATCTGCCAGCCCGGCCGAAAGACCGGCTGTTTCTCGTGCAGCGGGAACATCTTCTCGATCAGGATGAAGACCAGGCTCGAGCCGAGGAGATCGAGCAGGAACCAGTCGAGGCCGATGTACGGCGTGTTGTCGGGAAAGTCGCCGACCGGCACACGGTGCCCGCCGCCCGCGATGGCGATCGCCAGCAGCACCAACGCCGAGCCGTTCAGCCAGCGATTGCGCGCCCTGAGCACGTTCACGATGGCAAGCCCACCCGCAACCACCATGCCGCCCAGCATGATCTCGCGCAGCACGTTGACGTCGTATTTCTTCCGAAGGTCGGGCGTCGTCAGGTATTCGGGGAAGTGGAAGGCGAGCACCGCCAGGACCGCCATGCCCGAGAGCGTGAAGGCGATCACGCCAGTGATCTTGCCGTAACCCAGCTCCATCGCGCCGGACTGATGGAACACGGCAGTCGGCTTGCGCCAATCGGTCGGTTTCATGCGCGAAGTGTAAATGCAACCGACACGAACTGCATTGGGCAAAAGCAGTGTGCTATGCACCGGGCATGTTCCCCGCCCTTCTCGCGACCGCGCGCGGCGCGCTGTGGCTGACGGCCGACGGCGAGGTCGAGCGCCTGGCGGCGCCGGAAGCCGCCCTGCGCGCGGCGGGGATTTTTCCCCTGGTCGTGCATGCGCCTGCGACGGCGGCGCGGCTCGGTCTGGACTCCCTCGCAGCACGCGATCTGCTGGAACTCTATGCCTTCGTGCGGCCAGCGACCTTCTGCCTGCCGACAGTGCATGGCCTGTGCGAGGCACTGGATCTGCCGCGCGAGGACGAGCTTGCCGCCCTGCCCCGGATTGCCCGCGCCCTGATCGACGAACTAGCAGACATGGCGGCACTGGCCTCGCCCGACCTCAAGGACACCGCGCTGGCCATGGCGCGCGGCGACTGGCCGTGGGCAGCCGACGTGCTGCGGGCGCTCAACATCGATCCGCCGGCCAAGAAGCCGCGCGCGGGCGCGGGCCTCGATGTCTGGCGGCTGCTGCCGCAATGGGAAGAGCCGCCGCCGCAGCCGCCGCCGTCCAGCCTGCCCGTCGAACCGCGCGAGGCACGGCAGCGGCTGGCGCAACTCATCTCCGCCGGCCCCAACATGGCCGAGGCGCGGCCGACACAGAGCGACTATGCCTCCGCCGCCTCCCTCGCCTTCGCGGCCCGCGAGGAAGAAGAAAAGCCCAAGGTCGTGCTGGTCGAGGCCGGCACCGGCGTCGGCAAGACCCTGGGCTATGTCGCCCCCGCCTCGCTGTGGGCCGAGCGCAACGGCGCGCCGGTGTGGATTGCGACCTACACCCGCAACCTGCAGCGCCAGATCGACACCGAGATGGATCGCCTGCATCGCGATTCGGCCGAGAAGCGCCGCCGTGTGGTGATCCGCAAGGGCCGCGAGAACTATCTCTGCCTGCTGAACTTCCAGGAAGCGGTGATGCGCTCGGGCCTCCTGCCCGAGAACGCCGTCGGCCTCGGCTTGCTTGCGCGCTGGGCGTTGGCCAGCCGTGACGGCGACATGATTGGCGGCGATCTGCCGGCGTGGCTGCTCGATCTCCTGGGCCGCGGCCGCATCGGGCGCCTCGCCGACCGGCGCGGTGAATGCATCTATTCCGCCTGCGAGCACTACAAGAAGTGCTTCGTCGAGCGCACCATCCGCCGCGCGCGCACGGCCGACATCGTGATCGCCAACCATGCGCTGGTCATGGTGCAGGCGGCGATGGGGGGGCTCGACGATGCCACGCGGCCGACGCGCTACGTGTTCGACGAGGGCCATCACCTGTTCGACGCCGCCGACGGCGCGTTCGGCGCGCATCTGAGCGGCGTCGAATGCTCCGACCTGCGCCGCTGGATCCTGGGCGCCGAGGGCCGGCGCGGCAGCCGTGCCCGCGGCCTCGAGCGGCGCATCCAGGACCTGCTGGGCGAGGAGCAGGAGGCGCAGAACGCGCTGCGTCGCCTGCTCGACCTCTCCCACCGCCTGCCCTCACCCAATTGGCAGACGCGGCTGGCCGACGGCACGGTGATCGGCCCGGCCGAGGAATTCCTCGCTCTCGTGCGCCAGCAAGTGCGAGCGCGCGCGGCAGGCGAAGATCAGGGCTTCGGCCAGGAATGCGACATCCGCCCGCTCAACTCGGGGCTGATCGAAGCGGCCGACGCGCTGGCCGAGCTGTTCGAGCAGATGCTGCTCCCCGTGCGCCGCTTGCGCCAGGCGCTGCGCACCAAGCTCGAGACCGAGGCCGACAAGCTCGACAGCGGCCAACGCGGCCGCATCGAAGGCGTGGCGCGCTCGCTCACCAACCGCTGCGAGATGACGCTCGAAGCCTGGCGCTCCATGCTGCGCGGCCTGCACAACGAGGCCGATCCCGCTTTCGTCGACTGGTTCGCGATCGAGCGCAGCCAGAGCCGAGAGACCGATGTCGGCATGTACCGCCATTATCTCGACCCCACCGAGCCATTCGTGAATTCGGTGATCAAGCCCGCGCACGGCGCCGTCATCACCTCGGCCACGCTCCGCGATTCGCTCGGCCTTCCCGCGCCGGCCAACGACGAGGCCGAGGGCACGCTCGCCGACTGGAGCTCGGCCGAGGCACGCACGGGCACGAAACATCTCCTGGATCCGGCCATGCGCGCGGCCATGGCCTCGCCCTTCGATTATGTGGACGCCACGCGCGTGCTGATCGTGCGCGACGTGAAGCGCGACGATGCCGAGCAGGTCGCGGCGGCCTATCGCGAGCTCTTTCTCGCCTCGGGCGGCGGAGCGCTCGGCCTGTTCACCGCCATCGGCCGGCTGCGTGCCGTGCATCAGCGCATCGCGCCCGCGCTCGAGGAGGCGGGCCTGCCGCTCTACGCCCAGCATGTCGGCGGCATGGATGCGGCCACGCTGGTCGACATCTTCCGGGCCGAAGAGCATTCCTGCCTGCTCGGCACCGATGCCGTGCGCGACGGCGTCGACGTGCCAGGCCGTTCGTTGCGGCTGATCGTATTCGACCGCGTGCCGTGGCCGCGCCCCGACATCCTCCATCGCGCACGCAAGGCCGCGTGGAAAGCGGCCGGCGCAGGCGCCAACGCCTACGACGACATGCTGGCGCGGCTGCGCCTCAAGCAGGCCTATGGAAGATTGATCCGTCGTGCCGACGATCGCGGCGTGTTCGTGATGCTGGACTCGCGCCTGCCGTCACGCCTGCTCGGCGCCTTCCCGGCGGGCGTGTCGATCGAGCGGGTGGGCCTTGCCGAGGCGATCGAATCCGTGCGCGGCTTTCTCGCGCCAACCTGAATCAGTTCTTCTGGTCCTTGTCCTGCACGTCGGAGTCGCCGGCCAACCCGTAGTGCGGACGCTTGGTTCGGATGTATCCACCCGACCGATCCTCGCGCAGCGACGGCGGCGGCACCCAGACCTCCGAAGAGGCGTGCTGGCGCGCCGTCCAGGTCTGCATCGTGTTTGCGACCATGTTCGTGGCCACGAAAGCCAGCCCCACCCAAAGGGCGACGATCGCCAACGTCGTCATGTAGTTCTTCCGAGCCGCGCGCTTGAGGCGCCGCCACAGCGAACGTTTCACAGCCACGTCTGAAGCCCCCGCCAGTCCCACACACCGATTCGAGGAATGCCGCACCATAGCGGCTCGAATTATTCTGCCTACCTGAATCTTGCTTTAGCGCACCGTTAGTGCGGAAAGTGGCATCACTGCGGCGAAGGCCTAAACTGGCCGCACAATGAACAGGGAGGAACAGTTGAACGATCGGAAACTGCTGCGGCGCCGCGCCCTGGCGCTATCACTCGCATCACCCATGCTGGCCTCGGGCCTCGCGCGCGCCGCCAACGACTGGCCGACCAAGCCGGTGCGCTACATCAACGTCTTCCCGCCGGGCGGCCCGACCGACACGCTCTCGCGCATCGTGTGCCACCAGCTCTCCGAGCTCACCGGCCAGCAATTCATCGTCGACAACAAGGCGGGCTCGGGCGGCAACATCGGCACCGATGCGATCGCCAAGTCGGCGCCCGACGGCTACACGATCGGCCTCTACACCATCGCCTCGCAGTCGATCGCGCCTACGCTCTACGCCCACCTGCCGTTCGACGTGACCAAGGACTTCACCGCCATCGCCATGATGTGGTCGGTGCCCAACATGCTCATGACCCGGCTCGACCTGCCGGCCAAGTCGATCCCCGAGCTGATCGAGCTCTGCAAGGCCAACCCGGGCAAATATTCGTTTGCCTCCTCCGGCTCGGGCACCAGCCCGCACATCAGCGGCGAGATCTTCAAGCAGCTCGCCCATCTCAACCTGCTGCACGTGCCCTATCGCGGCAGCGCGCCGGCCTATCAGGACCTGCTGGCGGGCCAGGTCGACATGATGTTCGACAATGTCCCGGGCCCGCTCGGCCTGATGCGCTCAGGCAAGGTGCGCGGGCTTGGCGTGACCTCGGCCAAGCGCCATCCCGCCGTGCCCGACCTGCCGACCATGGCGGAGATCCTGCCGGGCTTCGAGATCACCTCGTGGGGCGGCATCTGCGGCCCGGCCGGCCTGCCGCCGGCGATGGTCGAGACGTGCGCTGGCCTCACCAAGAAGGCGCTCGACAGCGAGGCCGTGCTGAAGGCCTTCGAGCAGCAGGGCGCCGTCGCCACCTGGATGACCCCCGTCGACACCGCCGCCTTCCGGGTCGAGGACGAAAAGCGGCTCGCTCCGGTGATCAAGGCATCGGGCGCCAAGGTCGACTGACGGCTCCTGAAAAGCGAACGGCGGGACTTGCGTCCCGCCGCCTGTCATCCCGTCGAAGGGTCGAACGATCAGCGATAGCCCGGCTGGACGCCGTTGGCGTTGTCGATCTTCTGGCGCTGCGCCTCCATGCTGCTCGACGTGCTGCCGTTGTTTGCGGTGGCATCCGCCGCCGTGCCGTTGCTGCCGACGCGGGCGCTGTAGGAATGGGTCGGGCCGTAGCCTTGATCGCCACAGGCGGCCACGGCGGCGGCCAGGGCGATCGCGACGAGCATCGAAATCCGGGTCATGGGTGTCCTCCTGCTTGGGACCTGTAAACGCCCTCCTTCGACGCGACGTTGCCCGCCCCGCTCGCAGGGAACCATCGGGGCCGTCCCGCGTTCCACTGGGTTGGGCCGCGCCGGGACAAAGACTGATACGCATATCTGGTCGACGTTTTGCCAAAAGAACCGCGAAAGCATCCCGGCTTTCACTTATACTGTTACAGTGTTCCGTGCGGTTCCTGCTCAAGGAGGCGGTCGTGAACGGTAGCTGCGATGTCCTCATTGTCGAGGACTCCGGTCTGCAATGCATCGAGATGGCGGGCTTCCTGCAGCGCGCCGGCCTGACGGTCGAGAGCGCGGCGGACGCCGCGACAGGGCTCAAACAGGCCCGCCTGCTCCGGCCCACTGTCGTGCTGCTGGACTACAATCTCCCCGACATGAACGGCGTGCTGCTGGCCGAGCAGGTGCGCAACATCCTGCCCAATGCAGCCCTCATCATGATGTCGGGCCGCATCGACGGGCTGTCGGAAGACACGCTGAAGGATCTCGGCATCAGCGTGTTCCTGAACAAGCCGGTGCCGCTGGGGCCGCTGCGCCAGGCGGTGGTCAAGCTGGTGCAGGAAGGCGGTCGCCGCCGCGCCGCCGACACGCCGAGCTGGATCAACACGGGCCTGGGCGGAACGCGCCGCTGACGGCCCGCTCGCGGGAGGCGGGCATGGCGACAAGCGGGTTGTTGGGCGGGCTCAGCGACGAGGAGCCCAAATCCGGCTGGGCGGGCTTCCTCGATCTCCTGCGGTCCTTCCCCGGCCAGGTCCGGCTGGCGCTGGGCATCCGCGGCGTGATGTGGGCGACGGCCGCGGGCATCATCGGCGTCGGCTGCTGCCTGATCGCCTTCGCCGACATAGCGCTCTCGCTGCACCGTTCCGACGTCGATCCCGAACGCCGCCGCGCCCGTGACGTGCGCGAGCTCGACCTGTTCAGCCGCGACCTGATGCGCACCATCCTGGCCAACGCCGCCGCCAATCCGGGTCCGGCGCGCGTGAGGGCAAGCGGCGAGCCGTGGCACAGCTTCGTGGCCTCGCTCGACAAGCTCTGCGGCGAGTTCGAGACCCCGCCGCAGACCCGGCTCGGCATGACCTGCCGCGCCAAGCCCGAATTCGTGGCGCGCGTCGGCGCCGAGATTGCCCGCTTCGACGAGACCCGCCAGCCGCTCCGGCCCGCCATCGTGCGCGAGCTGCTGGAGATCCGCGACGACATCAGCGATCTCAGCCAGGTCACCACGCGCACCGCCGACGCCATGATCGGCCGGCTGGTCGAGGACTACACGCAGGCGCTGCTGGTGCTGACGCTCTGCACCTCGGGCTTCGCCGCCGCGGGCCTGATGCTGATCCTGCTGGTCGGCCGCGCCTCCGTCGACTACCACGCGCAATGGCGGCGTGCCGTCGAATCGGCTCATGCGGCCGGCGCCTCGCGCGACATGCTGAGCGAGATCATCGAGGCCCTGCCGGCCGGCGTGGTGGTCTACGATCAGAACGAGCGGCTGATGATGTTCAACAGCGTCGCCCAGTCGCTGACGCCGGCGCTGCGCGAGCCCGGCGTGATCGGCCGCAGCTACGAGGACCTGGCGCATGACACGGCGCGCCGCCTCGAGGCGAGCGGCCGCGGTCCCCAGCCGGTCCAGCAGTGGATCGACCGCTTCCGCCAGAAGAACACCGAGCATGCCCGGCAGAGCCAGGACGGCCGCTGGTTCGACTGGTCCGAGAAGGGCACCAAGGGCGGCCTCACCGTGGGCCTGCGCGTGGAGGTCACCGACCTCAAGCAGCAGGAGATCGCCCTGGAGCAGGCGCGCGTGGAGTATCAGTCGCTGGTCGATTCACTGGCCGACGTCGCCTACACGCTCGACGTCGAGACGGGCCGCTTCATCTTCATGAGCGCGGCGGCCAAGGAATTCTTCGGCGTGCCGCCGCACAAGATCGTCGGCAACCACTTCCTGCAATACATCGCGCCCGAATCGCACGATCAGGTGCGCAACACGACGACCCGCAATTACGATCCCGACGACCAGGGCACCTTCGCCCGCTTCTCCATGATCGGGGCGGGCGGCCAGGTGCGCCGGGTCGAGGTGCGCGCCCGGCGGCGCATCGACGCGAACGGCCGGTTGATCAGCACCGGCGTCATCCGCGACGTCGAGGAGCAGGTGCAGCTCGAGGCCCGGCTCGACGAGGAGATGACCCGCCTGCAGTCGATCGTCGGCTCCGGCGGCGCCCTGATCGTGCTGGTCGACGCCGACCTCAAGGTGCAGATGGTGAACCTCGGCTTCACCCAGTTCACCGGCATCACGGAGGCCGACGCCGTGGGCCGCTCGCTGCAGGACGTCGTGCCGGTGGCGCTGAACCCCGCGCGCACCAAGCGCTCGCGCTTCGCCGTCAAGCTTCTGAACCGCGAGGGTCGCGAGCGGCTGGTCGCGCTGACGGCGACGCCGCTGCTCACCGACGGCGGCGTGAGCTCGATCGTGCTGCTGGGCGTCGACGACACCGAGCGGCGCGAGGCCGAGCAGGCGCTGGCCAGCGCCGAGCGCTTCGCCACGGTGGGCGAGATGGCCAGTACCATGGCGCACGAGATCAGCCAGCCTCTGCAGGTCATCAACATCGCCTGCGCCTCGGCCGTCGAATCGCTCGACGATCCGGACTATGTGAAGGAGAAGCTGGAGCGCATCGCGAGCCAGGTCGACACGGCAAGCCGCATCATCGGCGACCTGCGCGCCTACGTGCACGGCTCCTCGTCCGACCGGCCGATGCCCTTCGACGCCAACGACGCGGTGCGCGCCGCCATCGACCTCACCGACCACGGCGTGAGCGAGGCCGGCATGGAGTTCAACGAGCAGCTCTCGACAGGCCTGCCGCAGGTCATGGGCGAGATGGCGCGACTGGAGCAGGTGCTGGTCAACCTGATCAACAACGCGCGCGACGCGGGCGGCCCCTCGATCTCGATCATGACCGAGACGGTCGAGCAAAACGACCGCCGCTGGGTGCGCGTCCTCGTCGAGGACCGCGGACCGGGCATCGCCGCCGAGGTTCTGCCCAAGCTGTTCCAGTCCTTCGTGAGCACCAAGCCCAAGGGCAAGGGCACGGGCCTCGGCCTGCGCATCTGCCGGCGCATCATCGAAGAGATGGGTGGCAGCATTTCGGCCGCCAACCGCGATGACGGCGGCGCGCGCTTCGAGATCCTGCTGCCGGCGATCGCCAAGAACTAGGCGCGCGCCGCTCTATTTGAACTTGGGCATCACCTCCTGGCAGAGCAGCCGGAGCGCCGTCATCACCTGCTCGTGCGGGATCAGGCTGCCGGGATTGAGCTCGGCCAGGATGCCGTCGAGACCGAGCTCCTCCTGGAGCTGCTGCAGCCGGTCGACCACGCGCGAGGGCGTGCCGACGATCATGCGCTCCTTCAGCACCTCGTCGTACTCTATCGACTGCATCTTGGCGCCGCGCGCCGCGCGGTTCTCGATCTCGCGCGCGCCCGAGGCGTTGGCCGATTGCTCGAGCCTGGCGCCGATGGTGCGCAGCAGATGCAGGATGCTCTCGCGCGGTTCCTCGCGCGCGCGCTCCTCGGTGTCGGCGACATAGACCGGCACGCGCAGGAAGATCTGGCCGTTGCCGGGATGGCCGGCCTCCTTCCAGGCCTTGCGGTAGGTCCGGACGAGCGGCGCCAGCTCGGAGAGATTGCCGGTGCGCGCCGCGACGAAGGCCGCGTGGCCCTGCTTGCCCAGCGCCGGGTAGGTGTCGGGACTGGCCGCCGCGACGCGGATCTCCGGCCACGGCTTCTGCCATGGCTTGGGCGACAGCGTGACGTTGTCGTAGGCGTAGTACTTGCCCTTGTAGGAGAAATTCTCCTTGGTGAAGGCGAGCTTGCAGATGTCCAGCACCTCGGCGAAGCGCTCGCGGCTTTCGGCGTAGTCGACGTTGTAGGTCCGGTAGGTGTGGGCGAAGCCCGACCGGCCGACGCCGAAGATGAGACGGCCCTCGGAAATCTGGTCGACGGTGGCCGCCTCCTCGGCGATGCGCAGCGGATGGCAGAGCGGCAACACCTGGACGGCGGTGCCGATCTTCATGCGCTTGGTGCGCATGGCGATGGCAGCCGCCATCAGCATCGGCGAAGACAGCACCGAGCGCTGCGGGTTGAAATGCAGTTCGGCCAGCCACATGGCATCGAGCCCCCAGCGCTCGGCGGCATCCACCTGCTCGAAGGACTGCTGGAACGCCTCGGCGGCGCCCTGCCCGGGCGGCTGCTGAAACTCGTGGAACATGCCGAATTCCATCGGTCGTTTCCTCCTGTCGCCGGCGAGCATAGCACCATGGGCAACCCTTCCGACAATTGCGCTAGAATGGAAGCTGATGCTGCGAAACCTGCTGGCCGGCCTCACCCTGGCTGCGATCACGATCCCCGAGCAGATGGCGACCGCCAAGCTCGGCGGCTTCGCGCCGCAGATCGGCTTCTACGCCTTCATCGGCGCGACGGTGGGCTTCGCCCTGGTGAGCTTCGCCTTCCGTGGCGCGAGCCGGCTGCTGACGGCGGGCGCGGATTCGACCATCACGCCGATCTTCGCCGCCTCCCTCGCGGGGCTCGCCGCGTCCGGCGGCACCGTCAGCATGGGTGCGGCGGTGACGCTGGCGCTGCTGATGGCGGGGCTGCTCGTGACGGCGGGACTGCTGAAGCTTGGCTGGGTCGCCGATCTCATCTCCACGCCGATCGTCACCGGCTTCCTGGCCGGCATCGCGCTCCACATCGTGGTCTCGCAGCTTCCCGACCTCCTGGGCGTGCCGGCGCCGCCGGGAACGCTGGCACAACAGATCGGCGCCCTGGTCCCCGCGCTCGGCCGGGCCAATCCCTGGTCGGTGGCACTGGCGCTCGGCGTGCTCGCGGCGGTGATCGTCACCGAGCGCCTCAACCCGCGCATCCCCGGCGCACTGATCGCCGTCGCGTTCGCCACCGCCGCCGTGATGGCCTTCGGGCTCGAGGGCAAGGGAGTCACCGCTCTCGGCGCACTGCCCGAAGGCGGACCCAGGCTGGTGGCGCCCGACCTCAGCTATCAGAGCCTGCGTGAGCTCGTGCCCCTCGCCCTGATCGTGGCGCTGATCGTGATGATGCAGACCGCCACCGTCAGCCGGGCCTTCCCCGGACCGCAGGGCATCGACGTCAACCGCGACTATCTCGGGCTGGGCGTCGCCAACCTGGGCGCCGCGCTGCTCGGCGCCTTTCCCGTGAATGCCAGCCCGCCGCGCACCGCCGTCGTCAAGGAAGCGGGCGGCACCTCGCAGGCGGGAGCGCTCGTGGCGGCGGCGGTCGTGCTCGCGCTTGCACTCAAGGGCGGCACCCTGCTCGCCCACGTGCCGCAGGCCGCGCTCGCAGGCGTTCTCCTCTTCGTCGCCTCGCGCATCGTGCGCGTGCAGGTGATCGCCGCCGTCACCCGCCAGGCGCCCGGCGAGGCCGTGCTGATCGCCCTCACCATGGCGGCGGTCGACCTGCTGCCGATCCCGACCGGAGTCGCGATCGGCATCGGCATGTCGCTGCTGCACGGCGTGTGGATCACGACGCGCACCCAGGTGGTCGAGTTCGTGCACGTGCCGGGCGGCACGATCTGGTGGCCGCCGGGCCATCACACGACCGGCGCGCCGCTGCCCGGCGTGCTGGTCGCGGGTTATTCCGCGCCGCTCCTGTTCGCCAACGCCGAGACCTTCCGGCGCGGCCTGATGGCGCTGGTCAACCGCAAGCAGGACCTCAAGCTCGTCGTGCTCGAGGCCAACGGCATTGCCGAGGTGGACTACACGGCCGCCGAGGCGCTGTGCCAGGCGATCGCGGCCTGCCACGCCAAGGGGCTCGGCTTCGCCATCGCCCGGCTCGAATCGGCGCGCGCCCGTCATTCGCTGCGCCAGTTCGGCGTGCTCGCCCTGCTGGGCGAGGATTGCCTGTTCCTGAGCGTGGCCGAGGCGGTGAGGTCGCTCGCGCCCACGGATCGGGAAGACGGCCCTTCACACGGACTCTGAGCCCGTGT
>DATJWN010000077.1:0-2435 GCA_035501235.1 Reyranella sp.
GTTCGACGCCGTGGCGCTTGCAGACGGCCTCGATCTTCATCGCCTTGTCGATCAAGGGCTGCGCGGCCGGCACATAGTCGTGCGTCGCGCCGGGCTTCACGCCGCCGGTCAGGATGCCCGAGTTGTACGGTCCGCCCAGGATCACCGACACGTTGCGCTTCACGCACTCGGGCAGGAATTCCTCCAGCCCGCCCTGCTCGAGCAGGGTGTAGCGGCCGGCCAGCAGCATGCAGTCGAAGTCGCCGGCCTGGATGAAGCGCAGGCTGGTGTCGCTCTCGTTGATGCCGACGCCGATCGCGCCGATAACTCCAGCCTTGCGCAGCTCGTCGAGCGCCTTGAAGCCGGAATCCATCACCGTCTTGAAGCGGTGGTTCAGCACCTCGCGGTCCTTGATCGTCCAGAAGTCGACGTCGTGGATCAGCGCGATGTCGATCTTCGCCAGCCCCAGCCGGAGATGCGAATGTTCCAGCGAGCGCATGACGCCGTCATAGGTGTAGTCGAACACCGGCGAGAAGCCCGGCAGGCCGTTCTCGCGGAAGTCGGCCGGCTTCTGCTCGCCGGGCCTGAGCGGCTGGAGGATGCGGCCGATCTTGGTCGAGAGGATGAACTCGTCCCGCGGCTTCTCGCGCAGCCCGGCGCCGAAGCGCAGCTCGCTGCGGCCGTAGCCGTAGAAGGGCGAGGTGTCGTAGTAGCGCACGCCGCCGGCCCACGCCTCGTCGACGATCGCCATCGCCTCGGTATCGGAGATGGTGGCTCGGAAGCCACCCATCGGTGCGCCGCCGAGGCCGAGCGTGGTGACTTCGACCTTCGTCTTGCCGATCCGGCGTTTGGGAAGAACGGTCACGCGGCCTCCTGTTCGGCCGTCGGGCCTTCGGCTCTGGTGGTGGTGCGGCGCACGTCGCGCACGATGGTGAGGTCGTCGAAGCGGCGGACGCGGTGCATGGTCGTGCGGTTGTCCCAGATGACCAAGTCATGCGGCCGCCATTTGTGGACGTAGACGAACTCAGCCTGCGTCGCGTGCTCGATCAGGTCGCGGATGAAGGACATGGCCTCGGGCTGCGGCCAGCCGACGATGGTGCCGATGTGGCTGGCGAGGAAGAGCGATTTGCGGCCCGTCACGGGATGCGTGCGCACCAGGCGCTGGCGCACCGGCTTCATCGCCACCCTCTCGTTGGGCAGGAACTCGCTGAAGCCGAGCTGCGCCCGCGAATAGATCAGCGAGTGCTCGCAGACCAGGTCCTCGATCTCGGCCTTGGTCCTGGCGTCGAGCGCGTCGTAGGCGGCGCGCATGTCGGCGAACTCGGTATCGGGTCCTTCGGCGGGCACGAGCCGGCCGCTCAGGATCGAGTAGCGTGCCGGGATCACGCGGAACGAGGCGTCGGTGTGCCAGAGGCGGTTGGCGAGCGCCGCCATGCGCTTCTTGTTGTCGCGCGCCGCGATCCGGCCGTCCTTGTCGAGGTTGGAGACGTCGGCGAAGACCGTCGGCAGGCGAAGGTCCTGGTCGCGCGCGCCCGAGTTGGCGCCGTCGACCAGTGGGCCGAAGTTCCTGGAGAAGGCGAGCTGCTGCTCGTCGTCGATGTCCTGGCCGGGCAGCACGGTGACGGCGTACGCATCCATCGAGGCCTCGATGCGCGCCACTTCGGCCGCTGTCAGCGGCTTGCGGGCATCGATGTCGGTGATGCGGCCCGGTATGAACATCGCTGCTCCCTGGTCGCGCCTCTTTACCTGAGGGCCGCCGCGATATTACCACCATCGACCGTGACCACAGCGCCCGTGGTCTTACTCGCTTTGGCCAGCGAAACGAAAGCCTGCGCCACATCGTCGGCCGTGACCTCGATGCCGAGCAGGTTGCCGCCCATGTAGTCGGCCTCGCTCAATCCGCGCGCCTTGGAGCGCTGGGCGATCATCTCGTCGGTGAGAAGGCCCGAGCGGATGCGGTCGGCGTTGATCGCGTTCGACCGGATGCCGTCGCCGCCGTGATCGACGGCGTACTGGCGCGACAGGAACATGGTGGCCGCCTTCGGCAATCCGTACGGCCCGAAGTCGGGGCCGGGGTTCACGGCCTGCTTGCTGGCGTTGAACAGCAGGCAGCCGCCGAGGCCCTGCGCCTTCATGATGCGCACCGCGTTCTGCGCCACGCTCTGGTGCGCCCAGAAGTTCAGCTCGAAGCTGTCGCGCAGGACCTTCTCGTCGACCGAGCCGATCTTGCCTTGCCACGCCGCGCCCGCATTGGAGACGACGATGTCGACACCGCCCAGGGTCGCCGCGATCCTGTCGAAGGCCGCGCGCACGTCCGCGGGCTTGGTGAGATCGCAGGCTATCGCGAATCCCTTAACTTTGGATACGTCGCGATCGAGGATGACGACCTCGGCGCCTTCCTTTGCGAGCGCTGCTGCAGTTGCCGCGCCGATGCCCGACGCGCCGCCCGTGACGAC
>DATJWN010000078.1:0-4002 GCA_035501235.1 Reyranella sp.
CAGATCGCGGGCGGCGTTCATAGCCATTCCGGGTCCCACAGCAGGATCACGATCAGCACCGAGAAGGACACGACCGGCGACCAGGCCGGGCTCAGCACCGCCTGGGCGAGCGATTCGCTGGCGCCGATCAGCATGCCGGCCAGCAGCGCGCCCAACGGATTGCCCAGCCGGCCGATGATGACCACGGCAAAGACGACGCCGAGATAGGTCCAGATCTGCGCGGGCGCCAAGGTGGCGATCAGCGCAATGAAGGTGCCGGCGATGCCGGCGTAAGCCGCCCCGATGCCGGACAGGAGATAGGCGAGCCGCTTATGATCGACACCGTAGGCCGCGGCGATCTCCGGATCCTCCGCCGCGGCGCGCAGCGCCTTGCCCACATAGGTGCGGCGCAGCCACAGCCACGTGCCGCAGGCCAGCAGCGCGGCCACGACGCAGAGCGTGAGGTCGAGCACGGGAACGAAGAACGCGCCCAGCTTCAGGGAATGCGTCGAATATTCCGTCTCATAGCGGCGGAAGTCGGCTGTCCAGTAGAGCTGGATCGCGGCCTCGAGGATCACCGCGAAGCTGAACGTCATCAGCAGCGAGCCCAATTCGTTTACCTTGAACCGGTCGAACAGCCAGTGCTGGCCCGCGCCGATCGCGAACATCAGCGGCACGACCATCGCCGCCGACCACCAGGGCTGGACGTGATAGGTAGTGCCGAGCTCGTAGACGATGTAGGCGGCGAGAAAGGCGAGCGCGAAGTGGCTGAGATTGACCAGCCGCAGCAGGCCCCAGCTCAGGCTGAGGCCCATGGCGAGCAGGCCGTAGAGCCCACCGGCCAGGACACCCGAAATGAGCGCCTGGCCGAGAAGCGTCGCGCTCGGCATCGGGACTTACGAAGCGATCAGCTTGATCCCGGGGGCCGCGACGTCCTTCGGCCACACGACCTTCCACTCCTTGTTCTGCACCTGCTTGATGAACTGCGCGGCGTCGCCGTGATTGTAGGGCCCGTCGAAGCGCAGGTTGCCATAGACCGTCGTCACTCGGTTCTTCTTGAGCCAGGCCGCGATCTTCTCGTCGTCGAGGCTGCCGGCACCGTTCACGCCGGCCTCGAGGATCTGCCACTCCGAGATCATGCCGCAGCCCTGCGCGTCGATGGTGCTGTAGGGCAGGTTGGCCTTGGTCGCCCGCACCTTGAATTCCTCGGCGAGGTGACGGAAGCCTGGCCGGCTGAGGAACGGCTCGTCGGGCTCGACGAAGGTCGAGCACAGCGCCTTGTCGCCGTCGGGCGACAGAGCGAGCGGTCCAGGCGCCGGATAGAGATGGAAGTGGTTCTTGGGCATGTAGTCGAGCTTGCGCAGCGCCTCGAGCAGCAGGTTGCTCTCGAGACCGAGCGAGCCGACCCAAAGCAGATCCGGATTGGCCTCCTTCACCCTCGCCGCGATGGCGCCGAAGTCGCGATTGCCCGATTCGTACTCGAGATACATCGAGACCTTCACGCCCCTCTTCTCGGCCTGCTCCTTCATGCCCTGGGCCATGAACTGGGCCGAGGGGAACTTCGAGGTCAGCACCACGATGTTCTTGGGCGGCGTCGGGAAGGTCGCGATCGCGTCGAGGATGACGTTGGGATAGGTGACGTTGGGCTCGGGCCCGAACGGCGTGGCGGGAAAGGCGCGATCGTAGGTCTGCAGCTTGGGGATGCCCATGCTGCTCTGGACCATGACCTTGCCGTAGCGCTGCGCCACGCCCATCGCCGCCAGGATCGGCGCTGTGGCATACGGCCCCTGGATCAGGTCCACCTTGTCGACCGTAATCAGCTTCTCATAGAGGCTGCGCGCCGTCTCGGGCTTGGACTGATCGTCGAGCAGGACATATTCGATCGGCCGGCCGAGCAATCCATTCCGGCCATTGATCTCCTCGACCATCATCTCCGAGGCGATCTTGTGCACGATGGCCGTCTGCGCCAGGAAACCCGTCAGCGACAAGGTCGCGCCCACGCGCACCGGTTTGCCCGACGGCGCCGCGCGGACGATCGCGGGAGCCGCGATCGCTCCTGCCACGCCAGCCAACACATCACGACGCCTCAGGGCGCCCACTCGATCGGCCATCGTCTCCTCCAGTCGGTGCGTCCTGTATGGCGCACCGTTATTCGAAGAGTGGGATAACGGTCGGGAGCTGTAAACGACTTTCGAGGAACTGCCAGGCGAGTTCAGCCGCCCGTCACGCCGAGATAGCGCTCCAGGGGTGCGCCATCGGCCAGCAACGATGCGCTCGTGGCCTGCAGCACCACGCGGCCACGATCAAGGACGAGCGCACAGTCGGTGATGGGCAGGATCTTGTGGGCATGCTGCTCGACGATGATGCCGGCCATGCGCTCCTCGCGGAACAGCCGGGAAAGCGCCCGCAGCAGCTCCTCGATGATGATGGGCGCCAGGCCCTCGGTCGGCTCGTCGAGCAGAAGAAGCTTGGGGTTCGTCGCGAGAGCCCGGCCGATCGCCAGCATCTGCTGCTCGCCGCCCGACAGCGAGCCGCCGCCCTGCCGTCGCCGCTCCTTCAGGCGCGGGAACAGCTCGAAGATGCGCTCGAGCGTCCAGGGTCCCCGCCGCGCGACGGCGGTCAGGTTCTCCTCGACGGTGAGCGAGCGGAAGATGTTGCGCTCCTGTGGCACCCAGCCGATGCCGAGCGTCGCGCGCGTTTCGGGCGCCAGGGCCCCGAGCTCGCGGCCGCTCAGCTTGAGCGACCCGGCGAAGCGGCGCGTCACGCCCACGATGCTGTCGATCAGCGTCGTCTTGCCGACGCCGTTGCGGCCGAGCACGGCCAACGCCTCGCCCTCGCCCAGCCTGAAGGCGATGTCCGACAGCACGACCGCACGGCCGTAGCCCGCGCTCAAATTTTCGATGGCGAGCAATTCAGCCATGGCTCGCCTCGCCCAGATAGACGGCGCGCACGCGCGGGTCGCCGGCGATGGCCCGGGGCTCGCCCTCGACCAGCAAGGCGCCGTCGACCAGCACGGAGATGCGCTTTGCGAAACTGAACACGAGGTCCATGTCGTGCTCGATCAGCAGCACCGAGACGTCGGCCGGTAGCGCTGCGATCGCGTCGAGGATGTCGCGTCGCTCGGCCTCGGGCACGCCAGCCGCTGGCTCGTCAAGCAGCAGGACCTGGGGCGCACAGGCGAAGGCGACGGCGATCTCCAGCAGGCGCTGCTTGCCATAGGGCAAGGTGTCAGTGCGCACGTCGAGCACATCGGCGAGGCCGAAGCGCCGGGCGATGGCATCCACTTCGGGGGCCACGGAGGCACCGACGCGGCGACGCCAGTCGCTCCCCTGCCCCAATCGCTCGCCGACGGCGAGAGCCAAGGTTTCGAGCGGTGTCAGATCGGCGAAGAGCTGGTTGATCTGGAAGGTGCGCACCAGGCCGCGCCGCACCCGGGCCTCGGGCTTCAATCGCGTCACGTCCTCGCCGGCCAGCAGCACGGTACCGCCACTCGGCGCCAGCACGCCGGTGAGGAGGTTGATGAAGGTGGTCTTGCCCGCACCGTTCGGCCCGATCAGCGCATGGCGAGCGCCACGTTCCAGGACGAAGGAAACGTCGCTGGTCGCAATCAGCCCGCCGAAGCGCTTGGCGAGACCGCGGGTTTCCAGCGCCGCGGTCATGGCTTCAACCGCATGACAAGAGCCTGCAATCGCGCGCGGCCGACCAGGGCGAGCACGACCAGGAACAGGCCCATCCAGAACATCCAGAACTGGGGTGCGCTGGACGACAGCAGGTCCTGCAGGATCTTGAAGACGAAGGCGCCCGCGATGCCGCCATAGAGCCAGCCGGTGCCGCCGATGATCAACGCCAGCATGACGTCGGCCGAGCGGTTGAACTCCAGCACTTCGAGCGAGACATATCCCGTCGTTTGCGCCAACAACGCGCCGGCCGCGCCGGCATAGGCCGCCGCCAGCGTATAGACCGCGATCAGGCGGGCATTGACGGGGACACCCAGCGCCGAGGCTCGCAACGTGTTGCGCCGGA
>DATJWN010000079.1:0-13636 GCA_035501235.1 Reyranella sp.
TTCCGGGATGGCTGCGGAGAGGGACCGAAAACCGGTGTTTCCTCGCGTTCTAGTGTGATTGGAGACTACCGGTTTTCGCGCGGTTTCAAGCTATAGGCACTGTTGGAGACTTCCGACTCTGGTGACCCAGATGCGAGTCACGCCTTTGGATACGAAGCATCGCTTGTGTCTGTAGTTCGAATCGCGGCCTCGAACGGCCGATGTCGCGATGCGACGAACGGCCTCCGCACATGTTGCTCTGCGCGACATCGCACAGTCTTTCAGCCTCTGGCCCAGCCAGCCTCACGAGCCTGTCGCTCGCTTAATCTTCACCATCCGGACCAATTTGAGGCTTCTTCAGCCCCGCAACATAGAGCGCTCGCAGGCCCGGCGAATCCGACGATGCGTGCAGTGATCCCCTCTCAGTGAATTTCAGGCCTGCTCCTGCAACGAGATCGGCAATCACTCGCGACACAAGCACTTCGCCCGGCCGGCATTGACCCATCACGCGGATTGCCGCTCGGATGGTCGGACCACCGAGTTCCCGGCCGCGGATGTCGACCTCGCCGGCGTGCAGCCCGGCTTGCAGGGCTCCCCCAAGTTTCCTCACCGCTGAATTGAGTTCGAGGGCGCATCGCACGGCGCGAGCCGGTCCATCGAAAGTCACCAGAAGGCCGCGACCTGCGGTCTTCACCAGCTTTCCACGATGACGATCGATGATCTTCTGGGTCAGCCGATGGTCCGCGCCGTACGGCCGCTGCGCGTCAAAGCTGGCTGCTTTTTCGGTTGATATGACAACCCTCGCGGAAAGCACCGTGGCGAGAACGCGGTCGTCCTCACAGCCGTCCCGAGGATCACCGGTCACGAACCATTCGATGTCCCGCAGGAGAATCGCAGTATCGCCCGTCCAGAAGCCGTGATCTCCTTGGGAGTACTCGATCAATGTCGCCCCTGGAATCAGGTCCGACAGCGGCCGGCCAAGTTCGGCGCTCACCAACGCGTCGGTCTGGCGGCGCAAAATCAAGGTTGGCGCCCTGATCGCTCCGAGGATCGGCGTGACGTCGATCTTGTTGTTCAGCAGGGTGAGAGCCTTGAAGGCGCCCGGACTCGTCGAGAGCCTCTCCAACCTGCCGAAACGCTCCATGAGTTCGGCGCTGACTGGCTGTCGAGCTGACGTTGCGATCTTCACAAAATCGCCATTTCCCCAATTCGTCAGGCGACCGGAAAGCCACTGCTCCATAGCTTGCTTGCTGCGTCCAGGTCCTCTCGCGAGGCCACCCCAAAGCAACAAGCGAGAAACCCGTTCCGGGTATGTCGCGGCAAACAACGCACTCAGAGCGGCACCGGCAGAAAAGCCGAAGATAACTGCCCGTTTCGAATTGGCGGCATCCATCACCGCGCGGACGTCGTCCATACGCTGCTCAAGCGTTGGCACGTCAACCAGCCGGTCAGAAAGACCCTGTCCCCTGCTGTCGAAGGCGATGATGCGCGCAAAGGCCGCCAGGCGGCGCAGGGTATCGGTGTAGCCCGGCAGCTCGTGCAGATATTCGACGTGAGAGACGATCCCGGGGACGAGCACCAAGTCGATCGGACCCGTACCCATGACCTGATAGGCGATGCTCACATCGCCGCTGCGCGCATAGCGCGTCAGGGGAAGAGCAAGATCGGACGGTGCCGGCCGATCAGCCGGCCTCACGCTACCGACGAAGCGAAACCCGCGGCGGGCACTGGTGCGGATCAGCCGCTGATCCCGCGCACTGTCGCCAATCGCCCTGCGGGCTGCCGCGATAGCGCTCGACAGTGTGGAATCGGAGATGATCCGACCATCCCAGATACGGGCGATCAGATCATCCTTAGTCACGAGACGATCGCAATTCTCAATCAAGTAGTGCAGCAAGTCGAACACCCGGGGCTCGACCGTAACCGTCCGTCCATTGCGCGATAGCTCGCGCCGCGTCGGGTCGAGCACTTGGTCTTCGAAGCAGAACGGCAAAGTCCACTCCCCCAAGCGGCCGTTGACGGGCGCCCACCATCGCCGCGGGACTATCCCAAGAATATCTCAAGGGTTCCGGCAAGTCTTCGGTCATTGCGAAAGGTAGGTTTTCGCAACCAAGGGGACAAGAATGGTCAAGGTCAGCGTTCTCTATCCCAATGTGCCGGGTGTCCGGTTCGACATGGACTACTACCTAGGCAAGCACATGGCGCTCGTCCGGGAGAAGTCCGGCCTTGCGTGCAAAGGCATCGAGGTGGATCACGGACTCGCAGGCGGCGCTCCCGACTCTGCCGCGACCTACGTGGCCATGGGTCATATCCTTTATGACTCAGTCGAGGCATTTCAGGCAGTGTTCGCAGAGCATGGGCCCACCCTGCTGGCGGACATCCCCAACTTCACGAATGTGCAACCCGTGATTCAGATCAGCGACGTCAAGAGGACGTAAGCTCATGTTTCTGGACATCGACGGCAACAAGGTTTTCACGCTCGATTTCGGCGCGGGGCCTCGCACAATCCTCGCGCACAGCGGCTGGGTCGGTAACGTTGAGGACTGGATCGCGACCCTCGCGCCGCTCAGTAAGACGTGGCGGACCGTCGTCTATGACCACAGGGGCACCGGCGAGACGTTCGTGCCGGTCGAGAAGGTCACGCCAGAGGCGCTGATAGACGACATTTTCGCGGTCATGGAAACGCTCTCAATCGAGCGCTGCGTCCTGGCCGGTTTCTCCCGTGGCGCCGTCACCGTCCTGCGGGCAGTGCTACACGATCCCAACCGATTCGATGGACTGATCCTGATGAACGGTGCCGGAGGTGTGCTCCCGCCCGGCGCAACGCCCACCCCTCGGATCGCTCCGTCGAAATGGCCTGGCGAAACACACCGCGATCACCTGAGGTGGTTCATCGATCGATGTACGCCGGAACCCGACAGCGAGCACATCCGGCGCTGGGGTGTGAACATCCTGTCGCGGGCGACACCCGAAGCGGCCGAAAAACTGTCCCTGATGGAGCCTGAGAAGATCGTCGACTGGGCTACCGAGCTGCCTCGACTACGGCTCCCCACGCTACTACTGCACGGCGAGAAGGATGTACTCTGCAGCATCGAGTCGATGCGATACATCGAATCCCTGGTCCCGGGCAGCAGCCTCGTGGTGTTCGAAGGGTCTGGTCATCTGCCGGCGATGACCCGGCCCCTGGATGTCGCCACGGCGATCAAGGATTACTTTGATCGGTGAAGCCGCATCGGCAAATGACGGCCGCGACAGCTGAACATCTTGCAATCGCCCGCACGCTTCACTTACCCCTGCACCACAGATTTAGTCGTACGTTTTGGGGGGACGTGGGATACGATGAGCGATGTCAGCATCGAGCCGCCGAGCTATTGGACGCGCAAGGCTGTCCAAATCAGAGCTAAGGCGAACACATAGGGCAGCCGAGAGGTGCGAACGCTGATGAAGGAGGCCGCTGGAAAAAATGCAGGCTCATCGCGTCCGTCACCGTCAAACAAAAAAAGCCGCTTTCGACGTAGCTGCGCTTCTCGAAGTTCGGGTAACCATTCCTTGGAGCGCTTTGCCGTGGCGCCTCGCATGCTCCTTTCCTTTAAACGGCGCCTAGAGCGGCTTCCGCTGAGATGGAACCGCTTTAGCGATTCCATCTCAGCGGAAGCGCGTTGATCGAGGCGCCTCGACCGTCGGCATATTCCGTTCGGCTGATTCCAGCCGAACGGAATATGCCCTAGTAGTCACCGGTGCGATCGCTACCGGTCCGCACTGTTCAAGCAACTCTTCGGGTTTCCAACTCACAGCAGCGGCGTGTCGGGCTCCAGTCCGAACAGCACGCGACCCGCCGTCTCCATCACGCGGTCGTGCACGCCGATATGCTGGGTGATGGCGTGCACGTCGCGGAAGGCACGCTCGAGCGGCGACGAGGTGTAGAGCGCGGTGGCGCCGGCCGCGCGACACATCAGGTCGACTGCCTTCGCCGCGCTCATGACCGCGTGCCAGGCGGCCATGCGAACCTGGGCGCGCGCCTCGATCGGGGCTGCGCCGGTGTCGAGAACGATGCGCCACAGGCGCTCGACCGAGTCGAACAAATAGAGCCGCGCCGACCGCACCAGGGCCTCGGCCTCGGCGAGCCTGGTCTGCGCGCCGTGGTTCTCGCGAAGCATCTGCTGGGATCGCTGCAGCTGCTTGCCGGGCGCGAGCGCGCGCAGGCTGTCGATTGCCGTGCGCGCGATGCCGAGCGTCATGGCGCCCAGGCCGGGGATGACGCGGCAGAAGGGCGGCATGCGGTAGCGGTTGTCGGGCAGCACCAAGGGATCGAAGAAACCGGCCGCATGCCCGGCCGGCACGAACGCCTCGCGCAGCACGACGTCGTGGCTGCCCGTGCCACGAAGCCCGCCCGTGGTCCAGGTGTCGACGATCTCGCAGCTCGCCGACGGCACGACCATGAACCGGGTCTGCGGCGCGCCGGCCGGCGTGAGCAGCGGCTTGCCGTTCTCATGCGGCACGGCCAGCAGCACCATCCAGCGCGCGAGCTCGCAGCCGCTCACCAGCGACCAGCGTCCGTCGACCCGCCAGCCGCCCGCGACCTGCTCGGCGCGTCCCGAAGCGCGCGTGCTGTTGGCGGTGATCGTCTCGGGCGCGCCGTGCAGAGCGCGCATGGTCTCTGCCGGCAGCTGCGCGGCCACCCAGTGCGTGTTGCCGTTCCACACGCACCACGCCACCGAGGCATCGGCCCGCGCCAGTTCCTCGAGCACCGCCAGGCCGGGCACGACATCGAGATCGAGACCGCCATAGGCCCCTGGCAGGAACATCCCGAAAAAGCCCTGCGCCGCCAGCTCCCGGGCGAACTCCGGCGGGAGGCGCCGCGCCTGCTCGAGGCGCTCGCGCTCGGCCAGGATGGCGGGCCGCATCCTGCGCGCGGCAAGCAGCAGCGCGCTCTTCTCCTGCTGCCTGTCGGTGGCTTCGCCGCTTTCCGGTGTCACGCCGGAGACCTTATCCGATCGTGGAGCCGGCGTCGCTTCGGCAGGCGATGAGGCATGGTTGCCGGGCGATAGTTGCGGCATGCTTCTTGCGAGTTTGGGGGTCTCGGCCGACAAGGAGGGCCAATGCACTTTCGATTGCTCGCTTGTTTTGCCGCGCTGATCGCGATGGCCGGCGGGATTTCGCCATCCGAAGCGCAGCCCGCGCCGAAGAAGATCAAGATCGCGATGGGCGCCAGGGTCATCAACGTCGCCTACCCGTGGCTGACGATGCCCCAGCCGCTCGGCTACTGGAAAGCGGAAGGCCTGGACGTCGAGGTCATCCCGGTCGGCGGATCGCTCGAGGCCATTCAGCAATTGGCCGCCGGCAACGTCGACTTCGCCCAGGTCAACTCGAGCGTCGTCGTGCAATCGAATGCCAACAACAAGATGACGCTGCGCTCGGTCATGCTGAACACGGTCAACGACTGGTCGGTCGTGGCGCTGGAGGGCGGGCCGATCAAGGCCATGAAGGACTTCAAGGGCAAGTCGATCGGCGTTCCCGCGCTCTCGACCGGCGGCATGCCCATGCTCAAGGAACTGCTGCAGGCCAACGGTCTCGTTCCCGACAAGGATGTGTCCATCGTCGCCGTCGGCTACGGCGCTCCAGCCTACGAGGCCATCAAGTCGGACAAGGTCCAGGGCCTGATGTTCTTCCAGGCCGCGATCGCCGGTTTCGAGAACTTCGGCGGCAAGTTCCGCTATTTCCACGGCGCGGACTGGCGCCAGCAGCCGGACTTTTCGCTCAACACCCTGCAGAAGACCATCGACGGCGACCCGAAGATGGTCGAGGCCATCGTGCGCGGCGCCGCGAAGGGCGCGGTGTTCTCCCTCGCCAATCCCGACTGCACGCGCCGCGTCCACTGGAAGACCTGGCCCGACACCAAGCCGACCGGCCAGAACCTGGATGAAGAGACCAAGGTCAAATGGGACCTGAACAACCTGCATGCCCAGCAGATGGGGATGCAGGAGGCCTTCGCGCTCGGCGGCGGCAAGCTGTGGGGCAACTATCGTCCGCAGGAATACGCCGTCCTGCAGGATTTCATGCTGCGCGCCAATCTGATCAAGGCCAAGGTGCCCAACGAAAGCCTCATCGTGGGCATCCCGGGCTTCTTCGAGAAGGCCAACGCCTTCGATCGCGGCGCGATCGAGGCCCAGGCAAAGGCCTGTGCCGGATACTAGCCAACCTGCGAGTGTTCCCGCGGCCGAGAGCGGCCGGCAGCCGACGATCGCCATCAGACGGCTGACGAAAATCTATCCGACGGCCGATGGCCACGAAATCACGGCCCTGGCCAATGTCGACCTCGACATCGCCAACGGCGAATTCGTGACCGTCGTCGGCCCATCGGGTTGCGGCAAGACCACGCTCCTCAAGATCCTGGCCGGCATCATGCGCCGCTCGTCCGGATCGGTGCTGCTGAACGGCGCTCCCATCGAAAGGCCCTCGCGCGAGGTCGGCGTCGTGTTCCAGCAGCCGATCCTGCTGCCCTGGCGGACCGTGCTGTCCAACATGCTGTTGCCGGTCGAGCTGCAGCGCCGCGACCGGCAAGCGCATCTTGACCGGGCGCGGCAATACCTGGCCCTCGCCGGCCTCACGGGCTTCGAGGACAAATATCCGCATGAACTGTCCGGCGGCATGCAGCAGCGGGTGGGCATCGGCCGCGCCCTGGTGCACGATCCGGCCGTGCTGCTGATGGACGAGCCGTTCGGCGCCCTCGACGCCATGACGCGGGACACGATGAACATCGAGTTGCTGCGGATCTGGGACGAAAGCCGCAAGACCGTGCTCCTGATCACCCATTCGATCGCCGAAGCCGTGTTGCTCGCCGACCGGGTCATCGTCATGTCGCCGAGGCCCGGGCGCATCGTCGAGGTCGTTCCGGTCAAACTGCCGCGGCCGCGCACCCTGGACATGATCAATTCCGAGGCCTTCGGCCACTATGTCCGGGCCATCCGGCGCCATTTCGGCGGGAGCCACTCATGACCGCCCTGCTCCGCCGTCCGGAAATGGCGATCGCAGCGCTGATCTTCGTCGTCTGCTTCGGCGGCTGGGAACTGATCATCTGGCTGCTCGACGTTCCGCCGATCGTGCTGCCGGCTCCTTCCGACATCGTCGAATCGATGATCGACATGCTCGGCACCGCCTCCTTCGCCTGGCACCTCGGCGTGACGCTCTACGAAATCCTGGTGGGCTTCGCGGTCGGCGCGTTTGCCGGCCTGTTCTTCGGCTGCCTGATCGGCCGCTTCCCGCTGCTCGAGAAGTCGCTCTATCCCTATCTCGTGGCCTTCCAGACCGTACCGAAGGTCGCGCTCGCGCCACTGGTGGTCATCTGGTTCGGCTTCGGCGTCGGCTCCAAGATCGTGATCACGGCCATCATCTCGTTCTTCCCCATCCTCGCCAACACGATCGCCGGACTGCGCGCGACTCCGGCCGACCAGATCGAGCTGCTGCTCGCCTTCACCGCGACCCGCTGGCAGATCTTCTGGAAAGTGCAGATGCCCCAGGCGCTGCCCTACATCATGGTCGGCGTCGACGTCGCCCTGATGATGGCAGTCATCGGCGCCATCGTCGGCGAGTTCGTGAGCGCCAAGGCGGGCCTGGGCTTCCTGATGCTGCAGAAGAACTTCTCGATGGACATGGCCGGCGTGTTCGCGATCCTGATCGTGCTTTCGGCGATCGGCGTGATCCTGCATCTTGCCGTCCAGGCGTTGCGCCGCCATTTCATCTTCTGGCTCGATACCCAGAAGTCCCATTCGCTGGAGACCTCCGCACAGTGAAGACCACAGACGTTACACCGGCAGACCTGCTGCGCTGTCCGCTCGCCCTGCCGCCGATGGCGAGAACGGCATCGGGCGAGGTTTCCGTCGAGGAGCAGAAGAAGATCCTCGCTTGGCTGCGCTCGGGCGGCATAACCACGTTCCTGTACGGCGGCTGCGCCAACTTCTTCAATGCGAGCGTCCGCGCCTACGCCGCCACGCTCGACATCGTGGAAGAGCTCGCCGAGGCGGACGACTGGGTCATCCCGACCGTCGGCCCCGATTTCGGCAAGGCGATGGACCAGGCCGAGATCCTGAAAGGCCGCCGATTTCCGGCGGCGATGCTGCTGCCCCTCGCGCCGGTCACGGCGGCCGGCGTGGCGACAGGCCTGCGACGGCTGTCCGACACGATCGGCAGGCCTTTGATGGTCTTCTTCAAGAGTCCCGACTATGTGCGCGCCGCCGATCTCGCCGCGATGATCAAGGACGGCGTGCTGTGCTGCGTGGAGTACGGGATCGGCGGCTCGACCGACAAGGCCGAGCCCTTCCTGGCCGAGCTGCTGGAGCGGACGGGCAACACCGACGCGATCATCGACGGCGCCGGCGAGCGCACGATCACGACCCATGCCCGCTTCGGCATCAAGGGCTACACTTCGGGCTCCGGCGTGGTCGCGCCGCATCTCACCGTGGCCCTGTTGAACGCCCTGAAGCGCGGCGATCTCGCGAACGCCGAGCGCCTCCGCGCCCACTTCCTCGAACTCGAGGGGTTGCGCCAGGCGCACTCGCCGATCCCCGTCCTGCATGACGCGGTGCGGCTCGCCGGCATCGCCGATACCGGTCCGATCGGCCCTTTCTTCTCGAACGTCTCCGACGAGGCCGCCCTGAAGTCGATCGCCGCCGCCGCGACGCGATTGCGGACGGCCAGCCTGGGATCTCTCAAGACGGCCGCCTGATTGGACTGAAAAGCTCAGGGCGTGCCGTAGCCCTCCGCCATCTTGTGCACGACGCGCCGGGCGACGGTCCGGTACTTGTCGTGCGGGCCGCCCCCCTTGTCGGCGACGGCCGGAAACAGCGTGTCGAAGAAGCGGATCATGTCCTGGCCGACGTTCATCGGCGCCGGGCTCGTGGAACCGGGCAGCTTCGCGAAGCGCGCGTCGGGCTCGACGGTGACATCGAAGTTCGGGCTGAAGAAGAACGGAATGGAATAGCGTCGGCGGCCCGACCGGTTGACGACGCGATGCTTGGCCGCCGTGTAGACGCCGCTCGACAGGCATTCGAGGTAGCTGCCGACATTGACGACGAACATGTCCGGGCGCGGCGGAACGACCAGCCATTCGCCGTCGCGGTTCTGGACCTCGAGCCCGCCCGCATCGTCCTGCACCAGCATGGTCATGAACGAGGTGTCATGGTGCGGCCGCACGCCCAGCACGATGTCGTCGACGACCGGCTGCGCGGGATAATAGAGCAGGCGCAGCTGACCAAGCTGTCCCGCGAACTTGGGCAGAAGAGCCCTCTCGTCGATGCCCATGGCGCCGCACAGCACCCTGAGCACGCGGCCCGAAAGGTCTTCCATCAGCGTATAGTAATCGAGCACAGCGGCCCGAAAGCCCGGCAGGCTCTCCTCGGCCGGCCACTGATTGGGACCGTGGAGCGGCTTCAGCTCCCGGACGGCCGGATCGTCCGGCCCCAGCTCGCGCGCGAGGTTGAAGGCTTCGAGCAGGTTGGCGCGCGTCACCGTGTTGGCGCCGGGCGCGCCTGTCGGGAGATAGCCGCGATACCAGGGCGAGTCGGTGAGGCGGATGGCCTCGCGCTCGGCTTCCGGCAGCTCGAAGAAGCGATGGGCCTGCTCGAATATGCCCTCGATCGCCGGCGCCGGAACGCCGTGATTGCGGATGTAGAAGAAGCCGACGCCCGCGCAGGCCTCGTGCATCGCCCGATGCAGCCGCGCCCGGTCGGCATCGGCGAGATCGAGGACCGGAATGTCCCTGAGATCGATCGAGCGGCTTGTCAGCGTATCCATGTCCCCTACCTCACCGTCGTCGGCCGGGCATCGATGCTCGGCCACAGGCTGCGGAAAAACGCCGCCATCGTGTTGCCGATATGGATCGGCTCGAAGGATTGTGCGCCCGGCCGGGCCGCGAACTCGGCCAGGGGCGAGAGCACGGTCGAGAAGCCCGGGCTGACGAAGAACGGAACCGAATAGCGCTCCGAGCGCGAGCGATTGACGACCCGATGCATCGCCGAGCAGAAGCTGCCGCAGGTCATGCGCTCCAGGAACTCGCCCGCGTTCACCACGAACATGTCGGGACGCGGCGGCGCCGCCAGCCATTCGCCGTTGCGCGCCTGCACTTCCAGCCCGCCGACATCGTCCTGCAGCAGGATGGTGAAGAACGACGTGTCCTGATGCGGGCGCGCGCCCATCATCGTGTCGATCTCGACGGGTTGCGGCGCATAGTGGAGCATCCGCATCTGGAACATCGGCGGATCGAACAATGGCTGCAGGCGCGCGAAGGGCACATCGAGGGCGAGCGCGAAGCCCTCGAGAAGCGACCCGGCCAGGCCGAGCATCGTCTGCTGGTAGGAGATGACCTCTTCGCGAAAGCCCGGCAGGCCCGAAGGCCACTGGTTGGGGCCGTGCAACGGCGTTCCGGCCTTCACCTCGGGATGATCCGGCCCGAGCTCGCGTCCGAGATTGAGCGATTCCAGAATGTCGGCGGCGCGCGCGAGGTTCGTGCCCCGCTGCCCGACGCCGAGATAGCCGCGATAGACCGGCGAACGGGTGATCGCGAGCGACGCACGCTCCTCCATCGGCAGATCGAAGAACCGGTGAGCCTGCTCGAAGATGCCTTGCGTCACCTTTTCGGGCACGCCGTGATTGGCGGCGTAGAAGAAGCCCACGGACTCGCAGGCCTCGCGAAGCTCTCCGCCGAATTGCGCGCGGTCCCGGTCGCTGCCCTGCAGCAATCGCAGGTCGATGACGGGGATTTCACTCAGCTCGACCTTTCGGCTCTGTGCGATGGGCATCCGATTCCTCCCCCCGTCAGCCTGTCGCCGATTTGCCGTCGATCACGGCCCGGTCGGCACCGTCGAGCGACATCTCGGCGCCGGCACGGATCAGCTCGGCGAAGCCTTCGTTCGGCACCATGACGGTGAGGCAATAGAGGCGTTCGGTTCCGGTATTCTCCACGACATGCTCCATGCCCGGCGGCAGCACCAGCGTGTCGCCCTGCCCGACCTCGTAGGTCTTGCCGTCGCAATAGGCCCGGCCGCGTCCACTCAGCACGTAGAACATCTCGTGCGCCGTCGGATGCATGTTGGGCGGCGTCTTGCCGCCGGTCTCGAAGATCTCGACGACGGAGATGAAGGGCAGCTTGTCGGCGATCGGGTCGACCATCATGACGAACTTGTTGGTGTCGGCGGGCGAGATGCGCGACACCCGGCAATCGCGGGCACGACGGAGCAGGGGCTGGTTCATCGGCACCTCGATTCAGGTTGCGCGCCCGCTCGCGTGGCATGGATCATGCTGAATACGCTTGCGGGAGAGAACGCATGACGGAAGATAACAAGCCGGTAGTGCTGGGTCCAAGCGACCGCAATGCCTGGCAGGTGAGCAACGATCGTGCCGACCTGGTGCGGGCCGCCCGCCCGACCCGCCCCGTCCCGCTCGAGGCCGAGCCCAAGCCCTGCACGATCGACCTGGCACGCACCGCCATGGTCGTGATCGACATGCAGAACGACTTCTGCCACCGCGACGGCTGGCTCGCCTCCATCGGCGTCGATGTGGCATCGGCTCGCGCGCCGATCGCCCCCCTGCAACGGCTGCTCCCGGCCCTGCGGGCGGCGGGCGTGCCGGTGGTCTGGGTCAACTGGGGCAACCGTCCCGACCGGCTCAATCTCAGCCCGGCCCTGCTGCACGTCTACAATCCCAGCGGCCGCGGCGTTGGCCTGGGCGACAAGGTGCCGGCGACCGGCGCCGCCGTGCTGCAGAAGGATTCCTGGTCGGCGGCCGTGGTCGACGAGCTGGCGCCTCTCGCCACCGACATCCGGGTCGACAAATGCCGCATGTCCGGCTTCTGGGACACGCCGCTCGACAGCATCCTGCGCAATCTCGGAGTCACCACGCTGCTGTTCGGTGGCGTCAATGCCGACCAGTGCGTGCTGCACACCTTGGCCGACGCCAATTTCCTGGGCTACGACACGCTGATGGTCGGCGATTGCACGGCGACCACCTCGCCGTCCTTCTGCTGGGAGGCCACGGTCTACAACGTGAAGCAGATCTTCGGCTTCGTCGTCCAATCGCGTGCCTTGCTGGGGGCGCTGGCGCCGTGATCGCGCCCGAAACGGTGTCGATGCGCACGCGCGACGGGGTGCGCCTGGACGCCGATCTCTACCGACCGCCGGGCAAGGGGCCCTTCCCCGTGCTGCTGATGCGGCAGCCCTATGGCCGCAAGATCGCCTCGACGGTCGTCTACGCGCATCCGAGCTGGTACGCCGCGCAAGGCTATATCGTGATCGTGCAGGACGTGCGCGGCAGCGGCACCTCGGAAGGCACGTTCAAGCTGTTCGAGCATGAGCGCGAGGACGGCGCCGACACGCTCGCCTGGGCCGCGACCATCGACGGCGGCAACGGCCGCATCGGCATGTACGGCTTCTCCTATCAGGCCGCGACACAGCTTCTGGCGCTGGCCGGCGCGCTCGACAGCGGCGGGCCTCTGCCGCAGGCGCTGTGCCCCTCGATGATGGGCTGGGATGTCCATTCCGACTGGGCCTATGAAGGCGGCGCCTTCTGTCTCGCCGGCAACATGGGATGGGCGCTGCAGATGGGCGCCGAGCGCGCGCGGCTGGCGGGCGACGTCGCGGCCTTCACCGCCCTGCGCGCGGCCCAGCGCAGCCCGCCGCTCAACGACGAGATCACCGCCCTGCCCAACGTGCTGCAGCGCCATGCGCAATACACCCACTACGCCGACTGGATCGGCCATCCCGCGCCGGGCGGCTATTGGGACCGCATCTCGCCCAAGGCCGCACTCGCCGGCCGCATGGGCGATGTGGCCATGCTGCACATCGGCGGCTGGCACGATTCGATGCTGATGGGCACGTTGGATTGCTTCCACGCGAT
Source organism: Reyranella sp. (assembly GCA_035501235.1). Taxonomy (GTDB): domain Bacteria; phylum Pseudomonadota; class Alphaproteobacteria; order Reyranellales; family Reyranellaceae; genus Reyranella. The sequence goes on from DATJWN010000079.1 coordinate 12,865, forward strand.
GGCGGCCTCGCGCGCACCGCAGCGGCTGATCGTCGGCCCCTGGGCGCACCTGCCGTGGGCTGCAAGCCCCGTCGATCGCGAGCAGGTCCGCTGGTTCGATCGCTTCCTGAAGGATCGCGACAACGGCATCGACCGCGAACCGCCCGTCAGGCTGTACGACACCGGCCGCAAGCAATGGCGTGACTTCTCCGCCTGGCCCGCGTCGGCGCCACAGGCCTGGCATATCGCAAGCGATGGCCTCGCCGCAGCCGACAGCGAGGCGGGGCGCCTCCAGCGCGAACCCATCGCCGTCGATGACGTGCTGGTGCACGATCCCTGGCGACCCGCGCCGTCGATCGCCAATGGCCAGGACCGTCGCGCCGTCGACGATCGTTCCGACGTCGCCTGCTACACGTCAGCGCCGCTCGATCGACCTCTCTCGCTCACGGGCGCGGTGCGTGCGGAGATCGAGATCGCCGCCGATCAGCCGACGCACGATCTCGCCGCGATCCTCTCCCAGGTGATGCAAGACGGCCGGGCCATCGTCCTGACCCAGGGCTATTTGCGGATTGCCGACGCGGCTTCGCCGGGCCCGCGGGTCGTGGCAATGCGCGCCCTGTGCGCAACGCTGCCGGCCGGTGCCCGGCTGCGGCTTTCGCTGCAGGCCGCGTCCTTTCCGGCGATGGCGATGAATGCCGGCAGCGGCGCGACCGACGCCGAGGCGCGTCCCTTCGACTCGCGCATCATCACACTGTCGATATCGAGCGGCCGATTGCTCCTGCCCGTGGAGGAA
>DATJWN010000080.1:0-8033 GCA_035501235.1 Reyranella sp.
TTTCCAGGCGCCGATGCCGCGACTCGGTCCGTCGATCGGCCGCGGCTCCGACGAGATCTTCCAGGGTCCCGAGGCGCGCTACACCTTCGCCAACTTCGTGGTCGGCAAGCCCAACGAGTTCGCCTATGCCGCCGCGCGCAACATCGCCGAGCAGGACCGGCCGCTGCCCGAGCGCAACCCGCTCTACATCTTCGGCGGCGTCGGCCTCGGCAAGACTCACCTTATGCATGCCATCTGGCATGTCATTCGTGAGCGCGACCCCAAGCAGCGCGTGCTCTACCTCACGGCCGAGAGCTTCGTGAACCGCTTCATCCAGGCGCTCCGGACCAAGAACACCAATCAGTTCAAGGAGTTGTTCCGCAACGTCGATGTCCTGATGGTCGACGACGTGCAGTTCATCTGCGGCAAGGAGGCGAGCCAGGACGAGTTCTTCTTCACCTTCAACTCGCTGGTCGAGCAGAACAAGCAGATCATCCTCTCCTCGGAGAAGCCACCCTCCGACCTGCAGGACATCGAGGAGCGCATGCGCTCGCGTCTGGGCTCCGGCCTGGTCGCGGACATCCACTCCTCGACCTACGAGCTGCGTCTCTCGATCCTGCAGACCAAGGCCGAGACCGCCCGCGTGCCCGTGCCGCTGCCGGTGCTCGAGTTCCTGGCGCACAAGATCAGCACCAACATCCGTGAGCTGGAAGGCGCGCTGAACCGCGTCGTGGCGCACGGCCAGCTGATCGGCCGCGAGATCACCGTCGAGATGGCGCAGGACGTGCTGCACGATCTCCTGCGCCAGGCCGACCGCAAGGTGACCGTCGACGAGATCCAGCAGAGGGTCGCCGCCCACTACAACATCAAGTTGGCCGAGATGTCTTCGCCGCGCCGCGCGCGGTCGGTGGCCCGGCCGCGCCAGGTGGCGATGTACTTGGCCAAGCAATTGACGACCTTGAGCCTGCCGCAGATCGGCAAGCGCTTCGGCAATCGCGACCACACGACCGTGATGCATGCGGTCCGGAAAATCGAGGAGTTGAAGGTCTCCGACCTCTCGATTGCAGAGGACGTGGAGATGCTCAAGCGACAGTTGCAGGGCTGAGGCCCGACAACAAGGCGAGAACAAACGGGGCCATGACGGCCCCGTTTTTTCGTGTCGAATCAGGGGTTAAGCGCCTCAAATTGCGAGCGAAATCGCTTCCGGCCGGCGGGGCCTATGCTATACTCCGCAACCGTTCCGCAATAGCCCTTCCGGGTCGGCGAAACGGGGCGTTTCAACCGCATATTTTCAGCCCTCGTTACAGCGACCCAAACCATGAAACTGACGATCGAACGGGCAGCGCTCTTGAAGGCTCTGGCCCATGTCCAAAGTGTCGTCGAACGTCGCAACACCATTCCGATCCTGTCCAACGTGCTGATCACCGCCCAGAAGGGCCGGATCAGCCTCGCGGCGACCGACATGGATCTGGCCATCACGGAGACCGTCGAGGCGAGCGCTGCCAAGACCGGCTCGACCACGGCCCCCGCCCATACGCTCTACGAGATCGTGCGCAAGCTGCCCGACGGCTCCCAGGTCGAGCTCGAGGTCTCGAGCGACGGCAACAGCCTCGCCATCCGCGCCGGCCGCTCGCGCTTCACCTTGCAGTGCCTGCCGCCGGCCGACTTCCCGGCGATGAACGAGGGCGACCTGCCGCACCGTTTCCAGCTCCCGGCGACCGACCTCAAGGGCATCATCGACCGCACGCGCTTCGCCATCTCCAACGAGGAGACGCGCTACTACCTGAACGGCATCTATTTCCACGCGGCCAAGGCCGGCGGCACCGACGTGCTGCGCGGCGTGGCGACCGACGGCCATCGCCTGGCGCGGGTCGAGGTGCCCCTGCCGAAGGGCGCGGGCGAGATCCCCGGCGTGATCGTGCCGCGTAAGACCGTGGGCGAGGTCCGGAAGCTCCTCGACGAGAGCGACGGTTCGGTCGATGTCGAGCTCTCCGACACCCGCATCCGCTTCGCCTCGGCCAACGTCACGCTCGTCTCCAAGCTGATCGACGGCACCTTCCCCGACTATGAGCGGGTGATCCCGACCGGCAACGACAAGGTCCTGAACGTGCCGTGCAAGGAATTCGCGCACGCCGTCGACCGCGTCTCGACCATCTCCACCGAGAAGTCGCGCGCCATCAAGCTCGCCGTCGCCAAGGGCGTGGTCACGCTTTCGGCCACCAGCCCCGACGCCGGCAGCGCCAGCGAGGAGATCGAGGTCGACTACAAGGCGGCGGCGCTGGAGATCGGCTTCAACTCGCGCTACCTGCTCGACATCACCGAGCAGATCAATGGCTCGGAAGCGCGCTTCCTGATGGCCGATGCGGGCTCGCCCACCCTGGTCCGCGACGGCGCCGACGAAAGCGCCCTCTACGTCCTCATGCCGATGCGGGTATGACCGCACCGGCCGTCAGCGCTCTTGCCTATCCTTCCGCCCCCCGGGCCGACACTATGACCGGGGCAGTGCCGGCATTCCTTGCCGTGCGCCAGCTGCGCCTCACCGATTTCCGCAACTACCGCCAGCTCCGCCTCGACTGCGACATGACCCCGGTCGTGCTGGTCGGCGCCAACGGCGCGGGCAAGACCAATCTCCTGGAGGCGCTCTCCTTCCTGTCGCCCGGCCGCGGGCTGCGCCGTGCGCGCCTCGACGAGGTGTCGCGCCGCTCCCGCAGTGACGAGGCCGATGCCAGCGCCTGGGCGGTCGCGGCCACCCTCGACACGCCGGAAGGCCGGCTCGCCATCGGCACCGGCCTGGAGCCGCCCAGGAGCGAAGGCGGCCTGCCGCGCCGCGTGGTGCGCATCGACGGCCGTCCCGCCGGCAGCCAGACCGCGCTCGGCCTGCATGTCGCCGCCGTCTGGCTGACGCCGCAGCTCGACCGGCTGTTCCTCGATGGTGCCAGCGAACGCCGCCGTTTCCTCGACCGCCTGGTGACGGCGCTGCATCCCGAGCACGCGGGCGACGTCGCGGCCTACGAGAATGCGCTGCGCCAGCGCGCCCGCCTGCTGAGCGAAGGCAATCGCGACCCGCACTGGTTCACGGCACTCGAGGACACCATGGCCCGCCACGGCGTGGCGCTCGCGGCCAATCGCGCAGATACAGTTCAGCGACTGGATTCAGCGGCGCGGCTCGGCGTCGGCCCGTTCCCCCGCGCCTCGCTCGCCATGGCGGGCGAAGTCGATGGCTGGGTCGCCAGCATGGCGGCCCTCGATGCCGAGGACCGGCTGCGCAACGACCTCGCCGTCAGCCGCTTGCGCGACGCCGAGGCCGGCACCACATCCATGGGGCCGCATCGCAGCGATCTCAGCGTCCGCCATCTCGATCTCGACCTGCCGGCCGCCGAGGGCTCGACGGGCCAGCAGAAGGCTCTCCTGGTCTCGATCGCCTTGGCCCATGCAAGGCTGGTGGCGATGTCGCGGGGGCGCCCGCCGCTCCTGCTGCTGGACGAGATCGCAGCCCACCTCGATGCCGAGCGCCGGGCCGCGCTGTTCGACGAAGTGGTGGCGCTGGGCATCCAGAGCTGGATGACCGGCACGGACGCCGATCTTTTCAAGCCGCTCGCCGGCCGTGCGCAGATCCTGCGCGTGGCCGACGGATCGATCGCGGCGCACTGACCCTTTCAGGGATTTGACAGCATGAGCGAGAACGAACTGAACCGCGAGACCGCCGGCAATGGCGAGGACTACGATGCCGATTCGATCAAGGTGCTGCGCGGCCTCGAGGCCGTGCGCAAGCGCCCGGGCATGTATATCGGCGACACCGACGACGGCACAGGCCTGCACCACATGGTCTATGAGATCGTGGACAACGCCATCGACGAGGCGCTGGCGGGCTATTGCGACCGGGTCGATGTGATCCTGCACGGCGACGGCTCGGCCACGGTGCGCGACAACGGCCGCGGCGTGCCGGTCGACATCCACAAGGAAGAAGGCATTTCCGCCGCCAACGTGATCTTCACCCAGCTCCATGCCGGCGGAAAGTTCGACCAGAATTCCTACAAGGTGTCGGGCGGCCTGCACGGCGTGGGCGCCGCCGTCGTGAATGCGCTCTCCGAGCATCTCGACCTGCGCATCTGGCGCAACGGCAAAGAGTACTTCATGCGTTTCCGCCATGGCGACGCGGAGAAGGACCTCGAGATGGTGGGCGATGCGCCCGAGGGCAAGCGCGGCACGGAAGTGACCTTCCTGCCCTCGACGGGAACCTTCACCAAGACCGAGTTCGATTTCTCGACCCTGGAGCACCGCCTGCGCGAGCTGGCGTTCCTGAATTCGGGCGTGCGCATCGTGCTGACCGACGAGCGCGCAGCCGAGGCCAAGGTCTCCGAGCTGTTCTACGAGGGTGGCGTCGAGGCCTTCGCCAAGTACCTCGACCGCAACAAGACCGTGCTGCATAACCCGCCTGTCTCGATTCGCGGGGAGAAAGAGGGCATCACCGTCGAAGTCGCCATGCAATGGAACGACAGCTATCACGAGACGATGCTGTGCTTCACCAACAACATCCCGCAACGCGACGGCGGTACGCATCTCGCGGGCTTCCGCGGCGCGCTCACCCGCACGCTGAACAAGTACGCCGACGAATCGGGCATTTCCAAGAAGGAGAAGGTCTCGCTGTCGGGCGAGGACATGCGCGAGGGCCTGACCTGCGTGCTCTCGGTCAAGGTGCCGGACCCCAAGTTCTCGTCGCAGACCAAGGACAAGCTGGTCTCCTCCGAGGTGCGGCCGGTGGTGGAATCCGTGGTCGGCGACAAGCTCGGCCAGTGGTTCGAGGAGCATCCCTCCGAGGCGCGCAAGATCGTCACCAAGGTGGTCGAGGCCGCGGCCGCCCGCGAAGCCGCCCGCAAGGCGCGCGAGCTCACCCGCCGCAAGGGCGCGCTCGATGTGAGCTCGCTGCCGGGCAAGCTCGCCGACTGCCAGGAGCGCGATCCCGCGCGCTCCGAGCTCTTCATCGTCGAGGGCGATTCGGCCGGCGGCTCGGCCAAGCAGGGCCGCAACCGCGCCAACCAGGCCATCCTGCCCTTGCGCGGCAAGATCCTGAACGTCGAGCGCGCGCGCTTCGACAAGATGCTGTCCTCGGCCGAGATCGGCACCTTGATCACGGCGCTGGGCACGGGCATCGGCCATGACGACTTCGCGCTCGACAAGCTCCGCTACCACAAGATCATCATCATGACGGACGCCGATGTCGACGGCAGCCACATCCGCACGCTGCTGATGACGTTCTTCTACCGGCAGATGAAGACCCTGATCGACGGCGGCTACCTCTACATCGCCCAGCCGCCGCTGTTCAAAGCGGCCAAGGGCAAGTCGGCGATCTACCTCAAGGACGAGCGCGGGCTCGACGATCATCTGATCGAAAGCGGGCTGGAAGGTGCGACGCTCAAGCTGGGCGACGGCTCGGTGCAGGCCGGCGCCGATCTGCGCCACACGGTCGACATCGCCCGTTCGGTTTCCAACCTGGTGAAGCCGCTATCGCTGTCGCGCCGCGTCACCAGCCAGGCCGTGATCGAGCAGGCCGCCATCGCGGGCGCGCTCAAGCCCGACGTGCTGGCCGATCCCGAGCTCGCCAAGCAGGCCGCCGACTACATCGCCCGCCGTCTCGACGCGGTGAGCCCGGTGCTGGAGCGCGGCTGGACCGGCGAGCCAGTCGGCGACGGCGGTCTCGCCTTCAGCCGCCGCCTGCGCGGCGTGCGCGAGCGCCACGTGATCGACGGGCCGCTGATCAAGAGCGCAGAGGCGCGCAAGCTCGACGCCCTCGCCGACGATCTGCAGGCCGTCTATGTGCGGCCCGGCACCTTCGTCGTGAAGGACAAGGAGACGCCGATCTCGTCCCCGACCGAGCTGTTCGCCGCCGTGCTCGAGGCCGGACGCAAAGGCGTCACGATCCAGCGCTACAAGGGCCTGGGCGAGATGAATCCCGACCAGCTCTGGGAGACGACCCTCGACCCCGAGGCGCGCACGCTCTTGCAGGTCAAGATCAACCATGCCGACGAGGCGGACGAGATCTTCTCGACATTGATGGGCGACGTGGTCGAGCCGCGCCGCGACTTCATCCAGGACAATGCCCTCAAGGTCGCCAATCTCGATGTCTAGGACAGCGAGCCTCGCGGTCGCTCTGCTGGCGTTCGCCGGCGGGGCGGCCGCGCAGGTCCAGGTGCCCGGCCCCGGTCCCGCGCCCTCCGTCCATGCCGAAAGCCGGCTTTCCTTTCCGCCCGCGATCGGCGGCGCGACGCTCGACCAGTCGGCGAGCTACGGCGGCGGCTCCGTCGAATACCGCTATTCCGCGAAGGGCATGCAGATCTACGTGGTCGTGTACAACGGCGGCCGCCGCGTGCCCCAGGGCGCCGACACGCCGGCGCTGATGAACCAGTTCACGTCCGAGGTCACGAGCGCGGAGATGCAGATCAAGGGCGCGGGCATGTCGCAATTCGAGCGGCCGACCGTGCCCTCCGTGTGCTCCTACGGCAGCGTCGCCTTCCGCTGCCTCGTCTACAGCGCCTCCGCGCGCAGCGGCCGCTTCTACAGCAAGCTCTTGATGACCGGCTACAACGGCTACTTCCTCAAGATCCGCATCGACTGGTCGCAGGCGCAGAACCAGACCCAGGCCGAAGCCGACCAGGTGCTGAGCGCCTTCGTCCCGGCGCTGGTGCATTAGAACGCATTCCGTTCGGCTGGAATCAGCCGAACGGAATATGCCGACGGTCGAGGGGCGTCGATCGATGCGTTTCCGATCTAGCTCTTTTCGAGCACCATCTGCGTCTGGGTGACGACGGCCACGAGCTTGCCCTCGGCCGTGGTGATGCGCGTCGTCCAGACCTGCGTGCGGCGTCCGCGATGGACGGGTGTCGTCTCGCCGATCACCGTCGCGCCGACGGGCGCGGGCCCCACGAAGTTGGTCTTGCTCTCGATGGTCGTGGTCCCCTGGCCTTCACGCAGGTTCACGATGGTTCCGGCTGCGCCCAGCGTGTCGGCAAAGGCCATGACCGCGCCGCCGTGAAGTATGTCGGGCCGCGTGCAGAGTTCGGGCCGCACGACCATCTCGGCCTTCACCGACGTCTCGCTCGCCGCCGTGAACTTCACCCCCAGCAGCCTGGCGAAAGGCAGCGGGCGCTCGTTCAGCATCTGCACCTTGTCCATTTGGGCCTCCTCCCGGTCCTGGGGCATTCCTAGCGCGCAGGCCACCCGGCCAGCAATTATGCTGGAGGTAATCGGCGGACCCGCGGGCGGGTGATAGGTTTCCCGGCATGGTGAACAGCCCCTCTGCCGCCCTCAGCCCCCAGCCCGACCTGTTCGGTCCCATGCTGCGCGCCTGGCGCCGGCGCCGCGGCGCCAGCCAGCTGGCGCTCGCCCTCCAGTCGGGCGTGTCGCAGCGCCATGTGAGCTTCCTCGAATCGGGCCGCGCGCGGCCCAGCCGCGAGATGGTGGTGCAGCTCTCCTCCGCGCTCGACGTGCCGCTGCGCCAGCGGAACGCCATGCTGCTGGCCGCGGGCTTCGCACCGGTCTATCGCGAGAGCAATCTCGCGGCGCCCGAGCTCGGCCCCGTGCGGCAGGCGATCGACCGCATGCTGAAGCAGCAGGAGCCCTACCCCGCCGTCGTCATCGACCGGCTCTGGAACCTGCTCGAGGCCAACGAGGCGGCCAACGCCTTCACCATGTTCCTGTTCGAGGGCCCGCCGCCTCCGCCGCCGCCCGGCAAGGCGTTCAACCTGCTGCGCTCGCTGCTCGACCCCAAGGCGCTGCGCACCAAGGTCAGGAACTGGGAGGAGGTCGCGCGCTATCTCGTGTCGACGACCTATGCCGAGATCCTGGCCGACGGCGGCGAGCCCAGGGCGCTCGCCTTCATCGAGGAGGTGATGGCCTATCCCGACGTGCCGGCCTCCTTCCGCAAGCTGCGCTTCGAGGAGCGGCCGCAGCCGGTGCTCACGCTCGACTACATCGTCAACGGCCGCTCGCTCTCGGTGTTCACCGCGATCGCCACGCTCGGCACGCCGCAGGACGTGACCTTGCAGGAGGTGCGGATC
>DATJWN010000081.1:0-5166 GCA_035501235.1 Reyranella sp.
CGAAGCTCCAGAACAGCCAACTCGACACGGTGCGCGGCCGGTAGCCCAGGAACAGCCGTGCCGCTTCGCAAAGGTCCGTGTCGGCCGCCAATGCACGCACGTCCGGCAGCGTCGAGGATTTGCTGACCGTGGCAATGGCGATCCGGCCATACCGCTCGGGCGCGGCCTTGAGTTCGGCATAGGTACCGATCGGCTTGCCGTCGAACTCGAGTGGAAGTGTCCGCGCCGCTTCCTGCAATCGGGCGACGGCTTCGGACCTGAGCCGGGGCCCGAGCGAAAAGGCCGTGATCCTCATCTCGGCGGCTTGCTGGCCGGGCGACTTCTCGCTCACCAGGAGACCGGACGGTGACGCCTCAGTCTCGATGGTGGCCTTGGTGTAAAGGTCGCCGACACGCAGCGGCGCAGCGCCAAACAGATCCTTCAACCAGTTCAGCTGCGAATAGCCGTCGCGCACGATGGGAAAACGGCCCAGCACATATCCCGGCCGATGGCTCACCAGATAGGCAAGCCAGCGCGCCCGTGCGAGGCCTCGTGCCGCAACCGCCAACATCCTCTCCAGTCTATCGCGAGGCAGCCGGAGTACAATTGACATGGCTCAAGGCCGGTCGGCCTCGAGGAAGATGCTCTCGATCTCGCGCTCGTGCAGGTCGAGGGCGCCGGGATCGGCGATCCGCGTCTCGCCGCCCTTCAGCACAGATACCCGCACGAAACCGCTGGCCTCCACCAACCGCTGCAGGGATTGGCGATCGTACATCCAGTGATGCCCGCGGCCGCCGAAGATCAGGCGACTCAGATGGCCTTTCAGGCCGCGCGGCTTCTCAAGATCGAACTGCAGTTGCGCGAGGAAAATGTCGGCATGATTGAGCTGGAGATATTCGTCGATCGTCACGCGCAGATCGGGCACGACCAGTCGCAGCACGCCGCCCGGCCGCAAGACGCGCAAGCATTCCTGCAGGAAGCGGCGCGCCTCGCGCCGGTCGAGATGCTCGATCATGTGCGAGGAATAGATGATGTCGACGCTGGCGTCGGCATGCGGCAGCCGCACCTGGGCATTGGCGTACTGGACGTGGTTCTTGCGGCAATATTCCGCGAATTCGAGGCTGCCGGCGTCAACCAGCCCGAAGGTGCGCGCAAGCCAGACGAAGAGCGGCGAGCGTCCGAGCAGGACAGCCGGCGAGTTGTCGTAGTTCACCCAGCCCGCGAGCACGCCCTGGCCGCAGCCGACATTGATCCGCATGGCAGCTGTCTCAGTCATCGTCGAGGGTGGACATGAAGCGCCGTTCGTTGCCGCGCAGCACCAGGCAAGTCAACCGGCCACTGGCGAAGGCACCGGTATCGATGTTGATACGATGGTCGCGGTCCTGAGGCAGGTCGCAGATCGTGTGGCCGTGCACCACGACCCGGCCGGGCAGCGGTACGCGAGCGCGCAGGAAGTCGTCGCGGATCCACATCAGGTCGGCCGGCGTCTGGTGCGACAACGGCACGCCGGGCCGCACGCCCGCATGTACGAAGAGATAGTCTCCAATGGCGTGGTGGAGCGTGCCTCGGCGGAAGAAATCGACGTGTCCCTGCGGCAGCGTCGAGGAAAGCGACAAGCGGAGGTCGGCCACGGCGTCCTCGGTGTGCGGCAGACGCCGCAACGACACCCCGTAGGACATGAGCGTTTCCAGCCCGCCAAAGGACAGCCAGTCGAGGCCGTCGCTGTCGCCGTCCAGGAAGGCCAGGATCGCATCCTCGTGGTTGCCCATGAGGCGGATGGTCTCGAAGCCCGGCAGCGGGTCCTCCAGCAAGGCATCGACCACGCCCCGGCTTTCCGTGCCACGATCGATATAGTCGCCGAGAAAGATCAGGCTGCGCACCGTATCGGCGGGATGGCGCGCCGCATCATCGGCAATGCGCTGTAGAAGATCGCGCAGCAGGTCGAGCCGTCCATGGACGTCGCCGACCGCGTAGACGGACTGTCCCGGCGGGACGGTTCCCGGCCGGGCCGACGCGCCGCGCCCGAACAATTGTCGAAACATTGCCTGCCTGTGTCAGCCCCGTTGCGGGCTGACCAGCTTACTTCATTTTCGGCACGATGCGCGTGAGCTTGGCGATGCTGCTTTCCTTCGGCGCCGGGGCGGCCGTCCGCGAGCCCCCCGAATTCGCACCATAGGCCGCGCCGTAGTAACCGCGGTACCGCGAGTAGTAATCGCCATAGTCGCCGTACTCGTACATGGCGTGCTTGGCGAGGTTCACCTTGTTGATGACGATGCCCACGCGATCGGTCACGCCCAGCAGGGCCGAGACGGCGCTCTTCACCACGTCACGCGGCGTCTTCGCCCAATGCACGATGAAGATCGTGTAGTCGGCGAGCTGCGCAATGATGCGGGCGTCCGACACCGCCATGACGGGCGGGCTGTCGAGCAGCACGAGGTCGTAGCGGTCGGCGAAGGTTGCGAGGGCCGCCTTCATGGCGTGCGACTCGAGCACCTCCGGCGCGTTCGGTGTCTCGGAGCGGGCGCAGATGTAGTCCACGCCGGACGGCTCGTGGCGATGGATGCACTCGTCGAGCGTCTTGGTGCCCATCAGGTACTCGTCGATCGTGCCACCGCGGTCCTTGAGACCGAGCGCGGTCGCGAGCTTGGCCTGGCGCAGGTCCAAGTCCACCAGCAGCACGCGGCGCGAGGCATTCATCTTGGTGAGCAGGCCGCCCAGCGCCGACGCGAAGGTCGTCTTGCCCTCGCCCGGAGTAGACGACGTCACCGCGATGACGCGCGCCGGCCGGTCGAGGTTGCTGAGGCTGATCGCGGTGAAAACCGCGCGCAGTGCTTCGGCCGCCGACGAGGTCGTGCGCTCGACCACCTGGGTGACGATGGTCGACCGGGTGCCGATCGAGCCCTTGACCAGCGGCACCATGCCGAGCACGGCGACGCCCGTGGCCTTCTCGACCTGCGAGGCCGAGCGGAACACGCGGTCGAGCTTCTCGGCGGCGATGGCGCCGGCCATGCCGAGCAGGCAGCCGATGATGAAGGCCGCGAACAGGCCGGTCTTGTATTGCGGCGAGGACGGCGAACCCGAGGGCCAGGCATAAGCCAGGATACGAGCATCGGCGCGCTGGATGTCCTGCTGCTCGCGCAGCTCCTTGAAGCGATTAAGGAAGCTCTCGTAGAGGGTGCGGTTGGACGCTGCCTCACGCTCGAGCTGCTTGAGCTCGGCCTCGTACTGGCTGGTGCTCGCCGAGAGAACCGAGGCACGCTCGACTTGGGCCTTGAGCTCCTCCTCCTCCGACTTGGCGGCATCGAGCTCGGCGCGGATAGCCAAGGTGATGCTCTGCGTCTGCTGGAGGAAGCGGCTGCGCACCTGGGTGAGCTCGCTCTGGGCCTGGACGATCTTCGGATGGTTCGGGCCGAACTGAGTCGACAGCTCGGCGATGCGGCGCGTCAGCTCCTGTTCCTGCGTCCGTAGCGCGCCCAGCGTGCCGTTGCTCGCCACTTCCTGAATGTTGGCGAGCTCGTTCGGATTGAGGCTCGCCTTGCTTAGGGCGACGAGACGGCCCTCCTTCTCGATGCGCCGCGTCTTGGCGTTGAGGTACTTGGCATTGAGATCCGACAGCGTCTGCGTCGAGACGACGCCTTCGGGGCTGCCAGCCAGGCCCTTGTCGCGGCGATAGGTGGCGACGGCCTCTTCGGCGACCTGAAGGTTGCGGCGCAGTTCAGCCAACCGCTCCTCAAGCCACTCAGTGGCACGGCGATTGGCCTCGTTCTTGTTGTCGACCTGGTCGGCCAGATAGACCTCGGCGATCGCGTTGGCGATTCGCGCCGACATGGTGCCGTCGGTGCTCTCCACCGTGATCATGATCACGAAGGTACGCCCCAGCAGCTGAACGCTGAGATGGCCGGAAACGGTGCCGATCGCGGCGCGACGGCCGGGATCGCTATCCTCGGTGCGGCCCGGACGCGCGGCCTGTGCCGGCTGCGGTGCCTTGGGCGGCGGCGCGGGAGCAAGAATCGAGGCGACACCCGAATGCCAAAGATCGCGAATCGGCTCGAGCGTGGTGTCGAGGAAGCCCGGCGGCTTGGTGCCATTGAACTCGGGGTTCGACGCAAGGCCGAGGCGATCGACGACGCGGCCGATCAAGAATTCCGACTGGATGACTTCGAGTTCGCTCTGGATGGCGCCAATGTTCAGCGTGTCGACGCCCGACAACGCCGATTCGGTATTCACCACCTTGAACGTGCGGGTATCGAGCATGATGCGCGAGGACGCCTTATAGAGGGGCGTCGCTTGCGCGATGATCAGGGCCATGAGGGCGACCGCGGCGAGACCGGAGCCGACGATCAGCGCCTTACGCCGATTGAGCAGGCGCAACCACTCCCACAGCTCGTTGTTTTCCGTGCCGCGCGGAGGCGCAGCCGGCATGCCGTCCGTGGAGGCAGAGAGGCGGTTTAGGTCAGCTTCCTCACCCATACGATCAACCTTAGGCAAAGATCCCATTACATACCATCCCGCGACTTTTGCAGTCGCATAGCAATATTCTAGCCAAATGCAAGTACCCCGGTTCCGCCCTTGAGCGGTCCCTTCGCCTGTTTTGACCTAGACACCGCCTAGCCTGTGCTACGCCGGCACCTCAGGGGCAGATGGCCTCAGAAGTACCTTTCTGGGATACGTAAAACGTCTCCCGGCTCCACGAGCGTGTCTTCCGTTACATACTCTTCCTCGGACGATTTCGAAAAGAAGCGCTTGATGGTAATGCGCGACTTTGCCGCGCGGCGCGTGAACCCACCTGCGATCGCGATCGCCTGAATGACGTGGAGGCAGTTGACGTAAGGGAACTGCCCAACGCGCGACACCTCGCCCACGATGTACCAGGGCCGGGTCGTGACCAACTCCACGCTCAGGCGCGGCTGGACCAAGTAACCGCCATCCTTGTAGCGATCGCGCAGCATTTCCTCGACCTCGGCCAGCGTCTTGCCCGCCACCTCGATGGGACCCAGCATGCGCGCGGAAATGCCGCCGGTCGCATTGACCTCATAGTCCCCCGAAAATTCTGTGTCCTGCAGCACGACGACACGAATCTTGTCGCCGGTGCCCAGGCGATAGTTGCCCTGTCCTGCTTTGCAATCACCCTGATTCTGGTTCGGCGGACCGTTGGTCGGGGCAGGCTGGTTGAAGGCCGTTACCTCG
>DATJWN010000082.1:0-13928 GCA_035501235.1 Reyranella sp.
GAGTTCGACGCGCGGGCCGACGAAGTCGTAGCCGATCACGCCACCAACGGCGAAGCCCGTCTGCGGGGTGACGGCCTGATTGTTGATCGTGGTGTTGAGCAGCCAGTTCAGACCGCCTTCCGCACCGACATAGAAGCCCGACGACGGCGACTGCGCCTGGGCGACAACCGGCAGCGCAACAAACGCAGCGGCGGCCATCAAAGCCTTTTTCATGAGTTCTTCCCCTCGTTTATAAAACCTGACGAGCGTTGGCGGGGCTGGGTTCAAGCGACCAACCACGGCCGGGAATATACACACCACAACTGGTAAGGTGCAAGAAGGCGGGCGCTTTCAAGGCATACCTGTGGCAGCCCGGCAACAGTGCTGATTTATCGGCCAGAATCGCTCGAATCGGCGCTCGTCGACCCACTACCAGATATTGTGCGAGACGTTGCCGAATTGCGGTCCGCCGGGATGGGGATTTTTACCCCCATGACGACGCCCATGACCCCGTTGTTGCCCTGCTCGGGGCGACCATAGACACGGGGTCCTGCCATAGGACTATCGCTGGCATCATCCCCGGACACGCTCTGGCGGGCCAGATCGGCGCGTGGCAGTGGGACTGCAGGATCGGGCTTCGGCGGCGCGAGCAGCTTGTTGACCGCTTCGGCCGGCGGCGGCCCATTCAATCCCTTGGGAAGCTCCTTGGGCGCCTTGGTGGCCGGCTTGATGACAACCGGCACGGCCGTACCGGGAGCCGGCGCGACCTGGGCGATCATCTCCCGATGCGCGTACCGATACGCACGTTCGGCGCCTTCCGCGCGGCTGAGATTCTGGTTGAAGGTCGGGACGCAGTCGGCATGCGCGGAGCCGGCCAGGGCCATCAGCCCGGCGGCGATCCCAAGGGCCGCGCGACGGCCGAATTGTCCCTTTCCAAACGACATTCCGCTCTTTGGATCCTGTCCAGTTGCCAACTTACATCCCGACACCGCGGGAATTTTCGCGCCATTCCATGGCAGCATTTTGTATCGTCACGGACGATCAAGGTGCGATTGGCCGCGCCTCAGCGTCCGCAAATGAAGGGAAACGCCATGGGACAGTATAGCAAAATCGAGACCGATGGCCGACTGATGATCGCGACCATCAACCGACCCGAGGTCTACAACGCCTGCCACCCCATGGCGAATGAGGAACTTGTCGCAGCGTTCGACGATTTCCACAGCAATCCCGACCTCTGGGTCGCGATCATCACGGGTGCGGGCGACAAGGCCTTCTGCGCCGGCAACGACCTGAAATACCATGCCGAGATCCAGAAGAAGACCGGCAAGCGCCCGGTCCATCCCGCCAAGGGCTTCGGCGGCCTTGCCAACCGCTTCGACCTCGAGAAGCCGGTGATCGCCGCCGTGAACGGTGTCGCCATGGGCGGCGGCTTCGAGATCGCGCTCGCGTGCGACATCATCGTGGCGTCCGACAAGGCGACCTTCGCGCTGCCCGAACCCAAGGTGGGCCTCGCCGCCGGTGCCGGCGGCATGCAGCGACTGAGCCGCATGATCCCGCTCAAGAAGGCGATGGGCATGATGCTGACCGGCCGACACGTATCGGCGAAGGAGGGCTTCGAGCTCGGCTTCGTCACCGAGGTCGTGCCGCATGCCGAGCTGATGAACGCGGCCAAGCGTTGGGCCAACGACATCCTCGCCTGCTCGCCGATGAGCGTGCGCGCGACCAAGCAGGTCGTCATGCGCTCCCTCGACGTGCCGTCGCTCGAGGTCGCCATGCACAATCTCCACTATCCGGCCTTCGTCGCCATGACCAAGAGCGAGGACACGGTCGAGGGGCCGCGCGCCTTCGCCGAGAAGCGCAAGCCGGACTGGAAGGGCCGGTGAGGGCCGCCGCCTAACGCCCTCGGGCGTTGTCGTGGTCCCAATCGAGTTCGAAGGCGTCGCCCTTGGCCTTCACGTAGGCTGCGTGGGGTGGAGCGAAGTGCGCCGGCATCAACAGCGCGCCCTGCTCCACGCAATCGGCGAGCAAGGTCTGGCGTGTCCGGCGCGCGAGATCGCGGTCCTCGCAGAAGCGGCTGTTCCACTTCCACAGCGGCACCTGCACCGGATTGTGCAACGCATCGCCCGGGAAGATCGCGCGCTTGCCGCGCGACTCGAGATCGAGCCGGATCTGCCCCGGCGTGTGGCCGGGCGCGGGCTTGATCTTGAAGCAGCCGCACATCGCGTGCTCGCCCGACACGAACTCGGCCATCTTCGCCTCGACGATCGGCAGCACCGAATCGTTGTAGGTGTTGACCTCGTAGGGCACGGAGCCCGCCGTCTTCGCCACCTTCGCCCAGTGATCGTGATCGGTGCGCGACATCACGTACTTGGCCCTGGGGAAAGTCGGCACCCACTTGCCGTTTTCCAGCTTGGTGTTCCAGCCGACATGGTCGACATGAAGATGCGTGCACATCACGAAGTCGATCTCCTCGGGCTGCACGCCTGCTTCGCGCAAGCGATCGAGATATCCGGTGTTCAGCATGTCGAAGCGCGGCATGCCGGGCCGCGGCTTGTGGTTACCCGAGCAGGCGTCGATCAGGATCGTGTAGTCGGCCGTGCGCACCAGCCAGGAGTGGATCGAAGTCATCAGCTTGCCGCTTTCCGGCTGGAAGTAGGCGGGTGCCAGCCAATGCTGCTCGGCGGCGAACGTCTCGGCGTCGAACTCGGGAAAGAAGTCCTTGGCGGGAAAGCCCGGGCCCATCTGCTCCTCGATTCGCGTGACCCGCACGTCACCGATTTTCCGGTCCTGCATTCTCGTTCCTCCGACTCTCGTACACACGATGGTGAACGAACCCACAGGCATCACGACAGAAAAATCTTGGAATGGAAGCACACGATCTGCAAAATGCCGCCCGTCGAAAAGGGCGGCAGATGGGACGCGAAGAAAAATCGGAAACCGAACCGCTGAAGCGGCTCGCGGCGGCGCTCGGCATCGAGCCGACCGACGCGTTGCCCCTGATCGACCGCCTGAAGGACAATCCGACCTGCTCGATGTTCTTCGACGACGAGGTGCCCTGCGTCACCGTGGTCTGGAAGGGCTCCGTGACGAGCAGCCAGCTGCGCTGCGTGCACGAAAACCTGATTCACCTCATCGCCGCGCATCGCGTGAGCAAGGTGCTGGGCGACGACACCGCCCTGCCCACGATCGACATCGACGATCAGCGCTGGATCCTCGACGACTGGATGCCGCGCGCCGCCGCGGCGGGCCTTAAGGCCGCGGCCAGCAAGGCGCCCGATTCCTATATCGCCCGCGTCTCGATCGACAATATCATCCAGGCCAACGGCGAGAACATGACCATCCGCTCGTTCGGCGACATCGGCGAGGCGCGGCGCTGGCTGCGCGAATATCAGGTCTGAGACCTAGAACGCCTCCGCCGGCAGCGCCATCAGGGTCGCCGCCCCCGCCTTGATCTGGTGGTTGAGCGACGTCGTCTGCGGCAGCACGCGGGCGATGTAGAAGCGCGCGGTCGCGAGCTTGGCCTCGTAGAAGGCGTTGTCCTCGCCCTTCTGCAATCCCTTGAAGGCGGCGACGGCGATGCGGCCCCACATGAAGGCCATCGCCGTGAGCGCCATCAGCCGCAGGAGATCCGTCGAAGCGGCACCCGCCTCGTCCGGGTTCTTCATCGCGTTCTGCATCAGGAAGAGCGCGGCATCCTGCACGCGGCCCAGCGCCTTCTCGAGCGGTTCGACGAACTCCTTCATCTTCTCGTCCGCCTTGTGGGCGGCGACGAAGCCCGAGATCTCGCCCAGCAGCCGCTGCGCCGCACGGCCGCCCTTCATCGGCAGCTTGCGGCCGACGAGATCGAGCGCCTGGATGCCGTTGGTGCCTTCGTAGAGCTGCGTGATGCGCGCGTCGCGCACCAGCTGCTCGACGCCGTTCTCGCGGATGAAGCCATGGCCGCCAAAGGTCTGCACGGCGAGGTTCGCGCACTCGCTGCCCATGTCGGTGAAGTAGGCCTTGATGATCGGCGTCAGCAGCTGGATGAGATCGTCCGCCGCCTCGCGCCTGGATGCGTCGGGAGAGCGGTGCGCCTCGTCGATCAGCATGCCGACCCACAGCGCCAGCGCGCGCGCGGCCTCGGTGAACGACTTCTGCGTCAGCAGCATGCGCCGCACGTCGGGATGCACGATGATCGGATCGGCCGGACCGTTGGGATTCTTCGGCCCGGTCAGCGAGCGCATCTGCAGGCGATCCCTGGCATAGGCGGCGGCGCTCTGGCGCGCGACCTCGGCGATGCCGAGCCCCTGCATGCCGACGCCGAGGCGCGCGGCATTCATCATCACGAACATGGCGTTCATGCCCTTGTTCAGCTCGCCGACCAGCCAGCCCTTGGCGCCGTCGATGTTCATGACGCAGGTCGCGTTGGCCTTGATGCCCATCTTGTGCTCGATCGAGCCGCAGCGGATGCCGTTGCGCTCGCCCACGCTGCCGTCGGCCTTGGGAATGAACTTCGGCACGATGAAGAGCGAGATGCCCTTGGTGCCGCCGGGTGCATCCGGCAGACGCGCCAGCACGAGATGCACGATGTTCTCGGTGAGATCGTGCTCGCCGGCCGAAATGAAGATCTTGGTGCCGGTGATCGCGTAGCTGCCGTCGGCCTGCGGCTCGGCGCGCGTGCGCAGCATGCCGAGGTCGGTGCCGCAATGGGGCTCGGTGAGGCACATCGTGCCCGACCACTCGCCGCTCGTGAGCTTCGGGAGAAAGCGCTGCTTCAGCTCCTCCGAGCCGTGCGCCAGCAGCGCCTCGTAGGCGCCGTGCGTCAGGCCGGGATACATGGCGAAGGCCTGGTTGGCCGACGTCATCATCTCCTGCACCAGGAAGCTCACCGTCGCGGGCAGGCCCTGGCCGCCGTACCTGGGGTCGCAGCTCAACGCCGTCCAGCCGCCGTCGCGATACTGGTCGTAGGCTTCCTTGAACCCCTTGGGCGTGCGCACCACGCCGTTCTCGTAGTGACAGCCTTCCTCGTCGCCCGAGCGATTGAGCGGGAAGGTCACGTTCTCGCAAAGCTTCGCCGCTTCCTCGAGGATCGCCTGGATCGTGTCGGGCGTCGCATCCTCGTAGCCCGGCAGCTTGGCGAGGCTCGACACGTCGAGCACCTCGTTGAGGACGAACTGCATTTCCTTGAGCGGTGCCTTGTACACGGCCATGGCGTTTCCCCTCTATATGTCTAGTCGCCTTCCGGATCGACGCCGCGCTTCTTAAGCTCGGTCGCGACCGTGGTCTCCACTTCCTCGAATTCCCTGATGTGTGCATCGAGATCGCGACGCTTGCGTTGCAGGTCCTCGATGTGCAGCCGGCTGCGGCGCAGGAGCTCGCGCATCTGCTGCACGCCGGTGCGATCGACCTGGTAGAGGTCGAGGAGCTGCTTGATCTCCGACAGCGAGAAGCCGAGCCGCTTGCCGCGCAGGATCCAGCCGAGCCGCGTGCGATCGTGCGCGCTGTAGAGCCGGGTCAGTCCCTGGCGGCGCGGCTTGACCAGCCCCTCATCTTCGTAAAAGCGGATGGTGCGCGCGGTGATGGCGAACTCGCGGGCGAGTTCGGCGATGCTATAGATGCGCGCGGTGTCGCGCGGCGCGGCGCTCTTGCTGGAAGGCGGGACGGAAGATGTTGCCGTGGGCATGGAAGTGTCATACTTGACGTTTACGTAAACGTCAAAGGGCGTTTACGTAAACGGAAGGGAGCAACATGGCGATTTACCAGCTCGGCGACAAAAAGCCCGTGATTCCAGCGTCCTGCTACATCGCTGATACGGCCGTGATCATCGGCGACGTCACCCTGGGCGAGCGCGTGTCGATCATGTTCGGCGCCGTGCTGCGCGGCGACAACGAACCGATCGTGATCGGCGACGACAGCAACGTGCAGGAGAATTCCGTGCTGCATACCGACCCGGGCTGCCCGATCGCCATCGGCAAGGGGGTCACGATCGGCCACATGGTCATGCTGCATGGCTGCACGATCGGCGACGGTGCACTGATCGGCGTCGCGGCCGTGGTGCTGAACAAGTCGGTGATCGGCAAGCAGAGCTTGGTCGGCGCGGGCGCCGTCGTCACCGAGGGCAAGAGTTTCCCCGACCGTGCCGTGATCTTCGGCTCGCCCGCCAAGGCCGCGCGCGAGGTGAGCGAGGACAATGTCACGCGTCTGCGCCTCAGCGCCGAGAGCTACGTACGCCGCGGCGGCATGTACAAAGAGAAGCTGAAGCGTATCGGCTAGTCCCGTGATCGACGCGCTCGATCATCTGACGCTCAAGGCGTCGTTTCTCGCGGGCGCCGTCGGCGCGTACGAGACGTTGCTGGGGCGCAAGGCGGAAAGCGGCGCGCTGCGCGTCGGCAATGTCGGGCTGGTCATCGAGGACGACGCCTCGACGGCGCGGCTGACGTCGATGGTGTTCGCGACATCGTCGGTCGAGAAGACCGAGCAGCTGCTGGAGCGCCGCGGATTGAAGCTCACGCCCGAGGCGACGCACGGCGTGACGATTGCGCTGACCGAACGCCGCGAGACGCCGGCGCCCTCGCCTCTTTTCAAATCGAGCGAAGCGGAATCGATCACCGAGCTCGATCACGTCGTGATCCGCTCGCCCAATCCCGAGCGCGCGGTGGCGCTCTATGCGGGACGGCTCGGCCTCGACCTCAGGCTCGATCGCAGCAACCCGGCCTGGAACGCGCGGTTGCTGTTCTTCCGCTGCGGCAATCTCGTGGTCGAGATCGCGCACGATCTCAAGCAGGGTGTGTCCGACGCTCCCGACGAATTGTGGGGCCTGTCGTGGCGCACGCCCGACGTCGCGCGCTGCCATGCGCGATTGAAGAAGGCCGGCGTCGAGGTCTCCACGCCGCGCGACGGACGACGGCCGGGCACGCAGGTCTTCACCGTCGAGAGCCACACGGCCAATGTGCCGACGATCGTGATCGGCGGGTTGGGCCGATGGTAGCGCTGCGTGTCCTCCCCGTGATCGGCCTGTTGCTGCTTGCCGCCTGCAGCGAGCGTCCGCAGCTGACCGCGGCCGGCCTGCCGCAACTCGGCGCCTGCCCCGGCTCGTCGTTCCGGCCCGAAGCGCCGCCGCCCAGCATCAGCGCCAAGGCGTCGATGGTGATGCTGGCCGAGCAGGAATGGCAACGATTCGGCCGGCAGACGATCAGCTATGCCGACGGCACCGCGCAGGTGACGCACCGGGGACTGAACGAGCGCCAGATGTCGGAGCGCGTGCGCGATTACTGGCGCAGCGTCGACAAGCCGGAGCTGAGCGGCCTCGACACCGACGTGCCGTGGTCGGCCGCCTTCATCTCCTGGGACATCGAGAGCGCAGGCGTGCCGCGCGAGAAATTCTGTCCCGATGAGCGCCACACGATTTACGTCGAACGTCTGGTCGAGCGCGCCAAGCGGCGCGATCCGGCCTTCGTACCTTGGCGCCTGAGCGAGCGCGCGCCGCAGCCCGGCGACCTGATCTGCTCGTCGCGGGACGGCGGGCGCACCAGCCTCGACTGGCTCGACCGCGGGCCCGGCCACTGCGACATCGTGGTCGCGGTGCGGCAGGGATCACTGGAGGCGATCGGCGGCAACGTCGAGGACTCAGTGAGCCTCAGCACCTTTCCACTGGACGCGACCGGGTTTTTGTCGCCCATATCCGGCCGACCGTTCTTCACCGTCATCGAGAACAGACTGCCCTAGGAAGAGACCATGTCCTGGCCTTACGACTACATCATCATCGGCGCGGGCTCCGCAGGCTCCGCCATCGCCAATCGCCTGGGCGAGGACTACACGCTCAACATCCTGATCCTCGAGGCGGGACCGGCCGACGATTCCTTCCTGCTCAAGATGCCCGCGGGCTTCGCGAGCCTGGGCGACAAGTCGCCCTACAACTGGGCCTACGAAACCGTTCCGCAGAAACATTGCAACGACCGGCGCATGTACTGGCCGCGCGGCAAGACGCTGGGCGGCTCCTCGTCGATCAACGCCATGCTCTATGTGCGCGGCAACGCCTGGGACTACGACCACTGGCGCCAGCTCGGCAACGAGGGCTGGAGCTACAACGACGTGCTGCCCTTCTTCAAGAAGGCGGAGAATAACGAGGCGCTGCACGATGACTTCCACGGCACGGGCGGCCCGTTGAACGTCGCCGAGCAGGCCGATCCCTCGAAGATCAACGAGGGTTTCCTGAAGGCCTGCGAACAGGCCGGCCACAAGCGCGTGAAGGACTTCAACGGCGCGAACCAGGAAGGCGTCGGCTACTACCAGGTCACGCAGAAGAACCAGCAGCGCTGGAGCACCGCCTCGGCCTATCTGCGGCCGGCCGTCGAGCGCAACAAGAACAACGTCAAGGTGATCACCGGCGCTGTCGTCGAGCGCGTCATCCTCGACGACGGCCGCGCGATGGGCATCCGCTATCGCTACCGCGGCCAGGACGAAGTGGCGCTGTGCAGCCGCGACATCATCCTGTCGGGTGGCGCGGTGAACTCGCCGCAGCTCCTGATGCTGTCGGGCATCGGCCCGGCCGATCACCTGAAGTCGGTCGGCATCAAGCCATTGCACGACCTGCCCGGCGTCGGCGCCAACCTGCAGGACCATCTCGATGCCGCGCTGCTGCAGTTCTGCAAGACCGGCGACACCTACGACAGGGCGAACAAGCTCTGGTCGCTCTACAAGTACTGGAGCCAGAAGAAGGGTCCCGGCACTTCGCCGATCGCCGAATCAGGCGGCTTCGTCAGCACGCAGCAGGGCCTGTCGGCGCCCGACGTGCAGTTCCATTTCCTGCCGGTTCTCGTGGTCGATCACGGCCGCACCAAGATGAAGCAGAACGGCTACAGCCTGCATGTCTGCACGCTTCGCCCCGAGAGCACGGGCACCATCCGGCTCGCGAGCACGGATCCCAACGCGCATCCGCTGATCGACGCAAACTATCTTGCCGAGCGCAAGGACCTCGACACGCTGATCAAGGGCGTGAAGATGGGCCGCGAGATCTTCGCCCAAGCGGGCCTCGATCCCTATCGCGCCGACGAGTTCCAGCCAGGCGCTGCGGTGAAGACCGATGGCGAGATCGAGCAATGGGTCCGCGCCAAGTGCGAGACGATCTATCATCCCGTCGGCACCTGCAAGATGGGGCCCGACAACGATCCCATGGCCGTGGTCGACAATCAGTGCCGCGTGCGCGGCCTGCAGGGCTTGCGCGTCGTCGACGCTTCAGTGATGCCGACGCTGGTCGGCGGCAACACGAATGCGCCCACGATCATGATCGCCGAGCGCGTGGCCTCCTTCATCCAGGGCAAGGGCTGACCCCCGCGCTCAGCCTGCGCGGTTCTCCACGACCAGCATCCAGGGATGGCCGCCGACATTCATCAGGTGGCCGCGATGGTCGACGGGATAGAGGCTCATCGTCACGCTGTTCTTGACGTTGCCGCCAACCGCCTGGACGTAGCCGCCATGCGCGGCGGTGACGATGTCGCAATGCGTCGCCGTGTTGTCGATGCGCCGGCGCGCCATGCGCGAATCGGCGTAGCGCCAGGTCGGGCCCGCGGTGCCGGTGCAGACGAGATCGCCCTCCTTCGGCGCATACTCGCTGGGCGCATGCAGCACGAAGGCCGGCGAACGCGAGGCGTGCTCGCGGTCGTACAGGATCGCGAGATATTCGCCGTGACGACCGGCACGCGGGAATTGCGAGGCGCTCACGCCCGATTGGGCCATCGCCCAGGTCACGAAGGCGCCCGACCAGGGCTTGCTCGTGGTCCGGCCGTTCCATTCGGGATGGCCGCAGCTTCCCCAATAGTCGCCGACGCGGCTGTTGAGCGGTTCGCTGCGCTCGTTGACGCCGTTGCGATTGACATAACCGCCGGCGCTGCCGCCATAGACGACGGTCGACCGGCCGAAGCGGGTCCATTCCTGCCAGGCAACATAGGCCGTACGGTTGCTCGGCGGCCGGTCGGCATAGCCATAGCTCTGCCGGTCGGAGCTACCGCAGCCGACAAGGTCGAAGGCGAGGAAGGCGAGCAGGAGAAGAGCCGGCAGCCGCGCTGTGATCGTATGGGAGGAAAGGCGATCGGGCGGCTGCCGACAAACACGATGCTCGACGGAGGGGCTGTCGGAGCAGTTCATGTAGAACTTGCAGTTAGTAAAGTAACACTTTGTTATTATTGATTCTCTGGATAGCACGAACTGTATCGAATGTCACTGGAATCGTTTGACCAAGAACAAATCCGCGGCCTCGAGCGGCGCGCCCTCAAGGCGTGGCCGGCACTGCAGACGCTGAGCGAGGGCGGCTGGGTCCAGCGCTTTTCCGGCGGCTATACGAAAAGAGCCAATTCAATCAATGCGTTGGGCGCCGAGGCAGAGTTCAACCAAGGTGTGAAGAACACTCTGGAGGCGGCCTATTTCGAACGCGGCCTGCCGCCGGTCTGGCGGCTGAGCCCGCTCGCCCCGCCGGAGACCGATACAGCCCTCGCCGCCGCCGGCTACCGCCGGATCGACGAGACCCTGGTCCAGGTGGCCCCTCTGGGGGCGCCCTTCACCGCCGACCCTGACGTCCGGTTCGCGGACCGGCCCTCGGGCGCCTGGCTTGCGGGCTTCGCCGACCTCAGCCCTGTCGCGCCCGCCCACCGCGCCACCATGCAGCGGATGCTGCAGTCGATCTCGGCACCCGTCGGCTTTGCGAGCGTCGAGGAAGCGGGCGAGCCGGTCGCCTTTGCACTGGGCGTGGTCGAGGACGGATATGTCGGACTGTTCGACGTGCTGGTGGCGGCGCGGGCCCGCCGTCGTGGGCTGGCGCGTCGGCTGACGCAGAGCGTCGGCGCCTGGGGCCGTTCCCAGGGCGCGCGACATTCCTATTTGCAGGTCGTGGCAAGCAACGCCGCCGCCCGGCCGCTCTATGCCGAGCTCGGCTACAGGACCGTCTACTCCTACGCCTACCGTGTGCCATAGTCGGCCGGGGAGGAACGAACAATGGCAGGCTATCCGTGGGAGAAGAGCTATCCGCCGGGCGTGCGGTGGGAGCTCGAGGTGCCCCGCAAGACGCTGCACCAGATCTTCGAGGAAAGCTGCGCTGCGAACGCCGACCGGCCGTTCACCGACTTCCTCGACAAGGTCATGACCTTCGGCGACTACAAGCAGGCGACCGACCGCGCGGCTGCCGGCTTCCAGAAGCTGGGCGTCGGGCCCGGCGTCAATGTCGGCCTCTATCTTCCCAACACACCGCACTACCTGATCGCCTTCTTCGGCATCCTGAAGGCGGGCGGCCGGGTCGTGAACTATTCGCCGCTCGATGCGGCGCGCGAGCTCGAATTCAAGATCGGCGATTCGGAGACCGACATCCTGGTGACGCTCGACGTCACCGCGCTCTATCCGAAGATGGCCGCCATGCACGGCAAGACGCGGCTGCGGAAGCTGATCGTGGGCTCGATCGCGGACTACCTGCCCTGGCCCAAGAACTGGCTCTACCCGATCGCCAAGAAGAAGGAGATCTCGGCCTGGCCACGCGACGACTGGCACATGTCGTTCAGGAAACTGCTGGCCAACGACGGCAAGTACGCAGCCCATCCCGCGCCGAACGACCTCTGGGACGAGGTCGCGATCCTGCAATATACCGGCGGCACGACCGGGCTCCCGAAGGCCGCGATGCTGACCCATGGCTGCGTCGTCGCCTCGATGTCGCAGGGCCAGGCCTGGACGCTGCCCTACACGACACCCGGCAACGAGAAGGTCGTGTGCGTGCTGCCGCTGTTCCACATCTACGCGCTCTCCGGAATCATGCTGGGCGCGGTGCGCAACGGCAATCAGCTGATCCTCTATCCGCGGCCCGACATCGACCTGATCGTGAAGGACCTCGCGACCAAGAAGCCGACCTTCCTGCCCGGCGTGCCGACGCTCTACACGGCGATCAACAAGCATCCCAAGGCGCGCGAGCTCGACCTGCGCTCGCTCAAGATCTGCATGTCCGGCGGCGCGCCGCTGCCCGTCGAGGTGCAGCAGCAGTTCGAGAAGCTGACGGGCGCGACGCTGATCGAGGGCTACGGCCTCACCGAGACCTCGCCCACCGGCACGATCTGCCCCGTCGACAAGACCGCGCGGCGCCTGGGCTCGTGCGGCGTGCCGATCGTCGGCACCATCATCGAGATCCGCGACATGGAGAATCCCGACCGCGTGCTGCCGCCCGGCAAGGAGAATGTCGGCGAGGTCTGCATCATCGGGCCGCAGATCATGAAGGGCTACTGGAAGAAGCAGGCCGAGACCGACAACGTGCTGTTCACCCATCCCGCGTCGAACTGGAAGGGCCTGCGCACCGGCGACATGGGCTACATGGATGCGGACGGCTGGCTCTACCTCGTCGACCGCTCGAAGGACCTGATCATCTCGTCCGGCTACAACGTCTATCCGCGCATGATCGAGGAAGCCGTCTACGAGCATCCCGCGGTGGACGAATGCATCGTGATCGGCATTCCCCATCCGCATCGCCACGAGGCGCCCAAGGTCTTCGTGAAGCTGAAGCCCGGCCAGCATCTCACCTTCGAGGAGCTGCTCGAGCATCTGAAGGACAAGATCGGCAAGCACGAGATGCCGGTCGCGCTCGAGATCCGCGCGGAGCTTCCCAAGACGCCCGTCGGCAAGCTCTCCAAGAAGGAACTGAAGGAAGAGGAACGCGCCAAGGCTACGCCGAAGGCGGCGTGATCGATGGCGAAGCGTCGCGCGTTCCTGCTGGGCGGCGCGACGCTGCTGGCCGGCTGCTTCGAAGGCTCGATCTACGAGCGTAACGAGCAGCAGAAGAAGTTCCTCGACGGGCTGGCGAAGATCGCCAAGCCGGCGCTCGCCTCGGGCAATCCGCTCAATGTCGAGGAGGCGGTGAAGCAGAGCCTCACGCTCGCCGACTCGGTCGGGCCCTTCGCCGACTGGACCGGCACCCTGACGCGCATCGACGGCAACGCGCAGAACGTCGCCGTCACCATCGAGGTCGGGCCGCAAGTTTCGCTCTACGCGTTCAACGACTGGACGCTCGCCATGGCCGGCGCCTTCGCCCAGCTCTTCTCCACACGATCCCGAGAGACACCGCCGCCGGGCCTTTCCGATACCGCCGTGGCGGCGCTAAAAACGGTGCGGCTCGGCGAGCGGATGAAGCTCGCGGGGCGGTTGGGCGAGATCGCGGGCTCGGGTCTCTTCGACTTCACGCTGTTCGGCAAGAGCGAGGCGGACAACCGCCAGTTCCTTCAATCGCCGCGCTTCGTGGCGCGCATCGAGGCCCTCGTGGCCTCCAAGTGAACCTAAAGAGGATTTGGGGTGCCTTCCTTCAACTACGATTTTCCCTACGCCAGCAAGAAGCTGCCGATCTTCGCCGACAACGTCGTCGCCTCCTCGCAGCATCTCGCCTCGACCGCGGGGCTACGCATGCTGGCCGAGGGCGGCAACGCGGTCGATGCCGCCCTCGCCGCGGCCATCGCCATCACCATCGTCGAACCGACGATGAACGGCATCGGCTCGGACGCCTTCTGCATCCTGTGGGACGGCAGCAAGCTCGTGGGCCTCAACGCCTCGGGCCATTCGCCGGCGCTGATGACGCCCGACAAGTACGCCGGCATGGCCGCGATGCCGAGCGTCGGCTGGGGCAGCGTCTCGGTGCCCGGCGCCGTGTCGCTCTGGGTCGAGCTCAACAAGCGCTACGGCAAGCTTCCCTTCGCCGACCTGTTCGAGCCCGCGATCAAGTACGCAGCAGACGGCTACCGTGTCCCCTATCTGATCGCGCGCCAGTGGGACGCCGCGATCGATCGCCTGAAGGGCCAGGAGAGCTGGGTGAAGGCCTTCCTGCCGGGCGGCCGCGCGCCCAAGCCGGGCGAGCTCTGGAAGTTCCCCGACCAGGCCAAGACGCTGAAGATGATCGCCGAGAGCAAGGGCCAGTCGTTCTATCGCGGCGAGCTTGCCGAGAAGATGGACAAGTTCGC
>DATJWN010000083.1:0-28232 GCA_035501235.1 Reyranella sp.
ATCTCCTCCCCCGTTTGACGGGGGAGGAGAAAGCTCGCCTACTTGATGTACGGGCACTTGCCGTCCTTGAGGGGACGGTAGGCCTCGTCTCCCGGAACGGTGGCGATCAGCTTGTAGATGTCGTCCTTGCCCTTGGACTCATCCGGCGACTTGACCTGGAACAGGTACATGTCGCGCACCAGCCGGCCGTCCGGACGCAGCTTGCCGTTTTTGGTCATGACGTCGTTGACCGGCATCTCCTGCATCTTGGCCATCACCTTCTTGGCGTCGTCGGTGCCGGCGGCCTGCACGGCCTTGAGATAGTGCAGGGTCGAGCTGTAGACGCCTGCCGTCAGCATGCTGGGCAGCTTGTCCTTCTTGGCGCGGTAACGCTTCGTCCAGGCGCGCGTCTCGTCGTTCTGGTCCCAGTAGAAGGCCTCGGTCAGCACCAGGCCTTGCGCGGTCTTGAGCCCGAGAGACTGCACGTCGGTGGCGAAGACCAGCAGGCCCGCGAGCTTCTGGCCGCCCTTGACGATGCCGAACTCGCCCGCCTGCTTGATCGAATTGACCGTGTCCATGCCGGCATTGGCGAGACCGATCACCTTGGCCTTCGATCCCTGCGCCTGCAGCAGGAAGGAGGAGAAGTCCTGCGTGCTGAGCGGATGCTTGACGTCGCCCAGCACCTTGCCGCCCGCCGCTTTCACCACCTCGGTCACGTCACGCTCGAGCGCATGGCCGAAGGCGTAGTCGGCGGTGAGGAAGAACCAGGAATCGCCGCCTGCCTTCACCATGGCGCTGCCGGTCACGTGGGCCAGCGAATAGGTGTCGTAGACCCAATGCGCGCCGGTCGCCGAGCAGGCAGGACCGGTGAGGTCGCTGGAAGCGGCGCCGGTGTTGATGTCGATCTGGCCCTTCTCCTGGGAGACCTTGCGCACGGCGAGTGCCACCGAGGAGGTGCCGAGGCCGGTGATCATCTTCACGCCGTCGACGTCGTACCACTTGCGCGCGATGCCCGCGCCGACATCGGGCTTGGTCTGGTGGTCGGCCTGCAGGATCTCGACCTGGCGGCCCAGCACCTTGCCGCCGACATCGTCGACGGCGAGCTGCATGGCCTCCGGCTCGCCCTGCGTCAGGTCGCCGTAGACGCCGGAGAAGCCGTCCATGACGGCGATCTTGAGCGGCGGAGCTGCCTGCGCCCAGGTATGGGCGGGCACCATCACGCTGAGGCCCGCAGCCGTGAGGCCAGTCGCCGCTGCGACCATGCCGGCGAGGCTCAAGGTCCTTGTGAATTTCATCTTTGGAATCTCCCTATCGTACACGGCGCGAGATTAGCCTCGCCCCCTGGCGCAGACCAGACGCGCGGTCCGCATTGTGATCCGCAATCTACAGACTGCACCTGTTGGACACCAATGCGGGCACGACGCTGGACATATGCGCAAAGCTTGGATTAAGTCGCCTGACCGCGAGGGAGGGTATGGCGGAACAAGAAATAATCCTCGAGGCCACCGGGCTTACGAAGGAGTTCAAGGGGTTCGTCGCCGTCAAGGACGTCAATCTGAAGGTCAGGCGTCACACGATCCACGCGCTGATCGGGCCCAACGGCGCCGGAAAGACGACCTGCTTCAACCTCCTGACTCACTTCCTGACGCCGACGGCGGGCCGCATCCACTACAATGGGCAGGACATCACCGGCTCCTCGGCGGCGGCGATTGCGCGCATGGGACTGGTGCGCTCCTTCCAGATCTCGGCGGTGTTTCCGCACCTCAGCGTGTTGGAGAACGTGCGCGTGGCGCTCCAGCGGCCGCTGCGCAATTCCTTCATGTTCTGGCGCTCCGACAGCGTGCTGCGGCAGCTCGATCAGCGGGCACTGGAGCTGATCGAGGCGGTGGGGCTCACCCAGTACGTACGTCTGCCGGCGGTCGAGCTGCCCTACGGCCGCAAGCGCGCGCTCGAGATCGCCACGACCCTGGCGCTCGATCCTGAGATGATGCTGCTCGACGAGCCCATGGCGGGGCTGGGGCAGGAAGACATCAAGCGCATCGCGGCGCTCATCCGCTCGGTGGCGAAGGATCGCACCGTGCTGATGGTCGAACACAACATGTCCGTCGTCGCCGATCTTTCCGACACCATCACAGTGCTGGCGCGCGGCGAGGTGCTGGCCGAGGGGCCGTACGCCACGGTGTCGAAGAACCCGCTGGTCGTCGAAGCCTATGTGGGCACCGGCCATGGCTGAGACGCTCCTCAAGGTGAACGACCTGCAGGCCTGGTACGGCGAGAGCCATATCCTGCACGGCGTCGATTTCGAGATCGGCCGCGGCGAGCTGGTGACGTTGCTCGGCCGCAACGGCGCGGGCAAGACCACGACGCTGAAGGCGATCATGGGCATCGTGACGGCGCGCACCGGCTCAGTGGAATTCGACGGCCGCGAGACGGTGGGCCAGCCCTCCAACGCGATCGCGCGCCAGGGCATCGCCTATTGTCCCGAGGAGCGCGGCATCTTCGCCAGCCTCAATGTCGAGGAGAATCTGCTCCTGCCGCCACAGGTCCGCCAGGGCGGCATGAGCCTCGACGAGATCTACCGGCTCTTCCCCAACCTTGCCGAGCGCCGGCGCAGCCAGGGCACCAAGCTGTCGGGCGGCGAACAGCAGATGCTGGCGATCGGCCGCATCCTGCGCACCGGCGCCAACCTGCTGCTGCTTGACGAGCCGACCGAGGGGCTGGCGCCGGTGATCGTGCAGCGCATCGGCGAGGTCATCCGGACGCTGAAGTCGCGCGGCTTCACCATCCTGCTGGTCGAGCAGAACTTTCATTTCGCCGCGACCGTGGCGGACCGCCACTACGTCATGGAGAACGGCCGCATGGTCGACACGGTGAGCGCCGCCGAGGCCCGGGCGAGCCTCGACAAGCTGCAGGCCTATCTCGGGGTGTGAACGATGTTCGACGGTGACCTGGCCGACCTCCTGCAGAAGATCGCCGCGCAAGGCACGCTCGGCCTGATCAACGGCGCCTTCTACGCCATGCTGAGCATGGGGCTGGCCGTGATCTTCGGCATGCTGAACGTGATCAACTTCACGCACGGCGCGCAGTACATGATGGGCGCCTTCGCCGCCTGGCTGATGCTGACCTGGCTCAACATCCCGTTCTGGGCGGCGCTGGTGCTGGCGCCCGTCGTGGTCGGCCTGTTCGGCGTCGTGATCGAGAAGCTGATGCTGAAGCGCATCTACCACCTCGACCATCTCTACGGCTTCCTGCTGACCTTCGGCCTGGCGCTGGTGATCCAGGGCCTGTTCCAGTTCCAGTGGGGTTCCTCGGGCGCGCCCTATCCGGCGCCGATCACCGGCGGCACCAACCTCGGCTACATGTATATCCCGACCTATCGCGGCTTCGTGGTGATCGCGGCCCTCGTGATCTGCCTCGCCACCTGGTACGGCATCGAGCGCACCAGGCTCGGCGCCTATCTGCGCGCGGCGACCGAGAATCCGACGCTGGTGCGCGCCTTCGGCATCAACGTGCCCAGGCTGATCACGCTCACCTACGGGCTGGGCGTCGGGCTCGCGGCCCTGGCGGGCGTGCTGGCCGCGCCGATCTACCAGGTCTCCTCGCTGATGGGCGCCAACCTGGTGCTGATCGTCTTCGCCGTGGTGGTGATCGGCGGCATGGGCTCGATCATGGGCTCGATCGTGACGGGCTTCGGCCTGGGCATGATCGAGGGCATGACCAAGGTGCTCTATCCGCCGGCCTCCAACACGGTGATCTTCGTCGTCATGGCGATCGTCCTGCTGGTCAAGCCCGCGGGCCTGTTCGGGCAGACGCGATGAACCCGCAAAGCCGTTCGCCCCTCGCGCTGCCGCTCGCGGTCGCACTCGCCGCCGTGGCGCTGGCCGCGCCGTGGGTCGTCTATCCGGTCTTCCTGATGAAGACGCTCTGCTATGCGCTCTTTGCCTGCTCGTTCAATCTGCTGCTGGGCTATGCCGGCCTGATGAGCTTTGGCCACGCCATGTTCTTCGGCATGGCGGCCTATTTCTACGGCCACGTCGTCAAGGAATGGCACTGGCCGGCCGAACTGGGCCTGCTGGCGGGCGTTCTGGGCGCGGCGGCGCTCGGTCTCGTGACCGGAGCGCTGGCGATCCGCCGCCAGGGCATCTATTTCGCCATGATCACGCTCGCCTTCGCCCAGATGGTCTATTTCATCTGCGTGCAGGTGCCGTTCACCCACGGCGAGGACGGGCTGCAGGGCATCCCGCGCAAGCCTCTGCTCTTCATCCCGACCGAGAACGACACGGTGCTCTACTACTGGGTGCTGGCGATCTTCCTGTTCGGCTACTTCGCGATCTATCGTTTCATCCATTCGCCGTTCGGACAGGTGCTGAAGGCGATCCGCGACAACGAACAGCGCGCCGTGTCGCTGGGCTACGAAGCCGACCGCTACAAGCTGCTCGCTTTCGTGCTCTCTGCCGCGCTCGCGGGTCTCGCGGGCTCGACCGAGGCCATGGTGCTGCACTTCGCGACGCTGACGGACGTCAGCGCCGACACGTCGGGCGAGGTCGTGTTGATGGCCCTGATCGGCGGTCTCGGCACGATCAGCGGCCCCGTCGTGGGCGCCTTCGTGGTCGTGGCGATGCGTGACTACCTCGCCTTCATCGGCCAGCTCGTGCTGGTCCTTCAGGGGGCGATCTTCGTGCTGATCGTGCTCGCCTTCCGCAAAGGCGTGGTCGGCGAGATCGCCGATTTGTGGCGCAAGATGAAGGCGAAGCGGGCCTAGAGCACAATCCGTTCGGCTGGAATCAGCTGAACGGATTAGGCTGACGATCGAGGCGCCTGGCTCCATTGATCAAAATGGGTGGATAGGGCCTGCCGGAGTAGACTCCCCGCCGCTTTGGTTGCGTCCCGGGAGTCTCCTGATGCCCTGTCGACTGTGCGTGTCGCGAAAGCCGTTTTGGGAACCGTTTAGGTACCGTTTAGGCACCGTTTTCGGCCGTTTACCGGCGGGCCGAAGCGCCGGTAAAATGCCGTGGTCATTGAGCTTTCGGGCATCGGCATGCGTACACGCCGATAAATAACGGTGAAAACGGTCGAAACGGTCGGGGCCGTGTACCACCGCTTGCCGATGGCTGCCGCAGGAGGCGTTGTTCTAACGCCCCGTGCCCGCGGGCTTCGGCGGCTCAACCAGGTCGTTGCAGTTGCTGGCATGGGTCATCATGCAGTCCTGCACCTTCGACACGACCCTGAGCTTGCCGACCAGCACGACGCCCGCCACGACGAGCACCGCCATGATCAGGAGCGCGAACAGGCTTTTGCGGCGTCCGGCGGACGCAGCCTCCTCCTCGTCCTGCTCGAGATACTCGTCCTTCTCGTACTGGCTCTGCGCCATGGCTTAGTCCGCTGCGCGCGTGCCGGCATCGGCCGGGTGGGCGGCAACGGCAGGCACGGCGGCGGGGATTTCTCCGGTCGGGCGGCGCTTCTTGCCGCTCAGCCAATGGCCGAAACGGTCGAAGTAGAGATAGATGATCGGCGTCGTGTAGAGCGTCAGCCACTGCGAGACGAGCAGGCCGCCGACGATGGCGATGCCGAGCGGCCGGCGCAGTTCCGAGCCCGCGCCCTGGCCGATGGCCAGCGGCAGGCCGCCGCCGATGGCGGCGAAGGTGGTCATCATGATGGGACGGAAGCGCAGCAGGCAGGCCTCGTGGATCGCTTCCTTCGGACTCTTGCCCTGTTCGCGTTCGGCCTCGAGCGCGAAGTCGATCATCATGATCGCGTTCTTCTTCACGATGCCGATGAGCAGGATGATGCCGATCAGCGCGATGACGCTGAGGTCGTAGCCGGTGATGATCAGCGCCAGCAACGCGCCCACGCCCGCCGACGGCAGCGCCGACAGGATCGTGATCGGATGCACGTAGCTTTCGTAGAGCATGCCGAGCACGATGTAGACGGCCAGGATGGCGGCGGCGACCAGCAGCGGCGTCGAGGAGAGCGAGGACTGGAAGGCCTGCGCGGTGCCCTGGAAGGAGCCGTCGAGCGTGATCGGCGTCTTGAGCTCGACCTCCATCGCCTTGATCTTCTCGACCGCCTCGCCCAGCGCCACGCCGGGGGCGAGGTTGAAGGAGATCGTCACCGCCGGGAACTGGCCCTGATGGCTGAGCGTGAGCGGCGCGATCCGGTTGGTGAAGCGCGCGACCGTCGAGAGCGGCACCTGCGTGCCGGACGGCGTGTTGATGAAGATGCGCGTCAGCGCCGCCGCGTCCTTCTGGAACTCGGGTAGCACCTCGAGCACCACCTTGTACTGCGTCGCCGAGGTGTAGAGCGTCTGCACCTGGCGTTGGCCGAACGCGTCGTACAGCGTCTGGTCGATCTGGGCGAGCGAAAGGCCCAGCCTCGAGGCCGAGTTGCGGTCGATCTCGATGGCGACGTGCGGCGAGGCGATCTGCTGGTCGGAGGTCACGTCCTGCAGCTCTTTCAGCTTGGACATGTGCTCTTCGATGATCGGCGCCCAGTGATTGAGCTCGTCGGCGTCGGTCGAGGTGATCGTGTACTGGAATTCGGTCTTGCTGAGGCGGCCGCCGACGTTGATGTCCTGGCCGGCCTGCATGAAGTACTTCACGCCCTGGACCTGCGCCACCTTCGGGCGGAGCCGCTGGATCACCTTCTGAGCCGAATCGCCCGGCCGCTCAGCGAAGGGCTTGAGCTGGATGAACATGCGGGCGCTGTTCTCGGCCGCGTTGCCGCCGGTCGAGCCCACGAAGCCGACCACGCCCTGCACCGCCTTGTCTTTCTGGATGATGGCAGCGAGCTCGTTGGAGAGGTTGGCCATGGCGTAGAAGGAGATGTCCTGCCGCGCCTCGGCCTGGCCGAAGATGAAGCCCGTGTCCTGCTCGGGGAAGAAGCCCTTGGGGATGGTGACGTAGAGGTAGCCCGTCACGAACACCAGCACGATTGTCGACATGAGCGTGATGAACTCGTGCCGGAACACCCAGTGCAGGCCGCGGTCGTAGAGCCGGACCCAGGCGTCGAAGATGTCCTCGCACATCTGGTTCAGCCGGCCGCGCTTGTGGTCGTGGCTCTCACGCTTGAGGAACTGCGCGCACATCACGGGTGTGAGCGTGAGCGAGACGAAGGCCGACATGACCACGGCCACGGTGACGACGACGGCGAATTCGCGGAACAGGCGGCCGACGATGCCGCCCATGAACAGCAGCGGAATGAACACTGCGATCAGCGAGAAGGTGATCGAGATGATGGTGAAGCCGATCTGGCCCGCGCCCTTGAGCGCCGCATCGAGCGGTTTCTCGCCTTCCTCGATGTAGCGCACGATGTTCTCGATCATCACGATCGCGTCGTCGACCACGAAGCCGACGGCGATGGTCAGGCCCATCAGCGACAGGTTGTCGATCGAATAGTCGCAGACATACATGATGCCGAACGTGCCGACGATGGCGAGCGGCACCGTGATGCTCGGGATGATGGTGGCCCACAGATGCCGCAGGAAGATGAAGATCACCAGCACCACCAGACCGATGGTGAGGATCAGCGTGAACTGCACGTCGTCGACGGAGTCGCGGATCGACTGGCTGCGGTCCGACATCAGGTGGACATTGACGCTCGACGGGATGGAGGCGAGCAGGCGGGGCATCATGCCCTTGATGCGTTCGACGATCTCGACGGTGTTGGCGCCGGGCTGTCGGAAGATCAGCAGCAGCTCCGAGCGCTTGCCGTTGTACCAGGCGCCGGCGCGCGGATTCTTGGTGGCGTCGATCACCTGGGCGACGTCCTGCAGCTTGACCGGTGCGCCGTTCTTGAACGCGACGACGATATCCTTGAAGGAGTCGGCCTTGAAGAGCTGGTCGTTGGTGTCGATCATCAGCGACTGGAACTCGCTCTCCAGGTTGCCCTTGGCCTGGTTGATCGAGGCGCCGCCGAGCGCGGCGCGCACATCCTCGAGACCGATGCCCTTGGCGGCGAGCGAGGCCGGATTGGCCTGCACGCGCACGGCGAAGTCCTGCTGGCCGGCCACGAGCACCTGGCTGACGCCCGCCACCGCCGAGATCTTCTGCGCCAGGATGACGAAGGCGTAGTCGTCGACCTTGTACATCGGCAGGTCGTCGGACGAGACGGCATAGATCAGGACGGCTCGGTCCGCCGGGTTGACCTTGCGGTAGGTCGGCGGGTTCGGCAGGTCCTTCGGCAGCAGTCCCGAGGCCGCGTTGATCGCCGTCTGCACGTCGGTCGCGGCGCCGTCGATCTTGCGATTGAGGTCGAACTGCAGCGTGATCGAGGTGGCGCCGAGACCGCTCGTCGAGTTCATCGAGGCGAGGCCGGGAATGGCCGCGAACTGCTGCTCGAGCGGCGTGGCCACCGAGGACGCCATCGTCTCGGGGCTGGCGCCGGGCAGCGAGGCGGTGACGGTGATGGTCGGGAAGTCGACGTTCGGAAGCGCCGAGACCGGCAGGAGATTGTAGGTGGCCGCGCCGAACACCAGCAGGCCCAGCATCATCAGCGAGGTCGCGATGGGGCGCCGGATGTAGGTTTCGGAGATGTTCATGGGGCGGCCGTCACCCTTCCTTGCCGGCGGGCGTGGCCGCTGGCGAGTTCGCGGTCGGCTGGTCGACCCTGACCTTGCTGCCGTTGCTCAGCCGATACTGGCCGTCGATGACGACCTTCTCGCCCAGGGCGATGCCCTTGCCGATCACGGCTATTTCGTCCTGCTGCGCATCGACTTCCACGCTGCGGCGCTCGACGGTGTTGTCGGGCTTGACGATGAAGGCGTAGTAGCCGGTCGCGCCCTGCAGAATGGCGCGTTGCGGCACCGTCACCACGTCGTCGCGCATCGACAGCGTCAGGTGCACGTTCACGAACTCACCCGGCCACAGCCGCTCGTCGGTGTTGGCGAACTCGGCCTTGAGGCGCAGCGTGCCGGTCGCCGGGTCGATCTGGTTGTCGACCAGCGTCACCTTGCCCTCGGCGAGCTTGAACTTGTCGTCGGCGGCATAGGCGACGGCGGTGAGCGCGCTCTTCGCCTGGTTCTTGCGCAGATTGTGGTTGGCGTATTGCGGGATGGTGAAGTTCACGAAGATCGGCTTGATCTGCGTGATCGTGACCAGGGCCGTGTTCTGGCTCGCCTGCACGAGGTTGCCGAGATCGACCAGCCGCTGGCCGGTGCGGCCGGCGATGGGCGAGCGAATGTCGGCGTAGGAGAGGTTGAGCTGGGCATTGTCGATCGCCGCCTGATCGGCTGCGATCGAACCCTTGAGCGCATCGACCGTCGCCTGTTGCTGGTCGTAGCTCTGGCGCGACTGGTAGCCCGAGCCGATCAGCTTGCTGTAGCGCTCGAGATCGAGCTGTGCGCCTTCGAGCTGGGCCTCGTCCTTCTTCTTGGTCGCCTTGGCCTGGTCGAGCGTCGCCTGGAAGGGACGCGGGTCGATCTGGAACAGCGGGTCGCCTTCCTTGACGTCCTGACCCTCCTCGAAGGCGATCTTGACGATCTGGCCGTCGACCCGGGTCTTCACGGTGACCATCTTGAAGGCCTGCACCGTCCCCAGGCCCCGCACGATCACGGGCACGTCGCGCTTTTGCGCCACCGCGACGGTCACGGGGACCACCGGACCCGTCGGCCGCGCCGCGGACCGGGCCTTTTCACCCTCCAAATGCTGCAGAACGAAGTACCCACCCGCCGCGACGACCAACACCGTCGCAATCACGGCAACGCCGGACGCTCTAAACCTGGCCATAAAAAGCCTCTCCCCCCACCACCAACCGGGATACGGGCATGCCCATGACTTGTCGAGGCAAGAACCAAACCAGTTTATAGGCGATTTTGGGGAGCCGATGGCGGGTTTGCGAGGCAGAACGCCGCCCCTCCGTCACAAACCTGTGAGAGTCCGGCCGTTCGCCAAGCGGCACACCAAAAGGGTCCGAAGATCGGTCCGAAGCCTAGCGGTTGGTCCGCGGTCCGGGTGACGGCGGCGTGGGTGGAGGCAGGGTCGGTTTCTGGAGCTGGACGTTGGAATCGCTGAGAGCGCCGGCAGCCGCGTCGATTGCCGCAGGGTTGAGCGGGGTGCCCGTGCCGGGTCCGCCCTGGCCGAGGACCTTGACCTTCTCATCGGCTGCGTTGCTGCCGCCGGGCGTGCCTTCGAGCTGACCGAGCTCGGTCTTCAAGAGCTCGGGGGGCGCCTGCTGAGGGGTGCCGGGCGCGGCGCCGGCATAGGCCACCACCTGCCATCCCGGACGTGTCACCACCTGCGTCTTGCCCTTGGCCGTAACGGTCATGTCCTTGCCGAAGATGAACGTAGCGACGGTGTGCGCGCCGTCGATCTCGATCAGCATGATGCCGCCGCGAATGGTCAACGTGGCTGACGGCGTGGTGACGGTGACGGGCGCGGTCTTGCTGATCTTGCCGCCGACGAAGCGCAGCACGCCCTGGCTGGCATTGAGCGCGATCGTGCCGCGCTTGGCACCAGCGTCGTAGACGAAGCTGTCGATGGTGAGACGGGCCTGCGGGCCCACGGTCAGCGAGGAGCCGTCGAGGAAGACCAGATGCGCGCGGTCGGAGGCGCCGGTGGTGATGACCTCGTTCGCCTTGACGTCGACGCCGACATGCAAAACGCGCTCGGCCTCGGCCGGCGGCTTGCCCAGCGGCCCGCCCGACGTCGCAGAGGTCACGCCCACGGGCGCCTGGGCAAAGGCGCCCGTCTGGACTGTCACAATCAATGCAACAGCGACACAGAAAAGCCGGCGGCACTCCACCATGAACGACCCAACGCCGGCCGGCGCTGCCGGTTCCCGGCTAAAGCAGGTCGGGGGACGGGAAATCCTCATGGCCTGGGGGTAGTTTGAGCGCCACGTCATCCAGAGGCCTGACCTTCGGATGCAGCGCCTTGGGCTGGGCCGGCACGAAGCCCGAGCCGCGAACGGCCGTCTTGCGCTGGATATTGGCGATCAGGCGATGGCTCTTCAGCTCGCCGATATAGCGCCCGTCCTTGGCGAATATCCTGTATCCGTCCAACCGGCCGACATGGCGCCCATCCTTGGTATACAACGCGCCATCGTCGATCCAACCGAAGCAGCCCCCGCTCCATCGATTGACGAAACCCATCAGCGACCCCCCTCGAATTCTGCCCCCTCAGGCAATGCGAGGTTAGCTTTATCCACAGCCAGTGAAAAGAGTGCACAAGCCGTTGCGTCATTTTGGGCAATTCAGCTGTCGAGCGGCGTGAGCCGCCAGCCTCGAGGCCACTACTGTTGATTGTGGTCGAACGACGAAACTCTTCCATGAGTTCGGCGCGTCGATTGGCAAAGAAGGGGTGGCGGACCCGGCGAGATTCGAACTCACGACCTCTGCCTTCGGAGGGCAGCGCTCTATCCAGCTGAGCTACGGGTCCGATGCGGCCGGACCATACAGGATGGGGTGTATTCCCGCAAACGGAGGCGGCGCTTGGCGGCGCAAGTGGATTGGGCGAGACTCGTCGGCATATGGGAGGTCAGTCGATGCTGCTTCACCGCCGTCGCGTTCTTGCCGGCACACCGGCTGCTGCGCTGCTCTCGAGCCAGGCGGGTCGGGCATCCGCGGACGATGCGCTCGCCTCGGTGCGCATCATCACCGGCTTCCCGTCGGGCGGCACGTCGGACACGCTCTGCCGGCAGGTCGCGGCCGGAATCTCCGGAACCTCCTACGCCAAGGCCGCGACTGTCGACAACAAGGTCGGCCAGGATGGTCAGCTCGCCGTGCAGACGCTGAAAGGTGCGCCGAACGACGGCAGCGTGCTTCTGGAGACGCCGGCTTCGGTGCTCATCCTCTATCCCCATGTCTACAAGCAGTTGGGCTACGACTCGTTCACCGACCTGACGGCGGTGACGCTCGCCTGCACCTTCGACTTCGGCTTCGCCGTCGGCCCCGCAGTGCCCGTCTCCGTGAAGAGCGTTCCCGACTTCCTGGTCTGGGCCAAGGCCAATCCGGACAAGGCGACCTTCGGCTCGCCGGCCGCGGGCTCGGTGTCGCATTTCATCGGCGTCCTGCTCGGCAGGTCGGCCGGCGTGAAGCTCAGGCACACCGCCTACAAGGGCTCGCCGCCCGCGATGCAGGACCTGCTGGCCGGAAAGATCTCGGCAATGTCGGGGCCGCTCGGCGAGTTCCTGGTGCAGGCCAAGGCCGGCAAGGTGCGGCTGCTCGGCGTCTCGGGCAAGGCGCGCAGCCGCTTCGCGCCGGATGTACCGACCTTTGTCGAGCAGGGGCTGACCGACATGGTCTTCACCGAGTGGTTCGGCTTCTTCGCGCCGGGCAGCGCCTCGGTGCCGGTCGTGCTCGCCGCCAATGCCGCGCTGCGCACGGCGCTGAAGCGCCAGGACGTGATCGACGGTCTCGCCAAGGTGGCGCTCGAGGCGACCTCCTCGACGGCCGAGGAACTGGCACTCAGGCTCAAGGCCGATGACGAGCGCTGGGGGCCGCTGGTGCGCAAGGTCGGCTTCACGCCGGATTCCTGAAGGGGACTCTCACATGGCCAAGCTGGCTTTTCGCGACGGCACCGAGGTGGTGAGCTTCTATGCCCGCACGGTGCGCAACGGGCCGTTCGTCTTCGTGTCCGGCACGACCTCGCTCGACATGCGCGGCAAGGTGCAGGGCAGGAACGTCGCCGAGCAGACCGTCGTCACCATGCGCAAGGTCGAGGCGGCGCTGAAGTCGGCCGGCGCGAGCCTGAAGGATCTCGTGCGGCTCACCATCTTCGTGACCGACATCCGCGACATGGGCGAGATCTCGAAGGCGCTCGCCCGGGTGCTGAAGAGCAACACCGTGGCTGCCACCATGGTCGGCGTCAGCGCGCTCGCCGTGGCCGGCCTGATGATCGAGATCGAGGCGACGGCGATGATGGATGACTGAAGATCAAGGGGGGAAGCCGCACTCCGCGCGCGACGTGCCGACATTGACCTGGTGGCCATTCTCGCGCAGGCAGCCGTTGACCCAGTTGCCTTCGGCGACCTCGTTGGGGAAGACGGCGCGGCCCTTGCCGTGGGCTTTGCCGTCCTTCCAGAGGCCCACATAGTATCGTCCATCGGCCCAGGAGTAGGTGCCCTGGCCGTTCTTCAGGTTGTTCAGGTAGTTGCCGACATAGCGATCGCCGTTCTTCCATTCGTAGACGCCGTAGCCGTGCTCCTTGCCGACGTGATAGTCGCCCTCGTAGCGATCGCCCGGCTGGCCGTTCAACGTCCATTGCGCGACGCCGTGCCCCTCGGCCAGTCCGTTCTGGCAGGCGCCCGACCAGGTCACGCCATCGCCCGGGTCCGGGTTCAGGTTGAACACCTTGCAGCCGGTCCTCGGATCGACGGCCCATGTCGACAGTCCCGTCCGGTCCGCGCCGCTGCTCTTTTGTCCTGTCTGTGCCGAGGCACAAGGTGCCATTGCCATCAGCACGATGGCGATCGTCCACGGTCTCATTTCGTCACTCTCCCCGGCTGATATTCGTAGGCGTCATCGTCGTCGCGGCGGCCGTCGCGCGCCTGGTGCCCCAGGTGGCCGCGATCTTGGGCTCGGTACGCTCGGCATCGGCGCCCGACGGCAACGGCGCCTCGTGGTTCGTCATCCAGGCCACGACATCCCTCGACACGGTCGCGCCCTCCTTGTCGCGCATCAGGAGATGGTGGCCTTTCTTGTAGAAGGCGAGCTTGGAGTCCGGCCGCACCGGCATGATCGTGATCGCGTCCTTCACCGGGCCGTCGGGCACGATGCGGTCGGCGAGCCCATGCATCAGCAGATACGGCTCGTGGATGTTCTCGGCCGCCGCGCAGCCCGCATCCATAAGGTCGAGCAGACCCGCGCCCATGTCGAAGCGCGGCTGGCGCAGCATCAGCGGATCCTTCTGCAGCTTCTCGATGGTCTTGGGATC
This sequence comes from Reyranella sp., assembly GCA_035501235.1. Taxonomy (GTDB): domain Bacteria; phylum Pseudomonadota; class Alphaproteobacteria; order Reyranellales; family Reyranellaceae; genus Reyranella. The sequence goes on from DATJWN010000083.1 coordinate 13,848, forward strand.
GTCGGTCGGCTCGAAATCGATCGATGTGGGCCCCGCCGGCATCCAGGGCATGAGATGCGTGAACACCCAGACGCCGCCGGTCACGAACGGCCCCAGCGATTCGCGCGAGCGCACGGCCGGCGCCGACAGGATCAGCCCGTCGCTCACCATGCCGCGGTCGGCGGCGACCAGAGCCACCGCGCCGCCCATGCTCTCGCCCGCGACGTAAAGCGGCACGCCGGGATACTTCCGGTGCAGCAACGTGACGACCGCCATGGCATCGTCGGCCAGCGTGTCGGTGCCGGGCCAGCGGTTGCGCGTCGGGCTCTGGCCGAAGCCGCGCTGGTCATAGGCGTAGGTCGTGATGCCGGCCTTGCTCCACGTGTCGGCAGGCTTTTCGAACGCGTTGCGGTAGTCGCCGAAGCCGTGCAGGCCGAGGATGATGGCCTTCGGCTCCTTGCCGTCGGCGGCTGGCCACACCGCGAGCGGCAGGCTGGTGCCGTCGGCCGCGACATAGGCCGTATCCGTCAGGTGCGGCGCCTGCACGCGCTCGCCCGCCGGAACGACGACCGGGGAGCACGCGGCGAGCATGACCGGGAGGAAGGCGGCGGCTATCATGCGCCGGCGGAACAGGAGCAAGATCGTGACCGAGCCTTTCGAAACCATCGTCGTCGACACCGACCGCGTCCCGTGCGACGGCGGCGGCGGCCCCCTGGGCCATCCCAAAGTCTACCTCAATCTCGGCAAGGAGGGACGGGTCGAGTGCCCCTATTGCAGCCGGACTTACCTGCTGCGCGAGGGTGCCAAGCCCGATGCCCACGCCCACTGACCCTTCGCCCATCGAGGGCCGATCATGAAACAGCTGGGCGAAGGCTGGAACTGGCGCGACCTCAAGGTCGGCGACAAGTTCGTCACCTTCGGCCGCACGCTGTTCGAGGCCGACCTGTTGAATTTCGTGACGCTTTGCGGCTTTTCCGAGGAGCTGTTCACCAACAGGGAGTACATAAAGACGCATGCCCCCATGCGCGGCGGGCATCCCGTGCCGGGCGCGCTGGTCTATTCCATGGCCGAGGGGCTGGTGATCCCGACCACCTTGCAGGGCACGGGCTTGGCCTTCCTCTCCATGGGCTTCGACATCAGGGGCCCGACCTATGTCGGCGACACGATCCATGTCGAGATCGAGGTGACCGAGATCCGTCCGACCTCGAAGGACCCGATGCGGGCATTGGTGCGCACGACCAACGAGATCAAGAACCAGCGCGGCGAGATCGTGATCGTCTATACGCCGCTGCGCATGATGCAGGGACATTGACGTGGCGAAGGTCGCCGTCGAGACCGAAGGGGCGATTACGATCGTCGCCATCGACCGCTTCGCCGAGGCGCGCAATGCGGTCGACTTCGAAACGGCGGTGCTGCTGCGCGAGGCTTTCCTGGCCTTCGACAGGGACGAGACGCAGTCGATCGCGATCCTGACCGGTCGCGGCGGCTCGTTCTGCGCCGGCTACGACCTGAAGTCGGTGGCCGGCCGCGGCAGCCAGCCGGCCTTCAGGGTGGACGCGCCGGGCCCGATGGGGCCGACGCGGCATCTCCTCTCCAAGCCGGTGATCGCCGCGGTCGAAGGCTACGCCGTCGCGGGCGGGCTCGAGCTCGCTCTGTGGTGCGACCTGCGCGTGGCGTCGCAGAGCGCCAAGTTCGGCGTCTTCTGCCGACGCTGGGGCGTGCCGCTGATCGACGGCGGCACGGTGCGCCTGCCGCGCTTGATCGGCCACAGCCGCGCGCTCGACATGATCCTAACCGGCCGCGAGGTCGGCGCGCGCGAAGCCTTCGACTGGGGCCTCGCCAACCGGCTGGTGCCGGAAGGCCGGGCGCTTGCCGAGGCGAAGGCGCTGGCCGAGTCGATCGCGAAGTTCCCGCAACTCTGCATGCGATCGGACCGCCGCTCGTCGTACGAGCAGTGGAGCCTCGAGCTCGCCGCCGCCTTGAGCAACGAATCGAAGCTCGGTCTGCCCGCGCTCAAGTCCGAGGCCCAGAAGGGCGCCGCGCGCTTCGCGTCCGGCAAGGGCCGCGGCGGCGACTTCGGGAACATCTAAAGCACGATGACTTTTCTTGGAACCAGGTCACCGCCCAGCCAAGCGCACCGCTGCGCTGCGATCGGCTGGGCGGTGACCGCAGCAAAAGTCATCGTGCTGTAATGCCGAGGCTGGACAAGGACCCGCTCGACGTCGCGCTGATGATCAAGCGCGGCTTCGAGAAGACGCTCGGCAGCCGCGACAAGCCCAAGCCGGTCGACCCGGGCTATGTGCTCGGTGTCGCCGTGTGGTGGCTGGTGATCTTCGCCGCGGCCTCGATCGTCGGCCTGCGCTGGATCCCTGCCGCCCTGATCGCGACGCTCGTCTGCGGCTTCTGGCCGATCGTGCTCCTGTTCGACCGTACGCCGCAGGATTGACGTCGCTCCTCGTTCGTCAGCCGGCCTTGCGGACCTGCTCGACGATGTCCTGGAACTTCTTGACGTTGTCGGCGCCGGCGTAATCGGCGATGCGCTTGTTGGCCGGGCCCATCAGGGCGCGGAAGGGCGCGAGGTCGGGACGGGTGACCTGCATGCCCGACTTCTCGAGCTTGGAGATCTGGTCGGTCTCGGCGTCGGCGATCAGCTTGCGCATCAGGTTTCCCGCCGAGGTGCTTTCCTCGCGGAAGATGTCCTGCTGCTGCGGCGTCAACTTCTTCCACGACTTGACCCCAACCGTGTGGATCATGTTGTTGTAGATGTGACGGGTGAGGGCGAGGTGCTTCTGCACCTCATTGTACTTGTTGTAGTAGATCACCGAGACCGGGTTCTCCTCGCCATCGACCACCTTCTGCGACAGCGCGAGGTAAAGCTCGGGGAAGGCGATCGCCTGAACCACCGCGCCCAGCGCCTCCATCGAAGCCTGGATCTGCAGCTCGGGCGGCGTGCGCAGCTTCAGCCCCTTCACGTCGGCCGGCGAATTGATCGGCCGCACACTGTTGGTGACGTTGCGGAAGCCGTAGTCCCAGTTGCGCAGCAGCACGAAGCCCTGCGCCTCGGCGAGCGGCGCCAGCCACTGCATCGCCGGTCCGTCGAGCGTCTTGAAGCAGAGCGCGGGCGAATCAAAGATGAAGGGCAGCATGACCGCGGCGAAGGCCTTGTCGTACTTGTCGAGCTGGCCTTGCGTCGGCAGGCCCATGTCGATCGTGCCGAGCTTGATCTGCTGCGCCTGCTCCGGCGGCCCGCCCAGCTCGTTGTTGGGGAAGATCGAGATCTTGATCGCCCCGTTGGTGCGCTTGGCGACATTCTCGGCGAACTGCTTGCAGGCGATGTTCGCGGGGTGATCGGCGGCGGCGAAGTGCGCGAGCTTCATGGTGACGGTCGCGGCGCGTGCCACGTGTGGCGCGGCGACGCCGAGGCTTGCGGCGCCGGCGGTGCTCTTCAGGAATGTTCTGCGATCCATGGGTTTCCTCCTCTTTATCCGTGAAAGCCGAAGTGGTTAGGCAGGGCCAATGTGAACCAGGGGACGAACGCGACGATCAGCAGGCCGATCAGGACGACGACCAGATAGGGCAGCATGGCGCGCGATGCCGCCTCGACGCTGCAACGCATGACGGCGCAGCAGACGTAGAAGCCGACGCCGATCAGCGGCATGAAGCCGCCCACGCCCATGGCGATGATCAGCACCAGCGCATAGTGCACCTCGCTCAGCCCCAGCTTGCCCGCGATCGGCAGCAGAAGCGGCGCCAGCACATTCAGCGACGGCAGCCCCTCCAGCAGCACCCCGACCACGATCAACAGCACGATCGAGGCGGCCATGAAGACCGACTTGCTGCCGCCGGTCGACTGCAGCAACTCGACGAGGCTTTGCGGCAGCTGTGCGATGGTGAGCGTCCAGGAAAAGCCCGAGGCGGCGGCGAAGATGAAGAGCAGGACGCCGGTCAGCGCCGCGGTGTCCGAGATCGTGCGCAGGAAGCTCTGCAACCCCATCTCGCGATAGGCGAGGACGGAGAGGCCGACACCATAGACCACGGCGAGGGCCGCAACCTCGGTGGGCGTGGCGATGCCGAACAGGATGCCCGCCAGCAGCATCGCGGGCATCAGCAGCGGCAGGAAGGCCATCAGGCCCGCGCGCACGACGACGCCGAGCGGTGCCCTCGGCAGCTGCGGCGCGCGCGTCAGCCGCGCCCGCACATAGATCAGCGCCATCAGGCAGAGGGCCATGACGGCGGCGGGCACGAGGCCGGCGATGAAGAGGGCTGCGACCGAGACGTTGGTGATCGAACCCACGATCAGCATGGCGATGCTGGGCGGCACGGTTTCGCCCATCACCGCCGAGGCGGCGAGCACGGCGGCGCCTTCCGGTGCGCCGTGGCGCTCGCTCAGCTGGTCGCGCATCACGGTCCCGACCGCCGCCACGTCGGCCGGCTTGGAGCCGGAGAGGCCGGAGACGATGTACATGCTGGCCACCGTCACCTGCAGCAGGCCGCCGCGGAGATGGCCGACCAGCGCCTGGATGAAGCGGACCAGCCGCGTGCTGATGCCGCCGCGCTCCATCACCAGGCCCGCGAGGATGAAGAAGGGCACGGCCAGCAGGATGAAGTTGCCGGTGCCGTTGACCATCGTCTGGGGCAGGGTCACGAAGTCGCTGCCGGTGCCCCAGAGATAGGTCGCGGTGGCGAGCAGCAGCACGAAGCCCACCGGCACGCCTGCCAGGATCGCTACGAAGAACAGCACGAGGGTTGCGACGAGCGGCCCGTCGTCGCCCAGCAGCGCCAGCCACGAGTCTTGTGTCAGCACGGCGACTGCCACCACGGCGCCGGCGGCGAGGGCGGTTCGCAGCCCGGTGAAGCCGTGCTGCCGGCGCAGGTTGACCAACGCGTAGAGCGCCAGCATGGCCATGCCGATCGGCAAAGGCAGGGTGATCAGCCCGGCCGGGAGCTGCAGCACCGGCGTGCGCTCGGCCCAGTTGACGGAGAGGAAGTCGATCGAGGCGAAGCCGACAAGCCCCGCCGTGAAAAGCACGATCACGTCGGCGAGGGCGAGACAGCATCGCCGCGCCGGCGACGGCAACAGGTCGATCACGACCTGCACGAAGGCATGTTCTCGGCGCCGGTAGGCCAGCGCGCCGCCGATGAATGCCAGGATCGACAGCGCGAGCCGCGCCACCTCGTCGGACCACAGGAAAGAACGTTCGAACCAGATGCGCACGACGACGTTGGCGATCACCAGCCCGAGCTCGCCCAGCAGGGTGACGACCAGGATCGCGCCCGCCGCACCGTCGATGGCGCGGAGCGGCCAGGCGGCTGGCGGTGGGGCCTCCGTGTCGGCGCTACCCGGCGGGTGCATCGAAGTAGTCGGGGTTGAGCCGGCGGATGTCATCCATCACCAGCAGCAGGCCGTCGAGATGGTGCGTCATGGCGGCGACGGCGCGCGGTGCGTCGTGCGCGGCGACGGCGTCGAGGATCGCCCGGTGCTCGTCGCGCGCATGCGTCATGCGGCCCGTGCGCGGCAAGGTGAGACGGCGATAGCGGTCGACGTTCACCTTGACCTGCTGGGCGATCGTCCACATGCCGGGATAGCCTGCGGCATCGGCGAGCGCGGCGTGGAATTGCTCGTCGGCCAGATGGAAGGCGTTCTGATCGCCGGCGCGCTCGGCCTTGCCTTGGCGCGCGACGATCTCCTCCAGCACCGCGATGTGCTCGGGCGTCGCGTGCGCGGCGGCAAGCCGGGTCGCGGCCTCCTCGAGCGCCTTGCGGATCACGATCGCCTCCGGCAGCGCCGCGAGCGGAATGCGCGACACGAATGTGCCCGATTGCGGGAAGACGTCGACCAGCCCCTCGCTCGCCAGCCGCAGGATCGCTTCGCGCACCGGCGTGCGGCTCACGCCGCAGGCCATTGCGACCTGGCTCTCCGATAGCGGCGTACCGGGCAGGCGCTTCAGCGCCAGGATCTCGGCGCGCAGGTCGGCGTAGATCGCGGCCGATGCAGTGCCCGTCCGGCTGATGCCGGGACGCGGCTGGCGCATGGCGGCCGGTCGCCCTGTCATGGCGATGCGTTTCCTCGATTTTCTCTAATATACTAGTATATGACTAACGGCGCCTGCACAACTGCGTGGCCTGACTGGCCCGTGGTTACTTTTGGTTACCGTCAAACGTATCGAATCTGACGGCGCGACTGGCCAAGCCGGCGTCGCCACGCTCGATCTGCCCCGCCGTGCAGCGTCTCCTGTGACCCCCGCGCTTGCGGCCGATCAATGGTCGGCCCTGGACTCCGGATCTCCAGCAACGGCGCGGAGTGTACTCCGTGCTTTCGCCGACCCGGGATTCTGATCAATGGAGCGAACCTTTAGGGCACCAGCACCGCTTTCCCGACCACCGTCCGGTTCTCGATCAGCTTGAACGCCTTCACCCAGTCGGCGAGGTCGAAGCGGCCGGCGACGAGGGCTTTCAGCTTGCCTTCGGTGTACCAGCGCATCATCTCGGCCTGCGCCGCCATCACCAGGGCACGGCGCTTGGCGAGGCCCGCAGCCTCGGCCGGCGTCGGCGCGCCCTTGCCGCCCCAGCCGTTCCACCAGCCGTAGTAGAAGCCGATCACCGTCACGTTCTTCACCAGAAGGATGTTGGCCGGGATCTGCGGGATCGTGCCCGAGGCGAAACCCATCGGGATGATGCGGCCCTCGGGCGCCACGCAGCGCAGCGAGGCGGTGAAGGCATCGCCGCCCACCGGATCGTAGATCACGTCGGCGCCGCGCCCGTTCGTCAGCTCCAGCACCTTCGTACGAAGATCTTCGCTGCGGTAGTCGATGAGATGATCGGCGCCCGCGGCCTTCGCCGCCAGAAGCTTGTCGGCGCCGCCGGCCGAGGCGATCACGATAGCACCCATCGCCTTGCCGACCTCGATGCCTGTCAGGCCCGAGCCGCCGCCGGCGCCATGCACCAGCAGCACCTCGCCCGGTTGCAAGTTCGCCTTCCAGCCGAGCGCGCCGTAGGCCGTGGGATAGAGCGTCGGAAAGTTGGTCGCCTCGGCATAGGGCAGCGCATCGGGGATCGGCACGGCGTTGGCGGCGATGGTCGTGCAGTACTCCGCAAAGCCGCCGCGACTGCCGCCGGTCGCGATGCGCTGGCCGATCGCGACATCGCTCACGCCCTCGCCCAGCGCCACGACCTCGCCTGCGATCTCGTTGCCCGGCACGAAGGGCAATGGCGGCTTGTTCTGGTGCTTGCCCTGCACGCCGAGCAGGGCGGCGAAGCTCACGCCCGCCGCGCCCACCTTGACCAGCACCTCGCCCGGGCCGGGCGAGGGCTTGGGCACGTCTTCGATCTTCAGGCTGTCGATGGGACCGTAGGCGTGACAGACGAGGGCGCGCATGGAACTTCCGTGGACACTTGTTCGGCGGGAACCGGGCGCCAGCGATGCTTCTCGCCCGGCACCAGCCAGTCGAGGAGCGGCACCAGCGGCGAGAGCAGGAACAGCGCCCACACCGGACCCCCGTTGCGATACCAGACGAATTGCCAGGTGAAGGCAAGCACGGCGACCAGCGCGGCATAGAGCCAGCGCATGCGCCGATCGTTGGGCGTGGTCATGGGATCGGTGATCATGAAAAAAGTGAAGAGCAGCAGGCTGCCGGAGCTCAGCTGGTTCAGCAGCACCGCCCAGCGCTGGTCGAGCCACACCACGCGGCCGATCAAGAGCGCGCCGAAGCAAGCGAGGAAGGCCCACGCGATGTCGAAGCGCCTGGCCGACAGCGTGACCGTGATGCCGAGGGCGATGAACCACAGCCCCGCCACCATGTCCGAGCCCCACTGGCCAGGCGACAGCCAGGCGCCCGGCACGAACAGGACCGCGATCATCACGCCGAGGTTCGCGGGATTGAACACGTGCTTGCCGCGCACGCGGATCACGAACTTGGCGGTGATGGCGATCGCCGCCACGACCGGATGCACCCAGAGCGTGTCGGCGCGCACCAGCACCGACAGCCCGATGCCCGTGACGATGGCGCTGAGATAGCCCACGTCCTTGAGGCCGAGGGCGCTGATCCACAGCGCCTGGGCCGCGAGCGCGCCGGCGAAGCAGAGGACCACCTGCTGCCAGCTCAGCGCGAAGTCGCGGGTCAGCACGCCGAACAGCAGCAGCCCGCCGATCGCGCCGATCTGCAGCCAGCGGGCGTCGAGCCGGGCCGGCATCACTGCGCCGGGATCAGCGACATGCGGGGCATGCGCGCCTTGATGTCCTCGAGCTTCCAGCCGGTGAGCTTGGCCAGCGATTCGGCCTCGCCGTCCATGCGCTTGCCGAGCTCGCGGTAGTACTCGATGGACGCGCTGCATTTGTAGGGATTGCCGCCGCTCCACGGATGATGGAGCACGTAACGCGCCTGGAAGGTGCCGCGGTCGGCGGTCTGCTGGAAGACGAGATCCTCGGGAAAGCTCTCGGGCGTGTAGCGCAAGTGCAGCCTGGTCAGCGTCACGTCGCCCCGACCCGTCGGCCGTCCGTCGCTGCCGACAATCCAGCGCGCGCCGGCCGCCGCCAGCTCGTCCATGGTGGGCGGCGGTGCGGCGCAGGGATCGCACCAGGTCGGCGCCCAGACATATTCGGTATAGACCTTGCGGTAGCCGTCGGCCCTGGTCATGCGGTCGAACATCGTCTTGTAGAAGTCCTTGAACACCGCCTGGTCGCGCACATAGAGCGGCAGGTCGACGGCGGTCGGCACGGGCGTGGTCTGGTAGTTGGTCGCTTCGACGCGGCCGCTGCGGGTCAGCGTATAGACGATCAGGTCCTGCGGTCCCTTGGCGTTCAGCATGCCGAGCCGCATGGGCAGCATGAACTTCGGGCTCGAGAAGGAGAATTGCAGCGGGCTGAGATACTGCGAGCCGCCCTTGTCGTGCGCCTTGAGGTTCACGCGGGCCACGAAGAACTTCATGCCCTGCCGCACATAGGGACGTAGCGCGTCGCTCGCACCCTTGGGGATGTTGTAGCCGTTGGTCGTGAGCCAGCTCTCGAGCGCATCGGATTCCTCGGCCGACAGGATCACGATGTCGAACTCGCCGACGGTGAAGAAAGCCTCGACCTTGACCTGCGGCTTGGGCGCGGGCGCCATCGCCATGGCGGCCGGTGGCGGCGCCATCGCCATCATCGGGCGCGGCGGCGCGCAGGGATCCTCGTCGTGATACTCGACCAGCCGCGGCGCGGAGTAGTCGTCGAGATGCTGGAAGACCTTGGCGTCCAGCACCTTCACGTCCTCCTTCTTCAGCACGACCGGCACCGGAACGACCAGCGCGAACTCCGAGGGATCGCCGCGATAGTCGTTGCGCATGGAGAGGGTGGTGGTCTGGCCGTCGCGCGCCAGGATCACCTGGCTCGCCTCGTTGAAGAGGGATGAATCGGCCTTGCCGACATAGAAGCCGCAAAAGGCATGGGCGTGCGCGGGCACCATCGCCAGCGCCGCGATTGCCAGAAGTCGTCGCATCATGGAGTGCCTCCCCGTAGCCAGCAGAGCGTCACGGCGGATCGTGGCGAAGTCGCGGCTCTTCCGCGACCATACCGGGAATTACTTCGGAAACTTCCCGTGCCGGCCTTCGCCTTTGGCGAAGCGCGCCGCGCCCGACTGCGACTCCTGCCGGCGCGCGGCGAGCGACAGCTCCATCTCGCGCTGGATCGCTGCCGCCTGGTCGCGGTCGAAGCTCTCGTAGGCCGACTGCCGGTCCGAGGTCATGGCGATGGGCGGAAAGCCCGCGAGCTGGGCCGCGAGCTTCTCGGCTTCCGCGCGCGTCGTGCCGCGCGCGACCTTGCGCGTCGCGAGCCCGATCGCCAGCGCCTCGTCGGCGCCGACGGCACGCCCGGTCAGCAGCATGTCGAGCGCGCGGCCCTGGCCCACGATGCGCGGCAGCCGCACGGTCGTGCCGTCGCTCATCGGCACGCCCCAGCGCCGCGAGAAGACGCCGAACACCGCCGTCTCGTCGACGATGCGAATGTCGCAGAAGAGGGCGACGCCGAGCCCGCCCGCGCAGGCGTGTCCTTCGATGGCGGCGATGACCGGCTTCGACAGCGGCGCGCGCAGCGGACCGTCAGCACTGCCGGCCCAGGGGAAGTAGTCGGTGCCACCGCCCAACTCCTTGAGATCGGCGCCGGCACAGAACGCACCGCCTGCACCCGTCAGCACGGCGACACGCGCCTCGGCGTCCTTGTCGAACGCGTGCAGCGCGTCGGCCAACGCATGCGCCGCTTCGTTGTCGAGTGCGTTCTTTGCCTGCGGGCGGTTGATGACGATGGTGGTGACCGGCGCCTTGCGCTCGATCCGGATCTTGTCGCTCATTCAGGCCTATCGCACCGTCTTCAGCTCATCCTCGAGCTGGCCGTTCGACTGGCGCGGCGTGCGGAAGTACCACCAATTGGCCTGCGGGGTCCATTTCTCCCTGGTCTGGATGCCGTGGCCCCAGATGCATTTCCTGAAGTCGCGCGTTTCGAGCTTGAAGGAGGCGTCGGCCTCGTCGAGCTTGAGCGCATGGTCGCCGATCTCCTCGCGGCTGAACATCGGCAGCGAGCCCTCGATCAGCTCGCGCACGTCGACGTCGTTGCGCCAGTTGTCGAGGTCGAACTTGTAGCCGGAGCCCGCGAGATCGGAGACGAAGGTCGACCATTGGTCGATCAGGTCGCGCAGCTCGCCGACATCGGGAATCGGAACCGGCGGCTTCATTCGCCGACCCGCTCGGCCTGGCGGCGGAAATAGCGCTCGCCGTCGTTGGGCTTGAAGAAGGTGCGGATCGTGCCGTCGCGGTTGAAGGCGATGAAGGCGCCGGTCTGGCGGTCGAAGCGCGTGGTCACGCCATCGGCCCGCACCGTTTCCAGCACCGGGCCGCCGACCGCCGCGTCACGCAGGAGCTGCGCCTGGTGCAGATATTCCTGCCTGGTGAGCCGGCCGAACTCGTTGCCGTGCTTCTCGTAGTGCTCCTCGAGATGGCGCGCGGAGGTGAAGCCGACGCCCGAGCCCCAGCTGCGCGCGCCCGGGGGCGTCGCCGTAGGTTGCTCGGCCGACGCAGCCGGCGTCTCGCGCGTGACCGTGTGGTCGTCGCGCGGGCCCAGATGCGTCCAGTAGACGAAGATCGCGACCGCTGCCAGCGCCGGCATCAGCAACCGACGCAGGAGCAGGCCGCTCGAGCGGTCCATCATCGCCGGCTATTTTGCGCAAGGCCGGCGCGGCGCGCAATCGCGTCCTCGTGTCAGCGCCGTGTCAGCCGCTACTGGGCGCTGGCGCCACCCTTGAACCAGCGCGCGATCACGCGCCGTTCCTCGTCGGTGATATGCGTCAGGTTGCCCGGCGGCATGGCCTTCGACACCCAGGCCTGCTGGTTGATCATGGTGGCCCGATTGCGGATCTGCTCGGGCGTCTCCAGCAGGACGCCCTTGGGCGGGGCGGTGAAGCCCTCCTGGGTCGGATGGGCGGAATGGCAGGGCATGCAGCGGCTCTGGATGACCGGCTGGACCTCGGCGAAGGAGGCGGGCGGGCCGACATTCTCCTCCGGCCGCGGCAGCGAGACGATCGCCGTCAGGACCAGCAGCACCAGGCCCGAGGCGAGCACCAGCGGATTGGCATTGCCCTTGTGGCGCTGCACGAACCAGACGCGCACCAGCGCGCCCGCCACCGAGATCATGATCAGCAGCACCCAGTTCCACGGATGGCCGTAGAGCCCGGCATAGTGGTTGCTGACCATGGTGAAGAGCACCGGCAGCGTGAAGTAGGTGTTGTGCACCGAGCGCTGGCGGCCCATCAGCCCGAACTTCGCCTCGGGCACGCGGCCTTCTTCCTTCGCCTTCACCAGCTCCTTCTGGCCGGGGATGATCACGAAGAAGACGTTCAGCACCATGATGGTGCCCAGCATGGCGCCGAAATGGATGTAGGCGCCGCGGCCGGAGAAGAGATGGCACAGCGCCCAGGCCGAGGCGGCGCAGAACAGGAACAGCAGCCCGCCCAGCATGGCGTCGTCGTCGCCCAGTGCCGAGCGGCAGAGCGTGTCGTAGAACAGCCAGCCGCCGACCAGAAAGGCAAGGCCGATCGCGATCGCCTCCCACTTGTCGAGTGGCATGACGGTGGGATCGATCAGCGCCACCTCGGCGCCGTAGTAGTAGACGAGGCAGAGCAGCGCGAAGCCCGAGGCCAGCGTCGAATAGGCTTCCCACTTGAACCAGTGCAGCTCGGGCGGCAGGCGCTCGGGCGCGAGCCTGAACTTCTTGGCGGTGTAGAAGCCGCCGCCATGGACGGCCCAGACCTCGCCGCCGATGCCGCGCGCGCTGTCGGCGGGATCGAGCGGCGGCTTGAGGTGATTGTCCAGCCAGATGAAGTAGAACGACGCCCCGATCCAGGCGATGCCCACGATCATGTGGGCCCAACGGATAACGAGATTGAGCCAGTCGGTCAGGAAAGCAGCGTCCACGCTCTTCTTGTACCATGCCGCAGAGGAAACGGAGTCGGGGAACATGGGCGACATCAAGGTGGGCGTGATCATCAACGGTGCCACGGGCCGCATGGGCACCGTGCAGCACATGGGCAACCTGCTCGCCATCGCGGGCGAGGGCGGGCTGCCGCTCAAGAACGGCGACCGGCTGATGCCTGAGCTGATGCTGGTCGGGCGTGACGCGAAGACGCTGTCGGCGTTGGCGGCGGCGCACGGCAACCAGCGTTGGACGACCAACCTCGACGAGGCGCTGGCGGGCCCCGACAGGATCTTCATGGATTGCGCGGCGACCGGCGGCCGGCCCGAGCGGGTCGCCGCGGCGATCGCCGCGGGCAAGCACATCTTCATCGAGAAGCCGACCGCGCCCACGGTCGCGGAGGCGATGGAGCTGGCGCGCCTCGCGCACAGGGCGGGCCTCAAGCACGGCGTCATCCAGGACAAGCTCTTCCTGCCGGGCTACGCGACCTTGCTCGCGCTGAAGAACAAGGGCTTCTTCGGCCGCATCCTGTCGGTGAAGGTCGATGCCGGCTCGTGGATCTTCGACGGCACCGAGGAGGGCCGCGAGTGCCAGCGGCCGAGCTGGAACTACCGCAAGAAGGACGGCGGCGGGCTGGCGCTCGATATGATGGCGCACTGGCGCTACATGATCGACCGGCTGGTGGCGCCCATCACCGGCGTCACGGCCGTGATGACGACGGCGATCCCCGAGCGGGTCGACGAGACGGGCCGGCGCTACACCGTCGATGCCGAGGACACCAACTACGCGCTCCTGCAGATCGCGGGCGGCGCGGTGGGCATCATCGCCAACAGCTGGGCGGCACGGCCGCGGCGCGACGACACGATGACGGTGCAGATCGACGGCACGCTCGGTTCCGCGGTCGGCGGCCGCTTCAAGTGCTGGACGCAGTCGGCGGCCGAGACGCCCGAGGCCTTCATCAAGGCCGCGCGTCCCGGCGGCGTCGACCTCAATGCGCACTGGACCGAGGTCGCGATCCCGGCGATGGCGGGTCCCTTCCGCCAGTGCTGGGAGAATTTTTTGCGCCATGTCGGCGAGGACGGGCCTTACCTGCCGACGCTGGTCGAAGGCGCCAAGGCCGTGCAGCTCGCCGACCTCGCCTACAGGAGCGTCGCCGAGAAGCGCTGGATGGACGTGCCGGAGCTCAAGCTCTGACTTAGTGGAACGTCCTTCCCGCGTCGATCACGATGGTCTGGCCGGTCATGGTGTTGGTGCGGCACATGGTGACCACCTGGTCGGCGCAGTCGTCCTTGTCGGCGGCGACGCCCAAGAGCGCGCCGGCCTTGCCCTTCTCGACCGAGCCCGGGAACAGGTTCGCGGTCGCGCGCGTGCCTTCGAGCAGGCCCGGCGCCACGCAGTTCACCAGCGTGTGCGGCGCCAGCGCCACGGCCATGCACTTGGTGAGATGGATCAGGCCCGCCTTGGAGACGGCGTAGGCGATCGACGAGCCCGTGGGCCCCAGCCCCGCCACCGAGGAGATGTTCACGATGCGGCCCGCGCCCTGCTTCTTCATGTGCGGCGCCACCGCCTTGGTGAGCAGCATGGGGCCGGTGAGGTTGATGTCGATGATCTTGGTCCACTCGTCGTAGGTGAGGCCGTCGAGGTCGGGGAAGGCGATCGCCTTGTTGTAGGCGGCATCGTTGATCAGGATGTCGAGCCGGCCGAAGCGCTTCACCACGTCGTCGACCAGCTTCTGCACCTGCTCGCGCTTCGTGACGTCGCACTGGAAGGTCGCGGCGCTCACCTGGTGCTTCTGCAGGTCCTTGGCCACGCCCTCGGCCTGGTCCTTGCTCGCGGCATAGACGACGGCGACGTGACAGCCTTCCTTGGCCAGTGCATGGCAGATGCGCTGCCCGAGCCCGCCATTGCCGCCCGTGACCACGGCGACCTTGCCCTTCAACTCCATGTGTTTCCCCCTTTGGATTTGCAGGCCGGAC
>DATJWN010000084.1:0-91602 GCA_035501235.1 Reyranella sp.
CGCCGACCTGTTCGAGCCCGCGATCAAGTACGCGCATGACGGCTATCGCGTCCCCTATCTGGTGGCGCGCCAGTGGGACGCCGCGATCGACCGCCTGAAGGGCCAGGAGAGCTGGGTGAAGGCCTTCCTGCCGCACGGCCGCGCGCCCAAGCCCGGCGAGCTCTGGAAGTTCCCCGATCAGGCGAAGACGCTCACCATGATCGCCGAGAGCAAGGGCGAGTCCTTCTATCGCGGCGAGCTGGCCGAGAAGATGGACAAGTACGCCCGCGAGACCGGTGGCGCCCTGCGCAAGGAAGACCTCGCCGCGCACAAATGCGACTGGGTCGATCCGATCAGCCTCACCTATCGCGGCACGACGCTGCACGAGATCCCGCCCTCGGGCCAGGGCATCGGCGCGCTGATGGCGCTCGGCATCCTCGAGAATTTCGACGTGGCCGGCCACGATCCCGACAGTGCCGCGATGGCGCACCTGCGCATCGAGGCGATGAAGCTCGCCTTCGCCGACATCTGGCGCTACGTCTCCGATCCGCGCTTCATGGAAGTGACGCCCAAGCAGATGCTCGACAAGGCGTACCTCAAGAGCCGCGCCAAGCTGATCGACCCGAAGAAGGCGCAGAATTACGGGCCGGGCACGCCCAAGGACGGCGGCACGATCTATCTCGGCGCGGCCGACGCCTCGGGCATGATGATCTCGCTGATCCAGTCGAATTACACCGGCTTCGGCTCGGGCATCGTGCCTCCCGGAACCGGCATCGCGCTTCAGAACCGCGCCTCGGGCTTCGTCACCACCAAGGGCCATCCCAACGAGGTCGGACCGAACAAGCGGCCCTATCACACGATCATCCCGGCCTTCATCACCAAGGACGGCAAGCCGGTCGCGACCTTCGGCCTGATGGGCGGCGCCATGCAGCCGCAGGGCCACATGCAGGTCTTCAGCCGCATCGTCGACTACGCGCAGAACCCGCAGGCCGCCATCGACGCGCCGCGTTGGCGCGTTCACGAGAACGACGGCACGATCTGGACGGAAAGCCACATGGCGCCCGACACCGCGACCGGCCTCGAGGCGCTCGGCCACAAGCTGACACGCCAGCCCTGGCCGAACGGCGGCTTCGGCGCCAGCCAGATCATCTGGAAGTTCCCCGAGGGGGGGCCCTATCTCGGCGCCACCGAGAGCCGGCGCGACGGCGCGGCGGTTGGTTTCTAGGGTCACCATCGAAGGCGGCGCGTTCCGTATCGACGGAACGCCGACCTATGCCGGCCGCAGCTGGAAGGGTCATCGCATCGAAGGGATGCTGATGAACAGCCGCATGGCCAACGCCATCGCCGACGACGAGAATCCCGAAACGCGCGGCGCCTGGTCCTACGCCGACGGCCCGTGGGACGCCGAGCGCAGCACGCGCGAGTTCATCGCGGCCCTCCCCGCCTATCGCGCACATGGCCTGCTCGCCGTCTGCCTCAACCTCTCCGGCGGCAGCCCACAGGGTTACTCCTGGAACCAGCCGTGGAAGATCTGCGGCTTCAACGCCGACGGCACGATCAATCCCGCCTGGGCGGCGCGCCTGGAAAGCGTGATCGCCGCCACCGACAGGCTCGGCATGGCCGTGATCCTGGGTCTGTTCTACGGCAAGCAGAGCGGCACGTTCAAAGACGAAGCCGCAGTGAAGGCCGCCGTCACCAACACCGTCGACTGGCTGCTGCAGAAGAACGCGACCAATGTGCTGATCGAGATCGGCAACGAGGTCGACCTCGAGAATGTCTGGGCGCACGACATCATCGACGCCAGGCGCTGCCACGAGCTGGTCGAGCTGGCGCAGAAGCGCGGCGACCGCAAGCTGCTGGTCAGCACCAGCCTGATCGGCATGCACACCCCGCCCGCGCCGATCGTCGCGGCCTGCGACTTCCTGCTGCCGCACGGCAATCGCGTGCATGGGCCGGACGGCCACTTCCAGCCGGCCCCGCACGGCATCCGCCTTCAGGTCGCCAATTGGCGCGCCTCGCCCGCCTATCGTGGCCAGCCGATCGTCTACAACGAGGATGACCACTTCGAGTTCGACAAGCCCGACAACCACTTCGTCGCCGCCGTCGAGAGCGGCGCGAGCTGGGGCTACTTCGACTATCGCATGAGCCGCGAACGCTTCGAGGACGGGTTCCAGTCGCTGCCCGTCGACTGGACCATCTCCTCGAAGCGCAAGCGGGCGTTCTTCGGCCTCTTGAAAGAGATCACCGGCGCGTAATTGTCATCCCGAGGCCGCAGGCCGAGGGATCCTTACCGGTCCGAAGGATCCCTCGCTATGAGCTCGGGATGACACTGCGTGTCACTTCCCGCAATAGGCCTCGATGCGATAGCCGTCGGGATCGACGACGAACGCCGCGTAGTAGGTCGGGCTGTAGTCCTTGCGGATGCCGGGCTTGCCGTTGTCCGTGCCGCCCGCCTTGAGACCGGCCGCGTGGAACGCGTCGACATCTCCGCGCGCCTTGGCGTCGAAGCAGAAGTGCAGGCCCGACTTCGGGTCTGCCTTCACCGTCCCGCCGCTCGCCAGCAGCCACAGGACCGCTTCCTTGTCGCCATAGGCCAGCGCGCCCTCGCTGTCATAGACCCGCTTGTAGCCCAGCGGACCGAGCACGCTGTCGTAGAACGCACCCGCCTTCTTGATGTCGCTCACGCCGATCGAAACATGGGCCAGCATTGCCACCTCCTCTATAACTTGATAACCGGTTATCTAGTTACGAAACGGGCCCCTGCTTGTCAACCGCACAACCGGTTATTATTTCCTGACGATGAATCGCCCCGACCTCTGCCTGGATTTCGCCAACACCCGCTATTACCGCGGCATGGCGACGCCCACGGAGACGCTGAACGCGCCGGCCGATCTCGCCGCCTGGGTGAAGTCGGCGAAGGTCCCGTCCACGAAGGAATTCGAGGCGGCGATCGGGCTGCGCGAAACGATCTATCGCCTGTTCGACGCCAATGCCGACGGCAAGGCGCCGGCGTCTCGCGATCTCGAGGCACTGAACGCCGCCTTGGCCTCGGCGCCCGCACGCAAGACGCTGAAGCGCGGCCGCGAAGGCTACAGTTGGGAGATCGATGCCAAGTCGGGCACGGCGCTGTCGCTGCTGGCGCCCGTCCTGTGGTCGGCCGGCGACCTGCTCGCTGGCCCGCGCCTCGACAAGGTCCGCAAATGCGCCAACCCGGAGTGCGTCTACCTGTTCCTCGACGACAGCCGCGCCGGCAAGCGGCGCTGGTGCTCCATGTCGGCCTGCGGCAACCGCGCCAAGGCCCGGCGGCATTATCACAAGAGCAAGGAAGACGGACCCTAACGGAGGCGACGATGGACGCGCTGACGAGGAAGGCTCTGCAAGGACTCGTCGGCCTGTTCTTCGCCCTGGCGGCCGTCCTGTTCGGCCTCGCTTGGACGCTCGACTGGTGGCAGGCGTGGCTCTTCCTCGGCGTCTACTTCGCCTGCTCGATCGCCTTGAGCCTCTGGATGATGGGCCACGACCGGTCCTTGGTGGAGCGACGCATGCGCGGCGGGCCATTTGCCGAGAAAGAGCCGACGCAGAAGCTGATCATGGCGCTCACCTCGGCGGGCTTCACCGGCATGTTCGTGGTGCCGGCGTTCGACCATCGCTACGGCTGGTCGCACATGCCCGTCGCCATCGTGCTGGCTGGCAACGTACTCATGGTGCTCGGCTGGTACGCGATCTATGTCGTGTTCCGCGAGAACAGCTACGCCTCGGCCACGATCGAGCTTGCCGCCGACCAGAAGGTCATCTCGACCGGTCCCTACGCGCTGGTGCGCCATCCCATGTATGCCGGCGCGTTGCCGATGCTTTTCGCCATGCCGATCGCGCTCGGCTCGTGGTGGGGCCTTGTGCCGTTCCTCGTGATCCTGCCGGCGCTGATCTGGCGGATCTTCGACGAGGAGCGGTTTCTCGAGTCAGGTCTCGCGGGCTATGCCACGTACAAACAAAAAGTGCGGTATCGCCTGATACCGCACTTGTGGTGATCGCATTCTTCTGGACCGCGAGCCTCCGGCTCGCTCATGAGGCGCGCGGGACGCGCGCGGTCCGGAAGACTATCGAAGGATGCTCTGTAATTTCATCGCGACGCCCATGTCGCCTTCGATCTTGAGCTTGCCGGTCATGAACGCGGTCATGCCGTCGAGCTTGCCGCCGATCAGGTCGGCGAAGTCGCCGAAGTCCATGCGGATGGTGCAGTCGGCATCCTTGTCGTCGTTGCTCACGACCGGCGGCGTCGAGTTGCCGTCGAGGTAGATGACGCCCTGGTCGGTGGCGAACTTCACGGTGTTGCCGAAGGCCGACTTGCTCGAAGCGCCTTCCTTCATTTTCGCGGTGATTTCCTGCAAGGTCATGGCGTGGTCGCTCCCGTCGGCTGATGATCCGGCGGACTTACTTGACCTTTACGTAAACGTCAACTACGAGCCGATGAACGGCCGTTCAGAGCCGCCGGAGGAAATGTCGATGTCGTACCGCTCGGTCTTCAAGCCGGGGCTGTTCGAGGGCCGGACGATCATCGTCACGGGCGGCGGCAGCGGCATCGGCCGCTGCACCGCGCACGAGATCGCCTCCTTGGGCGCGCATGTCGTCATCACCGGCCGCAAGCAGGAAAAGCTCGACACCGTGAAGGCCGAGATCGAGGCCGCGAACGGCACCTGCGAGACGCACACGTTCGACATCCGCGAGGAAGCGCAGGTCAAGGAAGCGATTGCGAAGATCGTCGCCAGGAACGGCCGCATCCACGGCCTGTTCAACAATGCCGGCGGCCAGTTCCCCTCGCCGGCCGAGAAGATCAGCGCCAAGGGCTTCGACGTCGTGGTGCGCAACAATCTCACCGGCGGCTTCATCGTGAGCCGCGAGGTCTACACGCAATCGATGCAGGGCCACGGCGGCTCGATCGTCAACATGGCCGCCGACTTCAGGAACGGCATGCCCGGCATGGTGCACACCGGCGCCGCGCGCGCGGGCATGGTGAACATGACCATGACGCTTGCCTACGAATGGGCGGTGTCGGGCGTGCGCGTGAACACCGTGTCGCCGGGCTGGATCGCCTCGTCGGGCATGGACACCTACACCGGCGAGTTCAAGGAGCAGATTCCCAAGCTCAAGGGCTACGTGCCGCTGGGACGGTTGGGCACCGAGAGCGAGGTGTCGGCCGCCGTCTGCTTCCTGCTGAGCGACGCCTCGGCCTACATCACCGGCACCGAGCTTCGCCTCGATGGCGGCGTACCGCTCGCCAACCGATCGATCGACCTGCCCGCGACCGACAAGTCGAAGCCGTTCAACGGCTTCCATCTCGCCAAGACGCCCAAGGTCCTGGGCGGCTGACCATGCCGATCATCGAGACCCAGATCGACCGGAACAGCGAGGAATTCCAGAAGAACCGCGAGCGGATGCTGGCGGCGGTCCAGGAATTCCGCGCCGCCGAAGCGAGCGTGCAGGCGACGTCGGAGAAATCACGTGAGCGCTTCCGCAAACGCAAGCAGCTCATGCCGCGCGAACGCATCGCGCTGTTGCTGGATCGCGGCGCGCCCTTCCTCGAGTTGATGCCGCTCGCCGGCTACCGCATGCACGACGACAAGGATGGTTCGAGCGCCGGCGGCGGCTCGGTCTCGGGCATCGGCTATGTCGAGGGCGTACGTTGCGTCGTGACAGCCTCGAACTCCGCCATCAAGGGCGGCACGGTCGCGCCCTCCGGCCAGCGCAAGGGGCAGCGCATCCAGCAGATCGTGCTGGAGAACAAGCTGCCGGTCGTGAACCTCGTGGAGTCGGGCGGCGCCAACCTGCTCTACCAGGCCGAGATTTTCGTGCCGGGCGGCCGCGGCTTCGCCAATCAGGCGCGCATGTCGGCGCGAGGCATCCCGCAGGTAACGGTCGTGCACGGCTCCTCGACGGCCGGCGGCGCCTATCTGCCGGGCCTCAGCGACTACGTCATCATGGTGCGCAATCAGGCCAAGGTGTTCCTCGCCGGACCACCGCTGCTCAAGGCCGCAACCGGCGAGATCGCGACCGATGAGGAGCTGGGCGGCGCGGAGATGCACGCCACCGTGTCAGGTGTCGCCGAATGGATGGCCGAGGACGATGCCGACGGCCTGCGCATGGCGCGCGAGGTCATCGCCAAGTGGCACTGGAACGACAAGCTGCCGCCGCGCGCCGCCAAATCGTTCAAGGAACCTCTCTACGACATCGACGAGCTGTGCGGAGTCGTGCCGCCGTCGCACAAGGACCCGTACGACGTGCGCGAGGTGATCGCGCGGCTGGTCGACGGTTCGGACTTCCTCGAGTTCAAGGGCCTGTTCGACCAGCAGACGATCTGCGGCTGGGCCGAGATCGAAGGCGAGCCGGTGGGCATCATCGGCAACAACGGCCCGATCACGACCAAGGGTGCGGTGAAGGCCGCCCAGTTCATCCAGCTCTGCTGCCAGCAGGGCACGCCGATCGTCTACCTGCAGAACACGACCGGCTACATGGTCGGCACCGAGGCCGAGCGTGGCGGCATCGTGAAGCACGGGTCGAAGATGATCCAGGCCGTGGCCAATGCGACGGTGCCGCAGATCACCATCGTGATCGGCGGCAGTTTCGGCGCCGGCAACTACGGCATGTGCGGCCGCGCCTACGATCCGCGCTTCATCTTCGCCTGGCCCAACAGCCGCACCGCCGTCATGGGCGGCGAGCAGGCGGCCGGCGTGATGAAGACCGTGACCGAGCAGAAATTCATCCGCGAGGGCAAGGAGCCGCCGAAAGAGCAGATCGACAAGATGTTCAAGAGCATCGTCGATCAGTTCGACAAGGAGTCGACCGCGCTCTACGGCACCGCCCATCTCTGGGACGATGGCATTATCGACCCGCGCGACACGCGGCGAGTGCTGGCCTTCACCCTCTCGATCGCGCGCGAGTCGATCGTGCGGCCGCTCAATCCCATCACCTTCGGCGTGGCGAGGATGTAATGCTGATTCAGCGATCAGGCTCTCCTCCCCATTCAAATGGGGAGGTGCCGCCATCATACGGCGGCGGAGGGGTCATGAGCACCGGTCACGTTGCTCATGACCCCTCCGTCGCGGATTACCGCGCCACCTCCCCATTTGAATGGGGAGGACAGAAATGAAGTTGACGCCCGAGCACGAGGCCCTGCGCCAAACCTGGAAGACTCTGATCGACCGGGAGATCAATCCGTATGTCGACGAGTGGGAGAAAGAGGGCCAGTTCCCGGCCCACGAGCTGTTCAAGAAGATGGGCGACGCCGGCCTACTGGGCGTCGACAAGCCGGTCGAGTTCGGCGGCTCGGGCCTCGATTTCTCGTACGCCATGGTCTGCTCGGAATCGCTCGGCCTCGTGAACGGCGGCTCGGTGCCGATGGGCACGGGCGTGCAGATCTCCATGGCGACGCCGGCCCTCGCCCGCTACGGCAGCGACGAGCTTCGGAAGGAGTTTCTGGCGCCATCGATCAGCGGCGACTTCGTCGCCTGCCTCGGCGTCTCCGAAACGGGCGCCGGCTCCGACGTCGCCTCGATCAAGACGCACGCGCGCCGTGTCGGCAGCGACTGGGTGATCAACGGCGGCAAGATGTGGACGACCAACGGCGCGCAGGCCGACTGGATGTGCCTGCTCGCCAACACCGGCGACGGGCAGGCACACAAGAACAAGTCGCTGATCGTGGTGCCGATGAAGACGCCGGGCATCTCGATCGTGAAGAAGCTGAACAAATTAGGCATGCGCGCCTCGGACACGGTTCAGACCTTCTTCGACGAGGTAAAGGTGCCGGTGCGCCATACGATCGGCCAGCCGGGCCAGGGCTTCATCTATCAGATGCAGCAGTTCCAGGAGGAGCGGCTGTGGGCCGGCGCCGGCACGCTGATGGGCTGCGACCGCATCATCAACGCCACCATCGACTACACGCGCGAGCGCCAGGTGTTCGGCAAGCCGCTGCTCGACAACCAGGTCGTCCATTTCCGCCTGGCCGAGCTCAAGAGCGAGGTCGAGGCGCTGCGCTCCCTCGTCTATCGCGCCTGCGAGGAATATCTCGCCGGCAAGGACGTGACGATGCTGGCCTCGATGGCCAAGCTGAAGGCGGGCCGGCTGCGCCGCGAAGTCAACGACGCCTGCCTGCAATACTGGGGCGGTGCCGGCTATCTTTGGGACAGTCCCGTCGCGCGCGCCTATCGCGACGGGCGGCTGGCCTCGATCGGCGGCGGCGCCGATGAGGTGATGCTGCAGATCATCGCCAAGCTGATGGGCAACATGCCGAGATTGGGAAATCGATGAGTGGCCGTTCCATTGATCAGAATCGGCCCGTCGGGCAGCTATGCTTAGGATATGGCCGGCGCGAAAATAGTCCGGTTTCGAGACCAAGAATCTCGTCAGATTCGAGTCGTCTGACGGTGACTAAAAGTAACCTGCACAAGATGTAGTCCGATGCAATTCACCCAGGAACACGACGAGATCCGCCGCACGCTGCGGGCGATCATCGACCGGGACATCAATCCGCATGTCGAGCAGTGGGAAGAGGACGGCATCTTCCCGGCGCACGAGGTGTTCAAGAAGCTGGGCAGCGCAGGCCTGCTCGGCATCAACAAGCCGGTCGAGTTCGGCGGCATGGGGCTCGACTATTCCTACGCCATGGTGATGGCCGAGGAGCTGGGCCACATCCACTGCGGCTCGGTGCCGATGGCGATCGGTGTGCAGACCGATATGGCAACGCCTGCCCTCGCCCGCTACGGCAGCGACGAGTTGCGGCGTGAGTTCCTCACGCCCTCGATCGCCGGTGACTTCGTGGCCTGCCTCGGGGTCTCCGAAGTGGGCGCGGGCTCCGACGTCGCCTCGCTCAAGACCACGGCGCGGCGTGTGGGCGGCGACTATGTGATCAACGGCGGCAAGATGTGGACGACCAACGGCACGCAGGCCGATTGGATGTGCCTGCTTGCCAACACGGGCGAAGGGCCGGTCCACAAGAACAAGTCGCTGATCTGCCTGCCGATGAAGACCACCGGCGTGCAGGTCGTGAAGAAACTCGACAAATTGGGCATGCGCTCGTCCGACACCGCGCAGATCTTCTTCGATGAGGTGAAGGTGCCCGTGACCCACCTGATCGGCCAGGAAGGCATGGGCTTCGTCTATCAGATGCAGCAGTTCCAGGAGGAGCGGCTGTGGGGCGCGATCTCCGCCGTCGTCGGCATGGAAAGATTGATCGACGAGACCGCCGAGTACACGCGCGAGCGCAAGGTGTTCGGCCGGCCGCTGCTCGACAACCAGATCATCCATTTCAAGCTCGCCGAGTTCCGGACGGAAGTCGAGCTGGTGCGCTCGCTCTGCTATCGCGCCTGCGAGGAATATCTCGACGGCAAGGATGTCGTCATGCTGGCCTCGATGGCCAAGCTCAAGGCCGGCCGCATGCTGCGCCTCGTGACCGACGGCTGCCTGCAATACTGGGGCGGCGCGGGTTATCTCTGGGAGAACCCCATCTCGCGCGCCTTCCGCGATTCGCGCCTCGCCTCGATCGGCGGCGGCGCGGACGAAGTGATGCTGCAGATCATCTCCAAGGGCATGGGCACCTCACCCCGGAGCCGCGCATGACGACCGAATTCGCCTCCAAGTACGAGACCTTGCTGCTGCGCCGCGAGCGCGCGCGGCTGCACGTGACGCTCAATCGCCCGCAGGTGAAGAACGCGCTCAATCCGACCCTGCTCGGCGAGCTGCGCACGGTGTTCCAGAACCTGCGCGAGCGGCGGGACATCAAGACCGTGATCCTGCGCGGCGCGGGCGGCACCTTCTGCGCCGGCGCCGACCTCAAGAACATGGAGCAGAGCTTCACCGAGCCGCCGCGGCCCGGCCAGAAGGATCCGATCGCGCTGAACAACCGCGAGTACGGCACCTTCCTCGAGATGGTGAACACCACACCGCAGACCGTCGTGGCGGCCGTCGAGGGCTACGCCATCGCGGGCGGCTTCGGCATCCTCTGCGTCTCCGACGTCGCGATCTGCACCGAGGATGCAGGCTTCGCCATGAGCGAGACGGCGATCGGCATCGTGCCCGCCCAGATCGCGCCCTTCGTCGCGCAAAGGATCGGCGTGCCCAACACGCGCCATCTCGCGCTGACCGCCGCGCGCTTCAAGGGGCCGGAAGCATTGCGGCTCGGCATCGTGCATCACCTCGTGAAGGACTCCGTGGCGCTCGACGCCAAGCTCGAGGAGGTGCTGAAGCAGATCGACCGCTGTGCGCCCCTCGCCAACGCGCTGACCAAGGCCGTCGTCATGAAGGTCGGCGCCGAGCCGCTCAGCCAGGTGCTCGACTTCGCCGCCGACAAGTTCGCCGAGGCGCGCCGCAGCCCCGAAGCGGCGGAGGGCCTGCGCGCCTTCGCCGAGAAGCGG
The DNA here is from genome assembly GCA_035501235.1 of Reyranella sp. GTDB lineage: Bacteria > Pseudomonadota > Alphaproteobacteria > Reyranellales > Reyranellaceae > Reyranella. Next base: position 10,383 of record DATJWN010000084.1, read on the forward strand.
CCGCCGAAATGGGCGATTGAATGATCTTCCGCAACGTCCTGGTCGCCAATCGCGGCGAGATCGCCTGGCGCGTGATGCGCACCGCCAAGGCCATGGGCTATCGCACCGTCGCGGTCTATTCCGACGCGGACAAGGAGGCGCCGCACGTCGCGTTCGCCGACCAGGCCGAGCGCATCGGTCCGCCCGCCGTGGGCGAGAGCTATCTCGATATCGACCGCATCCTCGAAGCGGCCCACCGCTCGGGCGCCGATGCCGTCCATCCGGGGTACGGCTTCCTCTCGGAGAATGCGGAGTTTGCCGCGGCTTGCGAGAAAGCGGGGCTGGTCTTCATCGGACCGCCGCCCGCCGCCATCGCCGCCATGGGCAACAAGGCCGCCGCCAAGCGCCGCATGATCGAGGCCGGCGTGCCGTGCGTGCCGGGCTATCAAGGCCCGGACCAGAGCGACGACGGCCTGGCGAACGAAGCCCGCAAGATCGGATTGCCCGTGATGGTGAAGGCCGCGGCCGGCGGCGGCGGGCGCGGCATGCGGCTGGTCGAGCACGATGGCGATCTCGTCGAGGCGATCCGCACAGCGCGCACCGAGGCCGCGAGCGCTTTCGCCTCGGGCGAGCTGATCCTCGAGAAGGCCGTGGTCGATGCGCGGCACGTCGAGATCCAGGTCTTTGCCGACGCGTACGGCAACGTCATCCATCTCGGCGAGCGCGATTGTTCCGTGCAGCGGCGGCACCAGAAGGTGATCGAGGAAGCGCCCTCGCCGGCGGTGAATGCCGACCTGCGTGCGCGTATGGGTGCGGCGGCCGTCGCGGCGGCGAAGACGATCGGCTATCGCGGCGCCGGCACGGTCGAGTTCCTGCTGGGCAAGGATGGCGCCTTCTATTTCCTCGAGATGAACACGCGGCTGCAAGTCGAGCATCCGGTGACCGAGGCGATCACCGGCCTCGATCTCGTCGAATGGCAGCTCAGGATCGCGCGCGGCGAGACTTTGCTGCTCCGCCAGGATCAGGTGCGGCTCGACGGTCATGCGATCGAGGTCAGGCTCTATGCCGAGGATCCCTATGCCGGCTTCCTGCCGCAGACCGGCAGGGTCGATGTCTGGCGGCCGGCGGGCGGCGTGCGGATCGATTCAGGCATCGCCGCCGGCTCGGTGATCTCGCCGTTCTACGATTCCATGCTCGCCAAGGTGATCGCCCACGGCGCGACACGCGAGGATGCGCGGCAGCATCTGATACGGGCATTGCGCGAGACCATCGTGCTGGGCCCGACCACCAACCGGCATTTCCTGATCCGGCTGCTGGAGCATCCCGACTTCGCGGCCGGGCAGGCGACGACGGCGTTCATCGGCAGGCACGACTTCCCCGCGCCCCCTGTTGCCGAGCGTCATTGGCAGCTCGCCGCCTCGTTGCTGTGGCGCGCCTCCGCCGAACGCTATCCATCGGCGCTGCGCGGCTGGCGCAACTCCAATCCCGAGCCGACGCCGATCAAGCTGGCCGTGAACGGCATCGAGCGCACGGTCTGCGTCGACAGGCCGGCCGACGACAGCGCGCCCTTCCACATCGACGGCGACGAGGTCGTCGTCGATCTCGAGGGCCATACGGTGCGCTTCGCCGACAGGACCTACGCGCCGCCCGCCTCGGCAACGGCTGGCGGCGACGGCAAGGTCCGGGCGCCGATGGACGGGCGCATCGTCGCCATCAAGGTGGCGCCGGGCGACAAGGTGGCGCGCGGCCAGACTCTGATTGTGCTGGAGGCGATGAAGATCCAGCATCAGCTCAAGGCGGCGCTCGATGCGAAGGTCGAGTCGGTCGCCGTGAGGGAAGGCCAGCAGGTCTCGAACCGGGCGATTCTGGTCACGATGAGCGGAGGAAGCGAGTGACGTTGCGCAGAAGAACCGTCCTGGCATCGATGGCCGCGAGCGTCGCGGCGCCGGCGCTGGCCGACGCCTATCCGTCCAAGCCGATCACCATGATCGTGCCCTTCGCCGCGGGCGGTCCGACCGACCTGATGGCGCGCCTGATGGGCGAGCGCATGGCCAAGGAGCTCGGCCAGCAGTTCATCATCGACAACACGACGGGCGCGGCGGGCTCGATCGCCACGGGCAAGGCGGTCCGCGCCGCGCCTGACGGCTATACGATCCAGATCGGCCATGTCGGCACCAACGTCGCCAACGGCACGATCTACAAGAACCTGAACTACGACCTCTTGACGGATCTCGCGCCGATCGCGCGCCTGCCGCAGAACCCGATGCTGGTCGTGAGCTCGTTGCCCGTGCCGGCGGCGACCCTGAAGGAACTGGTCGAGTGGCTGAAGGCCAATCCCGACAGGATCCCGGGCGGCACGGCCGGCATCGGCTCGGGCGCGCATCTCGGCGCCCTCGCATTCTTTGCCGCGACGGGCGCGAAATACCAGCTCATCCCCTATCGCGGCACCGGGCCTGCCATGCAGGACCTCGTCGCCAACCAGATCCAGGTGATGGTCGACCAGTCGGCGAACTCGCTGCCGCAGGTCCGTGCCGGCAAGATCCGCGCCTACGCCATCACCGCCAAGGCGCGCTCGGTGGCCGCGCCGGACATCCCGACGGCGGCCGAGGAAGGCTATCCGATGGAGGTGTCGATCTGGCACGGCCTGTGGGCGCCCAAGAGCACGCCGGCCGAGATGATCGACAAGCTGAACAAGGCCGCGATCGCGAGCCTGCAGGATCCGAACATCCGCAAGCGCCTCGAGGACCTCGGCCAGGACATCCCGACGCCCGCCGAGATGGCGCCGGCCGCCTTCGCCGCCTTCCACAAGCAGGAGTTCGCGCGCTGGAAGAAGATCCTCGAAGACGCGAACGTGAAGATCGAGTAGCGCCTACTTGAAGGCCGGCGGCACCGGGCATGGCGGCAGGAGCTTCTCCAGAGCCTTGGCGACGCCCAGGAGCCTGGCCTCGCTCCAGCGCCTGCCGGTGAGCTGAAGGCCGATCGGCAGGCCGTCCTTCGAGAAGCCGCAGGGCAGCACGACCGACGGCTGGCCGGTCAGGTTGGCGAGATAGTTGTAGGAGGTGCCGGCGAAGAAATAGGGGTGCGGCGTGCCGTCGATCAGCAAGGGCTCGCTCTGCTTCTGGCGAACGAAGGCGGCGTCGGGCATGACCGGCATCAGCCAGGCGTCGTAGTCGTCGAGGAAGGTCTCGCAGGCGCGCATCGTGCGATCGCGCCGGTCGAGGACGGCGAAGAACTCGCCCATGTCGAGCTTCGCCGAGCGCGCCGCCGAACGCGCCGATGGATCGGACGAGTTGATCATCGGGATGAGGCGCTCGCGCTCACTGAGCGGCATCAGCGCGCGGATCATGTAGCCGAAGAGGTCGCACCAATCGTCCCAGCTCTGCTGCCAGTCGAGACCGGCAGGCTGGGCGGACTTCACCTTGGCGCCGGCCTTGGCGAGCGCCTTGGCCGTCGCCTGCACGACCTTGGCCGTGTCGGCCGAGACCGCGACCAGAGGGTTGCTCTCGAGCACCGCGATGCGCAGGCCCTTGACCGTGAGCTTCGCCGTGGGACCGAGCGGCACGTCGGGCGCCTCGGCCTCGTAGCCGTCGGGTCCGGCGATGAGGCGCAGCGCCGTGTCGAGGTCGTCGACCGAGCGCGCCAGCGGGCCGAAGGTGCCCATGTAGCGCACCGCGCGCGTGACGCCCGGCAGGTCGGGCACGTGCCCATGGCCGGGCACGCGCCATTCCGTCGGCTTCAGCGAGAAGATGCCGTTGTAGTGGGCGGGATTGCGCACCGAGCCGCCGATGTCGCTGCCGATCTCGAGCGGCGAGAAGCGCGCGGCCACCGCAACCGCGCCGCCACCGGTCGATCCGCCCGCCGTACGCGCCGGATCCCAGGCGTTCTTCGAGGTGCCGAACAGCGGGCTGTCGGTCTGAAAGTCGGCGCAGAGCTCGGGCACATTGGTCTTGCCCAGGATCACCGCACCCGCCGCGCGCAATCTTGCGACCAGGGTCGCGTCCGACTTGGCGACATTGTCCTTGAGCGGCGGATGGCTCGAGGTCGTGGGCAGGCCCGCGATATCGAAGGCTTCCTTGATGGTAATGGGCACGCCGTGCAGCGGGCCGAGCTTGGCGCCCTTCTTCGCCCGCGCCCGATCCGCCGCCTTGGCGGCCTTCATCGCGCCTTCGTGATCGACGAGGACCAGGGCATTGACCGTGCCGTTCAGCTTCGCGATGCGCGCAAGATGGGCCTTGGTCGCCTCGGCGGAACTCAGCCGTCCGTTTCGTATGGCGCGGGCAAGTCCGGTGGCGGTCTCGAAACACGGGTCCATGCATGCCTCCCCTGCGTGGCCGCGACACTAGCCGCGCCGGAAGCGCCCGGCTATAGAACCTCGGGGATTGGGATTCTGGAAACGTTCATCGACGCATGGCGACGTTCGTACTGGTTCATGGCGCCTGCCACGGCGGCTGGTGCTGGGAAAAGGTGGCGCCGATCCTGGAAGGGCACGGCCACAAGGTCTGCGCGCCCGATCTGCCCGGTCTCGGCAAGGACCACACGCCGCCGGCCCATGTCACCCTCGCCGACAATGTCGAGAAGATCTCGCGGCTGCTCGACAAGATCGAGGAACCGGCGGTGCTGGTCGGCCATGCGCTGGGCGGCGTGACGATCAGCCAGGTGGCGGAAGCCCGCCGCCGCAAGCTCAAGGCACTGGTCTACATCTGCGGATTGATGCCGCCCTCGGGCAAGACCAGCCGCGAGATGACGGCAGGCGATCCTGACATGCTGTTCCGCCGGTCGCGCGAGATCAGCCCCGACGGCCTCACCTACTCCTTCGCGCGCGCTCAGCTGCCGGCGATGTTCTACGAGGACGTCTCGCCGGAAGATCGCTACCGCGCCATGGAGCGGCTGCGCCCGCAACCCATCGCGATCTCGACCACGCCGGTCACGCTGACCGAGGAGCGCTTCGGCTCGGTGCCGCGCTGGTACATCGAATGCACGCACGACCGCGCCGTCCTCATCGCCCGCCAGCGCGCGATGGTGAAGACGCTGCCCTGCAAGGTCATCACCATGGAATGCGGCCACACGCCGTTCTACAGCCAGCCCGAAGAGCTGGTCGAGCACCTCGAGGCGATCGCCTCCGCCTGAAGGTGCGTTTCGTCACAAACAGCCCGTGACATCGGTGCCTACCCTCGGCCGCCGGCATTGACGCCGGCATCGGGGGTCACATGGCAAAATCCAAGCGCAGCGCGAAGCCGAAGGGCAAGTCCCAGAAGCAGGACTATATCCATCAGCAGCATCTCGACGCCGCGAGCGTGGCGATCCACGGCAAGATCGGCAACCTGAAGGAAGGCCAGTTCTACCCGGAGCACGACAAGCGCACCGAGTCGCCGGCCTACAAGAAGGTGCACGACCATCTGGTCAAGGATCTCGACCTGCCGTGCCTGGTGTGCGGCGTCAAATTCTCGACGCTCAAGGACGCCAAGGAGAACCTGCACGGCGCCAAGCAGCTCGAGACGCACCACCATGTCATCGAATGGGCGCTCGCCAATGCGATCGATCCCGCCAAGTTCAACAAGGCGATCCGCCCGAACCTGGCGAACAAGCATGCCGACCAGCCGATGTACAAAAGCGACATGACGGCCCAGCAGGTGCGCGACTGGGTCGATCACAGCCCGGACAATCTCTGGGTCCTGTGCGACATCCATCATCGCCACACCTTCGTGGGCATCCACGCGGTCACCTATCCCAACTGGTGCCCGCAGGACCTGCTGAGCGACGCCTTCCTGAAGGCGGTGGCGGCCGAAATCGCCAAGGTCGCGCCGGCCAAGAAGCCGGCGGCGAAGAAGAAGGCGGCGAAAAAGAAGAAGCGCTGACCCGCTTCAGTCGAAGAACGCGAACGTCCTGACCTCGATGCTCTGGCGAGGCTTGGCGTTCGCCGGCGACGTGGGATCGACGAAGGCCGAGTGCAGCGAGAAGCGTGCCCGGCCGTCCTTCTCCGAGTCGTAGCACTTGATCAGGATGGCCTCGTCGCGCGTCATCGCCGGGAAATAGTGCCACTGGTGATCGGCGTTGAAGACGCCCTGGTAGATCTCGCCGGTACGGTCGGCATAGACCAGGTCGCAGACGGCGAGGTCGCGCGGCGCGATGCTCTCGGCATCGACGAAGCCGAGCGGCATCTCCTCGATCGGCTCGTGCGCGATGTTGCGCCAGACATTGTACTCGGTGAAGCGCTTCTTCAGCCGCGCGTCGGCCTCGTCCGGTGGCAGCAGGTCGCGCACGCGCTGCGGTCCGGAAGTCTCGGTGTAATCGTTGTGTACGGAGCGGACAGGAGTGCGCAGCTTGCGCTCCACGGCCCGGTCACCGGTGCGCACGGTATGATCGAACACGACCACCTTGGAGGCGCCCGTCTCGCGCTTGATCAGCGCCTCGACCTCCGCGTAGTAGGTCGAACGCAGCTCGGCCTCGTCGTAGAAGTCACGCACCTTGGTCTCGTGCGGCGTCAGGATGAACGCCTGGCGGTCGAGCGACAGATCCTTGGCATAGGCCCGCGCATCGTGGACGCGCACGGTGAAGTCGCGGTAGTTGCCCACTCGGCGGGGCACGCCGGTGCCAGCCGGCGGATTGTAGGTCACCGGCTTCACGCTGAGGTCAGCGAGATAATTCATCGGCGCCTCGATCCACGGCGCGGCGTGGCGGCCCGGCGAAGACGTTTCGGCAAGACGGACATCAGGCATGACGGCACCCGTTCGAGGAGACAACGCTTCTTCCCTTAAGTCGGGTGCCACCATACGCCGACCAAGGCCAATGATTCATGAGAAGAACTCATGAGATCATGCCGCGAGCTCCAGGATTTCCATGACTTCAGCGGGTCCTTTGATGGCACGGGGGTTATTCAAAACCGCTCTATCGTGCATCGATTTCTCGGCGATCTCCTGGAAACGATCGCGGCCCACGCCGACCTCGCTGAGGCTGCCCGGCAGGCCGAGCGTCTTCACCAGCCCCGCCACGAGATCGGCTGCCGGCGTGCCGGGCTTTTCGAAGGCCTCGCTCACCCGCTTCTGGCGATCGGCGTTGGCCGGCAGGTTCCAGCGCAGCACCGAAGGCAGCATCACGCACGAGGTGTGGCCATGCGGCACGTGGCAGGCCGCACCCAGCACATGGCCGATGCCGTGACTCGCGCCGACGCCCACGCCCGACGTGCCGGCGCCGATGGAGAGCCACATGCCGAACTGCAGGTCCATGCGCGTCTGCATGTCGTCGGGCCGTGTCTTGTGGTCTGGCAACGCCCGCGCGAGCAGCTTCAGCGCCTCGGTCGAGGTGCCGATGGCGAAGGGATTGGCCTGCTGCGAGCAGAGCCTCTCGACCGCATGATCGACCGCCTTCAGTCCGGTCGAGAGCATCAAGTCCATCGGCGTGGCGAGTGTCGCCGCCGGGTCGAGCACGATCACCTTCGGCACGACCAGTCGGTGGCCGAAGCTCTCCTTGATGCCCTTGCGCGGATCGCTCACGCCCGCGAAGGCGTTGAACTCGGCGGCCGACAGGGTCGTCGGCACGGCCAGCATGCGCACGGCATCGCCTGGCGGCCTGATCGCCTCCGAGGGCGGCGCCGCACCCTCTTTCGGCCGGCCGGCGCGGTAGTTGTCGAGATCGTCGACCGTCGTGGCGCCCTGCCACAGCGCGATCAGCATGACTTTGGTCGCATCGATCACCGAACCGCCGCCGACCGCCACGAGCAGGTCGGCCTTGGCCTTGCGCGCCTGCTCGGCCCCCTCGATCACACACGGGCGCGGCGAGTGCGCGGTGATGCCGGCATAGACGCCCGCATAACGGTCGCCGAGCTCCTTGATCACGCTCGCCAGCAGCGCGCTCTGCGCCACCGACTTCGACGTGGTCACGAATACGCGCCTGGCGCCCAGCCGCTCCGCCTCGGCGCGCAGAGCGGCCCCCGCCGGCTTGCCGTAGACGACGCGCTCGATGTCCTGATGACCGTGGATGCCGCTCAACATGGCCTGTTCCTCCCGGCTTGGTCTATAACCGCGACCGACAAGAGGGAGTGAAGCGAAATGCCGGGCGCTTTGGAAGGGCTGAAAGTCATCGACCTGTCGCGTGTCCTGGGCGGCCCCTATTGCGCCCAGATGCTGGCCGACCACGGCGCCGAGGTCATCAAGATCGAGCCGCCCCAGGGCGACGAGACGCGGCTCTGGGGCCCTCCGTTCGATGCCGAAGGCATCTCCGCCTATTTCGCCGGCATCAACCGCAACAAGCGGACCATGGCGCTCGACCTCGCCAAGCCCGCGGGCCGCGAGGTGCTGATAAAGCTGCTCGAGGGCGCCGACGTGCTGATCGAGAACTTCAAGACCGGCACGATGGAAAAATGGGGCATGGGCTACGACACGCTGTCGACGAAGTTCCCCAGGCTCGTGCATGCGCGCGTGTCGGGCTTCGGTGCCGACGGGCCGCTCGGCGGCTTCCCCGGCTACGACGCAATGGTGCAGGCCTCCGCAGGACTGGTCTCGGTCAACGGCGCGCCCGAAGCGGGACCGGTGCGCATCGGCGTGCCGGTCGTCGATCTGTCGACCGGCATGAATGCCTGCATGGGCATCCTGATGGCGCTCTATGAGCGCGCGAAGTCGGGCAAGGGCCAGTTCGTCGACGCCACGCTCTACGACAGCGCGATCGCGCTGCATCAGCCGCACGCGCCGAACTACTTCATGGCCGGGCTGAAACCCAAGCTCTACGGCAACAGCCACGGCAATCTCGCGCCCTACGCCAACTTCCCGACCAGGGGCCGCAACATCGTGATCGGCGCCGGCAACGACGGGCAGTTCCGCAAGCTCTGCCAGATGCTGGGCAAGCCCGAGATGGCCGACGACCCGCGTTTCAAGACCAACAAGGATCGCCTGGCCAACAAGGCGGCGATGGAAGCGGAGCTGGCGAAGCTGACCAGGGATCGCGACGGCGAATCCTTCGCCAACGAGCTGATGCAGAACGGCGTGCCGTCAGGTGCCGTGCAGGAGGTGCCCGACGTCATGGAGCATCCGCATACGAAGCATCGCAACATGGTCTGGGAGAAGGACGGCTACCGCAACGTCGGCAATCCCGTGAAGCTCTCGCGCACGCCGCCCGCGGTGCGGAGCAAGCCCCGCAGGTATGGGATCGACACGCGCGCGGTCCTGGCCGAGCACGGCTTCTCCGCGGGCGAGATCGACAAGTTGATCGAGTCGGGCGTGGCGCTGACGGAGATCCGCAAGGGCTGAGGGTTCAGCTCTGGATCGCCTCGAGGTCGAGCTCGGCCTGGCGGTAGATCCGGTATGCCTCCTCGCTCATGGCCTGGAGCGAATTGCGAGCGAACAGGATCTGCTTGCGAACCTGCTGCAGCTCCTCGAAGCCGCGCCGGATGGCGGCTTCTAGCCTGAGACGCTCGGCGAGCACGGCCTCCTCGAGCCAGGCCCTATCCTGAGGCGCGCTCCGGTGCTGGGGATCGTGGATGAATTGGGCCTCAAGCGATCGCCGCCAGCCCAGAAGCTGGCCGCGCGCCCGGTCGGACAGGCCGGGAATGGCCTGCAGCTTCTGATCGGTTATGTCGGCCGCCGTCTCGATGCCGAAGGAGGCGAGAGTCGAGGTGCGGCCGGTGCCCACTCCCCGGACCACGCCGGCCTCGAGCTCGAAGCCGTCGAGGAAATGGTGTAGCTGCGTCTCGCGCCGATGCGCGGCGAGCTCCTGCACCTTGTGCGAGCGGAAGTCCGCGATCGATGTCCAGGTGGCGCGCAGCTCCTCGAGCTCGGCGCGCTTTTCGTCGAACCGGCGCGGCCCTGCCTTCAGCTCCCATTCGCGCCGCGCCTCGTCCCAGCGCGCGCGGCACTGCATGACCCAGGCCATGAACGGCTCGGCGTTGAAGCTCGCGCGAAGCACCTTGCGCACGAGGATGAACAGCACGGCGGCGCAGACCAGGAAGAAGAAGCGCGCCAGGGTCGGCAGCTGCAGGATCATGGCAAGCGCGAACGGAATGGCCCCGATCATCATCGATACCGGCAGATGGAACCAGCGCCGACGCTTGAAGGTGCGGGCATCGGGCGACAGCACGACCTCCTTCGGCAGGAACAGCGACGGCGCCGGGCCGGGATGCGCCAATGCATCGACCTGCGTCCAGAAGGCGTTCAGGTCGAACTGGCCGGCCGTCGCCTTGGAGACCGACGACGAGAAGAGCGGAACGCCCGTACTCGCCTCCATGCGGCACCAGGGACAGGCGTCGAGCTCGCCGAGATACCAATGCGCGACGCCGGCGCGACACTCCTCGAGCCGCCTTTCAAGGCGGTCCAGCGCTTCCGCCCAGTGCGCCGCGGTCGGACGGCCCGCCACGGCGCCATCACGGCCGAAGGCGCGCTCGAACAGGGCGGCGATCTCCAGCGAGGCGATGGCGAGCGGCGGCGTGCCGGGCGGCGCCCGCATCTCGGCCTTGTCCGCGTCGCGGCCGTAGACGAAGCGGTATTCCTCGATCGCACGTTCGACGGGCATCTCGCCGTCGCCGAGATAGCGGCCGGCGAAGGGGTGGCGGCCCATGAACAGGATCAGGAAGACCAGGACGGCGAGACCGAAATTGTCGTGGTTCGCCGTCCGCACCACGCCCGAGAAGCTGCGGCCCTGCAGCTCGGGCGGCGTGAAGGTCGGCACGCCCACGTCGCAGAGATAGAGCTTGCCGCCGACGGCGATCTGGAAGCTGTCGCAGTCGATCAGCCGCACGCGCGCGTCCTGCCCCACGAGCACGCCCGCATGATTGACGTCGGCGATGACGCCCTGGGCCGCATGCACGGTCGCGAAGGCGCGGGCGAGGTTGGCCGCCGCGCGCACCAGGAATCGCCAGTCCGCGCGCAGGAAGGCGAGGCGCCGGCTCTTGGGGCTGTAGAGCTGATGGATGTCCTTGTGGTCGACGACCCTGGCCATCTTAAGCCCGATCGGCTTTCCCGACGGCAGCGACAGCACCTCGCGCGGCCAGGCCGTCAGGCGGTCGATCTGCTCGTTGCGGAGCGCAGCCATGCTGCGGATCTTCTCGGCCCGCTCCGGCGCCAGCGGCTGGCGGTAGATCTTGGCGACGTAGTCGCGCTCGGCATCGAGCTCGAAGACCGCGCCCTCCCCGCCCTGCCCCAGCTTGCGGCCAAGTCGCAGCCGGCGGCCGTTGGCGTCGACGACCTCCGAGAGCTGCGGCTCGCCGGTCATTGCCGGCGCGACGCCAAAATCAAGGTCTTGTCGTCGTCGGTCCGGGCATTGACCGGCGCACTGGCGAGATAGGTCTTGAGATGGGCGCACAGGCCGTGATCGACCCCCTGCACGGTCGAGCGGCGCACGGCGCGGAACATGCTGTCGAAAAAAGGCGCATGCGCCTGGCGCTCGATCTTCTGCAGCACCAGGTTCTCGAGCCCGTCGGTGAAGATCGCGACCTCCGCCACGGGATCGCTCGTGAGCGCGAAGTCGAGCGTGTCGTGCACGTTCTCCGACGTCACGAAATTCGTGGTGTTGGCGAACTCGCCGTGCTGGGGCCAGAAGACGTGACGCCAGCCGGCGACGGTCGGAACCTGCGAGATCACGATGGCACCGTCGCCGACCTGGACGAATGCCGCCGCCTTCTCGCCGACGATCGCCGCCAGCAGGGTGCAGGCATAGTCGGCGGGCTCGCGGCCATCGGCCTTGGCTCGCTCGGCGAGGCTATAGGCCACGCCGGCCATCCAGCGGCAGACCAGCGCGCGGCTGATCCGCCGCACCTCGCCGCCCGTGGCGATGTATTCGCCGACGAGTTGCGCGAAGGCCCGGCACGCCAGCGCCGCACCGATCTCGGCAACGGCGGCGCTTCCCGCCCCGTCGGCCGCGGCAAGGAGGAGGATCGGCTGCCCCGCGGAATCGGCCAGTTCGAGCTGGAGATGGCTGTCCTGGCAGGGCTGGCTGGCGGCGGCGTGCGAGGTGCCGATCGTCGAGGCCATCGCGATCCGCCACGGCAAGTCGGTCATCAGATCTCGGCCCACCCCGGGGGCTGCAATTGCACGGTCTGATCCATGCGCGAGCGCGAGATGCTGCTGAGCGAGGAGGACAGCCAGGCGAATAGATCACGGAAGCGCAGGCCCGACAATTTGAGCGGCGCGCGCACCGAGATCTGCGCCAGCACGTCCATGTCGGCGTTCTCCACGCCCACCGCAAAGAAGGAGAAGCTTTTGGCGGCCTCGCCGGTCTTGATCTTGCTCGCCGCGTCGTTCCAGGCGTCGGTCGGCACGCCGTCGGTGATCAGGAACACCCACGGCCGATAGTAGGGAATGCCGTTGGCCTTGTAGGCGTCCTTGCGCTGGCGAATCATCTCCAGCCCGCCCGAGATCGCGGCTCCCATGGGCGTGTCGCCCTCATAGCCGAGCGTCGGGGGATGGAACTGGTCCGGCGTCTGGAAATCCGAGAGCATGCGCACCGATCCGCCGAAGGTGACGATGCCGAGTTCGACCCTCTTCATGGCAAGCGCGTCGGAGGCGAGCTCCTCCTTGAAGGCCGCAAGCCCGCGATTGAGCTCGTCGATGGGCGCGCCCTTCATCGAGGCCGAAGTATCGAGCAGCAGCAGGCACGGACAGCGCGGCTCCGGATTGTCCGCAAACTCACTGGCGCCGAACGGAACCTGGTCCAGATCCGACATTGAACTCCCCAACGACCGAAGCCGCCGGACCGGTTATGAAAGAAGTTGCACGGCGTTTCAACTCACCCGGCGCGCATGGGACTTCAATGTTTTGCCGCCTGGGCCGGCGCGGCGGCCGCCACCACGCGGACCGTATCGCCGTCGACCAGCCCGTCCGGCGGGCTTTCGATGATGCGGTCGGTGCGTGACAGGCCGGTTGCGATCTCCACCGTCTGGCCGAGATCGCGCGAGATCGCGACCTTCCTCAGCGACACCTTGCCCGCCTCGTCGACCAGGGCCACGCGCAGCCCCTTCTCGCCGAAAACCAGCGCGCTTGCCGGGATCGACAGGGCCTGCATGTCCTGGGGCAGCTCGATGCGGGTATTGGCAAAGGCGCCCGGCATCAACTCGCCCGCGCTGTTGTCGACCACGACCTGCATGCGCGTCGTGCCCGTGGCCGCGTCCACCGAACGGGCCGAGGCCTCGACCACGCCGCTGTAGGTCTTGCCAGGATATTCCGGCACTGTGATGTCGACCTTGCTGCTGATCTTGACGGCCGGCACGTAGTTCTGCGGAATGTTGACGTTCAACCTGAGTTTCTTGGTGTCCGACACCACGAACAGTGCGAGACCTGCGCTGGAATCGGCATTGATCAAGGCACCGACGTCCGTGTTGCGCGCGGTGACGACGCCATCGAACGGCGCCACGACGCGCTTGAAGTCGGCGAGAACGGACAGCCGCTCGACATTGGCCTGGGCCGCCTTGGTCTGCGCCGCCTTGACGCTCAAGTCTCCCGCCTTCTCGTCGACCGCCTGCTTGGAGAGCGTGTTGGTCTGGCCGAGCGTCGTCCAGCGCTGCGCCGTCACCTTGGCCAGCGCCTCCGCGGCCTCCGCCGAGGCGAGCGCCCCCTTGGCCTGCAGCAGCTGCTGGTCGAGATCGGGCGCCTCGATCTCCGCCAGGAGCTGGCCCGCCTTCACCGGCGCACCGATGTCGACATACCAGGCCTTCAGGAAGCCGCTGACGCGGGCATAGATGGGCGCCCGGAAATAGGCTTCGAGGCGGCCCGGGAGGTCGAGATGGGAGGTGGCGACCGTCGCCTTCGGATTGACGACGGCGACGACCGGAAGCGCGGTCGTATCGGCCAGTTCCTTGAGCTGCGCTTCGCTCGAGCTGCGGCTCCAGATGCCGTTGACGACGACGACCGCCAGCACGGCACCGACAAAGACGCCGGCGACCGCCAAGCCCCGGCGGCGGCGCGGCTGGACGGAAACCTGCTGATGGGACGCGCTATCAAGCATGGGCTACTCCGGCATCCCCCGCGGCCGCCGGCTTCTTGCCGTGATTGCGATGGATGACGCTGAACACGACCGGGACGAACACTAGCGTGGCAATTGTCGCAAAAATCAGGCCACCGATCACGGCCCGTCCGAGGGGGGCATTCTGCTCGCCGCCCTCGCCCAGGCCAAGCGACATCGGCAGCATGCCGATGATCATGGCAAGCGCCGTCATCACCACCGGCCGGCAGCGCACGAAGCCGGCCTCCAGCGCCGCCGCCGTGGCGTCGCCGAGCTCGGCCAGCCGCTCACGGGCGAAGCTGATAACCAGGACCGAATTGGCCGTCGCCACGCCCATGCACATGATGGCGCCCGTCAGAGCCGGCACGGAAAGCGTGGTGTTGGTGGCGAAAAGCATCCACACGATGCCGGCCAGCGCCGAGGGCAGCGCGGTGATGATGATGAAGGGGTCGGACCAGGACTGGAAGTTGACCACGATCAGGAGATAGATCAGCACGACCGCGCCGAGAAGGCCGAACAGCAGGCCGGAGAAGGCGCTGTTCATGGTCCGCACCTGGCCCTGCAGCTTGACGGCGCGGACCTGCGGCGGCGCCTGCGGGGCGAGCTCGTCGATGATGCGCCGAACATCGGCCGAAACCGCGCCCAGATCGCGGCCCTGCACGCCAGCATAGACCTGCACGAGGCTCTGCAGGTCGTATTGCGAGACCACGGCGTTGGCGACGTCGCGCTTGATGTCGGCAAGGCCGCCCAGGACCTGAAGCTGCGTGGCCGCCGGCGCCATGATCGGCAGGTTGCTGAGCGAGGAGAGCGAATCGAGACGGTATTGCGGCGTCTGCAGGACCACCGAATAGGTGACGCCATTGTCGCGGTTCAGCCAGTAGGTCGGCTGAACCTGGCCGCTGCCGGCGAGGTTCACGACCAGCGAGTTGGTGACGTCGCGCACCGTGAGCCCGACATACTGGGCGCGCGAGCGGTCGACATCGACGTCGAACACCGGCGCGCTGCGCGATTGCTGGATGCGCGCATCGACGATGCCCGGCACCTGGCGCAGGCGGTTGAGGATGCGGTTGGCGTGATCGAAGGCGGCGTTGGAGTCGTGGCTGCGCACCTGGATGTCGATCGGCGACGGCGCGCCGAAGTTGAGGATCTGGCTGATGATGTCGGCCGGCAGGAAGGAGAAGGTGAAGCCCGGGAACTTCTCCGGCAGCACGCGGCGCAGAGTCGCCACGTATTCCGCCGTGGGGCGATGGTCGGCGGTGAGCTTGATCTGGATCTCGCCGTCCTGGCTCCCGATCGTGCCGGTGTTGTTGTAGGTCATGTTGATGCCGCTCACCGGGAAGCCGACATTGTCGACCATGGTGGCGATCTCCCGCGGCGGGATGATACGGCGGATCTCCTTCTGGATGTCGGCGAAGCTGTTGGCGGTCTCCTCGACACGCGTGCCGATCGGCGCCCGGGCATGCATCAGGATCTGACCGCCGTCCACCGACGGAAAGAAATTGCGGCCGAGGAACGGCGTCAGGAGAAACGACCCGGCGATGAAGGCGAGGAAGCAGCCGATGAACACGGTGCGATGGGCGAGTGCCAGCGCCAGCAGGTCGCGATAGGCCGCGCGGAAGCGCTCGAACTGGATCTCGAAGCCGCGCTGGAAGCGCTTCAGCGGATTGCGCGACGGCGCGCCGTGATCGTGCCCGGTATGCGGCTTCAGCAGATAGGCCGCCATGGTCGGCACCAGGGTGCGCGACAGGAAGTACGACCAGGCCATGGCGAACATCACCGAGAGCGCCATCGGCACGAACAGGAAGCGCGGCACGCCCTCGAGGAAGAACATCGGCACGAAGACGATGCAGATGCAGAGCGTCGACACGAAGGCCGGCGTGGCGATCTGCTGCGCGCCGTCGGTGATGGCGCCGATCACGCTTTTGCCGTTCTCGAGATGGTAGTTGATGTTCTCGATGGTGACGGTGGCATCGTCGACCAGGATGCCGACGGCGAGCGCGAGACCGCCCAGCGTCATGATATTCAGCGTCTCGCCCGCCGCCGAGAGCGCGGCGATCGCCGCAAGGATGGCGAGCGGGATCGACGTGGCGATGATGATCGTCGACCGCCAGGTGCCGAGGAACAGCAGGATCATCAGGCTGGTGAGCACGGCGGCAATGACCGCCTCGCTCACCACGCCGTTGATGGCGTTCTCGACGAACAGCGACTGGTCGTTGACGAGCGCGACCTTGAGGTTCTCCGGCAGGGTCGGCCGCATCTCCTCGACCTTCTTCTTTATGCCGTCGATGATGGCGAGCGTCGAGGAAGCGCCGTTCTTCAGCACCTGCAGCACGACCGAGCGGTTGCCGTCGACATTGACGATGTTCTGCTGAGGCGGGTTGCCGTCGCGCACATTGGCGACGTCGCGCAGGTAGACGATCGCGCCGTTGGCCGCGAACACCGGCAGGTTGGCGAGCGCCTGCCAGTTGCGCGGCGCGTTGTTCAACTGGATGGCGTATTCGACGCTGCCGATCTTCTGGGTGCCCGCGGGCGTCAGCAGGTTCTGCGCGGTGAGCGCATTGGCGACATCGTTCGCCGACAGGCCGCGCGCCTGCATGGCGGCGGGGTCGAGGTCGATCTGGATCTGGCGGAACTTGCCGCCGAACGGCCAGGGAATGGCCGCGCCCGGCACGGTGACCAGCGGCGTGCGCACTGTGTTGATGGCGAGGTCGAATACCGCCTGCTCGGTCAATCCCTTGGCCGCGAGCGCGATCTGCAGGATGGGCACGGTCGCGGCGTTGTAGTTCAGGATCAGCGGCGGCGTCGCGTTGGGCGGCATCCCCTTGATCACGGTCTGCGCGATCGCCGTGACCTGCGAATTGGCGATGCCGATGTTGGTGCCCGGCTGGAAGAAGACCTTCACGATGCCGACGCCGGTATAGGACGTGGCCTCGATATGCTCGATGTCGTTGACCGTCGTCGTCAGCGCCCGCTCGAACTGCAGCATGACGCGGCCCGACATCTCGTCCGGCGGCAAGCCGGTATAGCCCCACACCACGGCGATGATCGGAATGCGGATTTCCGGAAAGATGTCGGTCGGGGTGCGCAACGCCGAAAGCGGCCCGACGATCAGGATCAACACCGCGAGCACGACGAACGTATAGGGTCGCGTCAGCGCAATACGAACGAGGTTCATTCTCTGCGGAAAATCCGTGATTTGTGGAGTGCCGGTCCCCCGCGGAACCGCACTGCAGCATGGGACCATGCCGCGCCAGCGCTGTCGAGCCGAGATTGACCCTTCTCACGGAGCTTTGCTGCGCTAGGGTGGCGCGGTCAGTAACGATGCCGTGACCCTGGGGAGGATGAAAACATCATGGCCGACTACGACTACATCATCGTCGGAGCGGGTTCGGCGGGCGGCGCTCTCGCGGCGCGCCTCAGTGAGCATGCGAGCAACAAGGTCCTGCTTCTCGAAGCGGGCGCGGCGAGCCATCCCTATTCGCGCATGCCACTCAGCTTCGGCCTGCTGATCGACAATCCTGCAGCCAACTGGCTCTATCAGTCGGAACCCGAGGCTGGTACGGCCAACCGGACCATCCCGGTGCCGCGCGGAAAGCTGCTCGGCGGCTCGAGTTCCATCAATGGGCTGGTCTGGGTGCGCGGCCAGCCGCTCGATTACGACACCTGGGCACAGATGGGCTGTCGCGGCTGGAGCTGGCGCGACGTGGCGCCGGTCTTCACGCGCATGGAAAGTTTCGTCGACGGCGACGGCAGCAACGGCCGTGGCACCTCGGGCCCGCTCAAGGTCTCGACCGTGCCCGACCAGAACCCGCTCTACGACGCCCTGTTCAAGGCGGCGGTGGCGGCCGGCTACAAGCTCAATCCCGACTACAACAGCGAGGACCAGGAAGGCGTCGTGAAGACGCAGACCTCGATCTACAAGGGCCGGCGCATGAGCGTGGCGCACTGCTACATCGAGCCGGCGATGAAGCGCAGCTCCAACCTGCACGTGGTCACCAACGCCCACACCCTGCGCGTGCTGCTCGAGGGCAAGCGCTGCGTCGGCGTCGAGTACGAGAAGGACGGCAAGGTGGTACAGGCGCGCGCGAAGGAGACGATCCTGTCGGCGGGCGGTGTCGCCTCGCCGCAGATCCTCGAACTGTCGGGCATCGGCCAGCCAGAGCTGCTGAAGCAGCACGGCATCGAGGTGAAGCACGAGCTGCCGGCGGTCGGCGAGAACTTCCGCGATCACATCAATGCCCGCATCGTCTGGCGGGTGAAGGATCCGCGCGTCTCCTACAATCACATGGCGCGCGGCGTGGGCGCGGTGACGCAATTCATGAAGTATCTCGCCACCGGCGGCGGCTTCATGAGCCTGCCCTCCGCGCCGCTGCTCGCCTTCCTGCGCACGCGGCCCGAGCTCGCCACGCCCGACGTGCAGATGCACCTGGTGCCCTACTCGATCAAGGATCCCAAGACGCGCAAGCTGCAGGAATTCCCGTCGATGACCATCTCGGTCTACCAGCTCAGGCCCGAAAGCCTGGGCTCGATCCACATCAAGTCGAAGGACCCCAAGGCGCAGCCGGCAATCCGCTTCAACTTCCTCGCCGACCCGATCGACCAGGCGGCGATGAGCGAGGGCTTCCGCATGATCCGCCGCATCGTCAACACAGCGCCGATGGATGCGATCCGCGGTGACGAATACTCACCGGGGCCGGGAATCAACACCGACGAGCAGATCCTCGACTACATCCGCAACAACTCGCAGACCGCCTACCATCCGATCGGCACCTGCCGCATGGGACCGGCCGGGCCCAGGACCGTGGTCGACGACAAGCTCAAGGTGCACGGGCTGGAGGGCTTGCGCGTCGCCGACGCCTCGATCTTCCCGACCATGCCGTCGGGCAACACCAATGCGCCCTCCATCATGGTCGGCGAGAAGGCCGCGGATATCCTGAAGGCAGCCGCCTGACGTGAGACTCGCGGCCGTTCTCGCGACCGTCGCCGGTCTTGCCGCCTCACCGGTGCAGGCCGGCGAGACGCCGCCCTACGTCTCCAGGACGGTCAAGATGATCGGCGACACGATCGATCCCGTGGCGACCGGCAAGCTCTACGCGCCGTTCCAGAAGTCCGAGCCCTATGCCGGCGTGACCGTGACGCGCGACCAGAAATACGCGGACGGCGATCGCAACCGGCTCGACATCTTCCAGCCGGCGACGACCGGAGCCCGCCGTCCCGTCCTGATCTTCGTCCATGGCGGCGCCTTCATCGGCGGCGACAAGCACGTTCCCTACAGTCCCTTCTACGACAACATCATGCTGTGGGCCGTGGCGAACGGCATGATCGGCCTCAACATGTCCTACCGGCTGGCGCCGAAGAGCCCGTGGCCGGCCGGGGTGGAGGATGTCGCGTCGGCCGTCGCCTGGGCGAAGGCCAATGTCGCCGATCGCGGCGGCGATCCGGACCGCATATTCCTGATGGGCCATTCGGCCGGAGCCACGCATGCCGCGACCTATGTCGCGCAGCCGGAGTTCCACAAGGTGCCGGGCGGCGGGATAGCCGGCGCCATCCTCCTGTCGGGCCTCTACGAGCTCGACGCCGAGGTGAACTTCCCGGCGGAACGCGCCTACTACGGAGACGATCTGTCCAAGTGGCACGAGCGCTCGCCGCTCGCGGGCCTCGTGACCGCCAAGACGCCGCTGCTGGTCATGCATGGCGATCTCGATCCCACCGTCTTCATCGCCCAGAGCGACAGGCTGAACAAGGCGTTGTGCGAGGGCGGGACCTGCCCGACCTATGTCGTGCTGCGCGGCCACAGCCACATGTCGGAGGTCTATGCCATCAACAGCCCCGACACGGCGGTGACGGAGCCGATCGGAGCCTTCGTCGGCCGCGTCAGGTAGGCGCTCCCCCTACGCGATTCGTCCCCACAGGCGCCGGGTCGCGATGTCGGCGCCCTCGCGCGCCGCCTTGAGCTTGGCCCAGACCACGTCGGCCGCGACCAGCTCGTAGCCCGCGAAGGTGCCGAAGCCGCAGTCGCACGGGGCGATCACCCGCTCGCGGTCGCCGATCGCATCGACCGCCTCGCAGAGGCGGTTGGCCACCACCTCGGGATGCTCGACGAAGTTGGTCGTGGTGTCGATCACGCCCGGCAGCAGCAGGAACTCCGGCGGCAACCTGGCCTGCTTCAGCGCGGCATATTCGTGCTGGTGGCGCGGGTTGGCGAACTCGATCGACAGGGCACCGACCTTGGCCGAATAGAGCACCGGCAGGATCTCGCGCATCGGTATGTCGTGCGTATGCGGCGCCTCATTGTTGCCCCAGCAGCAATGCAGCCGCACCCTCTCGCGCGGGATGCCGGCCAGCGCCTCGTTCAACGCCGCGACATGCATCTCGGCGATGGCGACGAACTCCGCATTGGTCTTGTCCTGGAACAGGACGGTGCGCTCGAGCGCAAGATCGGGCGCGTCGATCTGCAGGATGAAGTCGCGCGCGATCAGCTCGTATTCCTTCTTCATCTCGCGAGCGAGCGCGAAGACGTAGGCTTCGTGGGTGTCGTAGTGCGCGTTGAGCATCGTCGTGGCGATGATGCCAGGCGCAGCCGCGGTCATGAACGTCTCGACCGGCGGCGTCGCGAGGTCCTTCAGCGCCGCCTGGAACAGACGGATCTCCTCCTTCGCCGGTCCAAGATCCTCGTAAGTCACGTCGGCAACCGCCTGCGGCGCGTTGGTCACCTTGCTGCGGCGGGGCATGCGCTGCGCCATGAAGACGGCGAAGCCCGGGAAGTCGGTCCAGTCGCGCGAGCGCGGCCGCTTGGACTCGCCGCCGAAGCCCTTCATGCGCTGGGCGACGTAGGTCTGGAAGCCGACACGCGGCTGCTCGCCGTCGTTGATCACGTCGACGCCATTGGCCGCCTGCTGGCGCACCACGTGGTGGACCGCCCGCTCGCCCAACCGCGCCAGCTCGGCCTTGTCGATCTTCTCGCCCTCCTCGTCGCGGATCAGCAGGTCCGCGAGCTTCGGATCGCGCGGCAGGCTGCCGACATGGGTCGTGAGGATGCGATCTTCGCTACGGCGCATGACAATCTACCCCCTGAGCCGGCGGCGCACGCTTTCGGGCATCGGCACCGCCTTCAAGGTGCTGGCATTGCCCTCCTTCGTCGCCCAGAAGCGCGTCTCGGTGCCCTCGGCGGCGATCCCGCCCGACGTGTCGCGAAAGATGTGGCGGATGGTGAAGGAGCTGTTGCCGAAGCGCTCGACGAAGCTCTCGATCACCAGCTTCTCGCCGTGCTGCGAGGGCCGGCGGAAGGTGCATTCGGCGGACACCACGGGCGTGCCCTCCTTCCACTGACCGGTCGTCGTGTCGTCGCGCTTGACGCCGGCCGTGACAAACAGGCGATAGGTCGCCTGATCGCACCAGCGGTAATAGTTCGGGTAGTAGACGATACCGGCAGGGTCGCAGTCGCCCCATTCGACGGTGATCTCGTGACGGCTACTCAGCGGCATGGCGCAGCTTCGCGGTGCTGGCGATCGACGCCAGGGTCTTGGCGAGGCTCTCGCCTTCGGGATCGGCCAGC
The DNA here is from genome assembly GCA_035501235.1 of Reyranella sp. Lineage (GTDB taxonomy): Bacteria > Pseudomonadota > Alphaproteobacteria > Reyranellales > Reyranellaceae > Reyranella. The sequence continues at coordinate 31,837 of DATJWN010000084.1, forward strand.
GCCGCGACCCGCGCGCTCGCCACGGCATCGACCGCCGTGCGTGCAGCCATGCGGCCGGCCAGCGCGGGCTCGATCACCTCGGCCGAGATGCGCTGATAATTGCCGTGCCCGCGCTTGTAGGTGTCGCCGTAGCCCTTGATCAGGCGCGCGAGCTCGGCGATCTCGCGCGCGAGATCGAGGCTGAGCGCCTGCGCTGCGCGAACCTGGCCCAGCCAGCGTTCGATCTCGGCCTGCTCCTCGAGGTAGCGATAGGTGTGCGGGCGCCACCAGCGTAGGCTCGCGAGGAAGCGCAGCCGCACGAAGCCCCAGACCGTCGTGCTGCGAACATGCATGGAGAAATTGAACTTTGGCCGTGCCAGCAGCCAGCACGCCAGCGACGGCGGCAGGAGCGCCGCGATCTCCTCGTTGCCGGGCTTGAAATGCTCGGTGATCTGGACCGGCTCGTGCGGCCTGGCGCGCACCTCGGCGCGCACGCGCTCGAGCCGCTCGCGCGAGGTCTTGGCCTGCGCGACGCGAATCACATCCTCGTAGGACATGCGCACCGCGAGGTGGCGCGCCACCTCGCGCACCACGCCTGCATCGAAGCCGGAGAGGCGATCGAGAAAAAGGGCGGCGTAGCGTCGATCCTGATAGGTCGCGAGGCGGCGGATGCCCTCCTCGACGATGTCAAGACTCGCCGCGGGGAAGCTCGCGCGGGCGCGTTCGATCAGGTCCTCGACGCCCTTTGCAGCAGCGGCGCGCTTGCGATGCTCGCGCACGGCCTGCTCGAGTTCGCCACGCGCATGGCCGCGACCGAAGGCGAAGGCCGCGAGATTAGTGTCGACGGCCTTGCCGCCCTCGCGGATCGCCGACTCGAAGGCCGCATCGGGGATCGGCAGCTCGCCCGAACCCGCCAGCGCGCCCAGCAGCACGGCGTTGATCACGCCGCCGCTTTCCTCGGCCGCCTGGTCCATGTCGAACAGGATCTGCTTCTTGCTGCGTTCCTTGACGGCGCGCAGCAGGCGGCCGACATCGAAGCTGCCGTCGGCCATCGCCGAACGCTCGGCGATCGCCAGCACGCGATGCGTCGAGGCGATCAAGGTCGTGCGCTCGGGCGTGACGAAGCCGTTGAAGATCATGCGGCCGGCTTCGAGCAGCTCGGTCGCCAGAGCCACGTCGACCTCGCCGATGGCCGGGTTCAGCGCCAGCACCGAGGCGGGTGGCAAACCGCCGATGGGCGAGATCTCGAGATAATAGGTCGTGGCGCCGGTGCGCTGGGCGACGCCCGGGATCTGCGTCGCCTGCACCGGCAGGCCCTGACTCTGCGCGGCCGTGATGATCCAGTCGCACAGCACGCCGCCACCGTCGCCGCCCAGGGCGCCGACCAGAATCGTGACGGGCTTAGGCACTCGCCAACGCTCCGATCACCGTCGAACGCAGCCGCCACACCAGACGATCCCACCAGGTCGGGTTCTGCACGATCTCGGCCTTGTAGAAGGACGGGCAGAGCACGGCGGCATCCGCAACCTCGCCGCAGAGGCCGCAGCCGACGCAGCCATTGTTCACGGACGCCACCGGGTCGGTGCGCAGCGGATCGGGGCTCGGCTTCACGACCAGCGACGGGCAGCCCGACAGGCGGATGCAGGAATGATCGCCCGTGCACACCTCGTCGTCGACGCCGAAGCGCGTGCGCACGACCCTCTCGCCGCGCTTGAGCTGGGCTGCGATCTGCGGACGGACGCGGCGCTGGCGCGCGAGCTGGCATTCGCCGTCGGCAACGATCACCTTGAGGCCGGAAAAGTCGGTGCTCATCGCCTCGCGCAGGGTCTTGAGCATCGTGCCGACATGGTAGGTGCGGATGGTGCGTAGCCACTTCACGCCCATCGCCTTCAGGGTCGCAGCGATATCCGACGTCGACTCGCTGTCGCGCCGGTTGCCGTCGCTGCTGGGAATGAACTGCGCGCCGGTTGCCGACGTGTAGCCGTTCTGCATGATGACCAGCACGCGGTCGCCGCGATTGAACATCGACGACGCCACGCCCGAGAGCAGGCCGTTGTGCCAGAAGCCGCCATCGCCCATCACGGAAATGGTCCGCCGCTGCATCACCGGCGCCACCGCGCCCGCCGCGGCGAGCGACATGCCGAAACCCAGGATCGAGTTGCCCAGGTTGAACGGCGCCAGGGTCGCAAAGGAGTGGCAGCCGATGTCGCTCGAGATATGGACCTTGCCGACCTCGCGCTCGAGCAGCTTGATCGCCGAGAAGACCGGCCGCTCGGGGCAGCCGACGCAGAAGCCCGGCGGCCGGAGCGGCAGCGGGCCGCCCAGCAGACGTTGCGCCTCGGCGCGGCCCGCCTTGGCCGCCTCGAACCGCTCTCGCGGGCCCGACAGGTCGATGTCGTTGGCGGCGCGGGCGAAGAAGCTCAGCAGGCCCTCAGTCACCACCTCGGCGGTGTACTCGCCCGCCATGGGCAGCACATCCTTGCCGTAGACCTTCGTGTCGATGTCCTGCTTGCGCAGGATGGCGTTGACCGACTGCTCGATATAGTCCGGCGTGCCTTCCTCGACGATCAGCACGGCGCGCTTGCCCTTGCAGAAGCCCGCGATCTGGTCGGGCACCAGCGGATGCGTGACGTTCAGCACCATGGTCGGGATGTCGCCCTCGAGGCCGAGGCGATCGAGGCCGCGCACCAGCACGTTGGTGATGCCGCCCTGCACGATGATGCCGAGGTCGGAGCGCTGGCCGAGGAAGAACTCGTTCAGCCCATGCTCGACGATGAAACGCTCGGCGGCGGGCTGGCGCACCTCGACCTTTTTCTTTTCATGGATGTAGGTCGAGGGCGGATGGGAGATGCGATCGTAATTGTGCGGCGCGGGATCCGCGAGCCGCTTGTTGCGCGAGATCGGCGGCGGCTGGTTGTCCTTGGCGATGAACTCGCCGCTGACATGGCAGGCGCGGATGCGCAGCTCCATCATCACCGGCGTGTTGGAGGCTTCCGAGAGCTCGAAGGCCTTCTCGACGCAATGCACGACCGTCGTGAGGTTGGGCCGCGGGTCCATCAGCCAGAGCGAGGACTTGAGCGCGAAAGCGTGGCTGCGCTCCTGGATGATCGAGGCGCCCTCGCCGTAATCCTCGCCGATGACGATCAGCGCACCGCCGACCACGCCCGGTGAGGCGAGGTTGGAGAGCGCGTCGGCCGCCACATTGGTGCCGACCACCGATTTCCAGGTGACGCAACCGCGTAGCGGATAGTTGATCGAGGCGCCGAGCAGCGCCGCGGCCGAGGCCTCATTGGTGCAGGTCTCGAGATGGACACCGAGTTCGTCGAGCAGGTCCTGCGATTCCACCAGCACGTCGACCAGGTGAGATACCGGCGCGCCCTGATAGCCACCGACATAGGCCACGCCCGACTGCAGGATGGCCTTGGTGACTGCGAGGATGCCCTCGCCTCGGAAGATGTCGCCGTTGCCCAGCCGGAGCGCCCGCACCTCCTCCTTGAAGGAGCGTTCGGGATTTGTCCGCTGGACCGCGGGCACATTGGGTTGATCGAGCATGGCCCGATTATAGAGACTATCGTCGCGTGCGACGATCCCGTTTGGAGTCGCGGATTCCAGCGGCGCGGGCCTTGGCCAGCAGTGCGCGGAAGGGGATCAACAGCTTCTCGCGCGCTCTCGGATCATCCTCGAGCACGGAGAGCGCGAGACCAACGGCCTCCAGGGTCGAGACGGCATCCGGCCGCGCCTCGCGGCGCAGGTCCCCGTAGAGCGACGGGCCGTCGGGCACGACGACGAAGCGCCGCAGCCGGGTCAGCCAGGCATTGCGCCACCACAGCGCCTTGGCCTGTGCCCAGTTGCCGTCCAACACGACCAGTCCCCTGAGTCCGGCCAGCGCGGCCGCTTGGTCGGGCAGCGGCTCGCCTTTGCGATCGAGCGCCACCAACGGGCCCTTTTCTTTCGCAGCCCGGGCCGACCCCAGATAGAGCACGCCCCAATCCTTGGCCTCGGCCGGCACCTTCAAGGCATGGCCAAGATTGCGCCACGACAAGCCGATCGTGAGCGTGGCCTGTGCCAGGGTCTCGCAGATCAGCCTGGACGTGCCGAGCACGCGGTCCTGCTCCTGCGGGTGCTGCAGGATCAGGATGGCGACCTTGTTGTCGACCTTGTCGACGGGCGCAGTCATTCGCGCGATATAGACGCTGCCGCCATGGCCGTCACCGTCCTCCTCTTCGACAGCGTCACCAAGCTGCCTCCCGAAGCCGATGGCGCCGTCGTGGTCGGCGGCTCGCACGGTGCGGTCTACGCAGCCCACTGCTCGGCCAAGTTCGGCGTCCGCGCCGCCATCCATCACGATGCCGGTATCGGCCTGGACGAGGCGGGCGTGAGCGGCCTCGCCTATGCCGAGAAGCTCGGCATGGCGATGATCGCGCTCGCGACCGCAAGCTGCCGCATCGGCGACGCGCAGGACCAGTACGCGCGCGGCATCGTGAGCCGGGCCAACGCCCCAGCCATCGCTTGCGGCGTGGCGGTCGGCATGCCCTGCAAGGAGGCCGCCGAGCTCCTGAAGCGCGCGCCCTGGCCACACCAGGCGCCGCCGCCCTTGCAGGAAGACCGTTACGTCGTCGACGGCATCGTCTGCCTCGATTCGGCATCCCTGCTCGTGCCGGAGGATCGCGACCGCGTGCTGGCGACCGGCAGCCACGGCGCGCTGATCGCCGGTCACACCACCGCGCCCTTCCGGCCGCGCCTGATCCTGTTCAACGATGGCGGCCCCGGCATCGATCGCGGCGGCGTGCTGGGCCTCGACGTGCTCGAAGCCGAGGGCGTGGCCGGCGCGGCCGTGGCCGCGGCATCCGCGCGCATCGGCGACGGCCGTTCGACACTGCAGGACGGAACCCTGTCGGCGGTCAACCCATCCGCATATCGGCTGGGCGCGCGGGTGGGCGGTTCGGCGCTTGCCTTGGCCCGCGCCGTGGCCGACAAAGCAGGCGCCCATCGCTGAGGAGAGATCGCTTGGCCGTCGTCAATGTGAAGTCGGAAATCGCCGGCAACGTCTGGAAAATCCAGCTCAAGCCTGGCGACAAGGTGGAGGCCGAGGGCGAGATCATGATCCTCGAATCGATGAAAATGGAGATCCCGGTGCTCGCCCCCAAGGCCGGCACGATCAAGGAGATCAAGGTCAACGAGGGCGAGGCGATCGGCGAAGGCCAGCTCGTGGCAGTGATCGATGGCTAGCAGCTCCGTCGCCGTCGAGATCGGCCGCCTTTGGGCGCCGTCCAACCTGCGCCGCTGCGCGCCGGGCATCCTGCTCTGTTGCGCCATCGCCAGCATCGCCTTCGTCGCCAATGCCAATCACTGGATGACTTTCGGCCGCGTCATGATCCCGCCGCTGATCGTGACGCTGGCGATCGGCATGTGCCTGCAGCCGCTCTCGACCCGGGAGATCCTGAAGCCCGGTCTCGATTTCTCCGGCCGCACACTGCTGCGCATAGGCGTCGCGCTCTATGGCGCTCAGCTCACGCTCGGCCAGCTCGTCCATGGTGGCGCGCTTCCCGTCATCGTCGCGATCGCCGCCGTGAGCGGCACCATCATCTTCGGCGCCGTCGTGGCACGGATGTTCGGTCTCAGCCGCGACTTCGGCTTCCTCACCGGCTGCGCCACAGGCGTGTGCGGCGCGGCGGCGGCGATGGCGACCTCGGCCGTCCTGCCGCGACACGCCAATTCCGACCGCGACCTCGCCTTCGCGGTGATGGGCGTGAACTTCATCAGCACCGTCACCATGGTCGTCTACCCGACGCTCCACGCCGCGCTCGGCTACTCGAATTTCGAAATGGGCGTGTTCCTGGGCGGCGCGATCCACGACGTGGCGCAGGTCGCGGGCGCGGGCGAAACGCTCGGCCCCGATGTGTTGACCATCGCCCTCATCACCAAGCTCTTGCGCGTGGCCTGCCTGCTGCCGGCCGTCACTGTCATTGCCTGGTGGGTGGCGCGCGGCGGCGAGAAGGCGGGCGATGCGCGGCCCGCGCCGCCGGTCTTCCTGTTCGGCTTCCTGGCTCTGGCGCTCATCAACTCCGTCGGCCTGGTGCCGCACAATGTCCAGGTCGCGCTGGCGCAGGTCTCGTCTTTCCTGATCATCGCCGCCATTGCCGCCTTGGGCATCAAGACCTCGCTGCTCGCCCTGGTGCGCATCGGCATCGGTCCGGTGATGCTGCTGATCATCGAGACGATCTTCATCGGCCTGCTGGTCGTCGGCCTGGTCTACGGGCTTCGCAGCTTCGGGATGTAGGTGGATCTCTGGCACGTCGCGGCCGCGCTGCTGAGCGCGGTCCTGCATGCCGGCTGGAATGCCGCCGTAAAGGCGCATGCCAAGCCATCGGAGATCATGACCGCGCAGATGATCCTGAGCGCGCTGCTGGGCGTGCCGGGGTTCCTGTGGACCGGCCTCCCCGCGCAAGAGGCCTGGGTCTGGGTCGCGGGGTCCACAGCGCTGAACCTGGTGACCATCACCGCGCTGCTCCGCGCCTACGAGCTGATCGGCTTCGGCACGGCCTATCCCGTGGTGCGCGCGCTCTCGGTGATGCTTGTCGTTCCGCTTGCGGCCGCCGTCTCCGGCGAGAACCTCTCCCTCTTCGGTTTCGCCGGCATCGGGCTTGTCGTGGCGTCGCTGCTGCTGCTCGCCGTGGGCGGCGCCCGCCACGGCACGATCCCGCGCTCGGCGTTCCTCTGGATCGCGATCGCCGGCGTCTCCGCCGCCGCCTACGTGATGTGCGACGCCAAGGGCGTGCGCCAGGCGGGCTCCCCGCTCGCCTATGGCTTCACCGTGTCGATCACCAACGCCATCGCCATGTCGCTGTGGCGCGGGACGGCTGCCAGGCCGTTGCAGTTCGCGCGCGAGCATGCGCTTGCCGCGCTGCCCATCGCCATCGCCTCGACGGCCTCGTATCTCCTGATCCTCTGGGTGTTCAAGCACGCGCCCATCGCGCCGGCTGCAGCCCTGCGCGACACGAGTTCGGTGTTCGCCCTGGTGATCGCCGTGCTCTGGCTCAAGGAGCCCTTCACCAAGCTCCGCCTGTTCGCGACCCTGCTCTCGGCCGCGGCGATCCCGCTGCTGCGCCTGTCCTGAGGTTCAGGCGCGCGCCGTCGGCCGCTTGCTGACCGCGCCCCACCAGCGCGCGAGGTTCTTGTGGTCCTCGGGGATCACGAGCTTGGCGACGGCGCGGCCGGTGAGCACCGCGACCTGCGCCGTGATGTCGGCCACGGTGTAGCGGTCGGCGGCGATGAACTCACGGTCCTTCAGCACACCGTCCAGCCACTTCAGCCGCTCGACCAGCAGGCCGTGGCGCAGGTCGCCATAGGCCGCGATCTGCGGACGCCGGCCGGCCCACAGCGGGTGGGTATGGATGAAGACGTCGATCACCGGCAGCAGCAGCTCGTGCTCCATGTGGCGCGTCCACATCTCGACATCGACCCGCTCCCGCGAGGAGCGGCCGAACAGAGGTGGTTCGGGCATCAGCTCGTCGAAATAGCGGCAGATCGCGATCGATTCCGAGATCGTCTCGCCGGTATCGAGTTCCAGCACCGGCAGCAGGCCAAGCGGATTGCGCTGCAGGAATTCGGGCTGGCGGTGCGTTCCCGCCTCGAGCTCCAACTCCTCGACCGGCACCCGGGCCTTCTTCTCGGCGAGGAAAATGCGCACGCGGCGCGGGTTGGGCGCGCCCTTGAGGCTGTAGAGTTTCATCCGCCCACGCTAGCATGCGTCCATGACCGTCGAAATCGCCCCGCCGAGCACTGCCGCCGACCTTGACGCCATCCGCGCCATGTTCGGCGAATACGCCCAATCGCTCGGCTTCTCGCTCGCCTATCAGGGCTTCGACGAGGAGCTGGCGGGACTTCCCGGCAAGTACGCACCGCCGACCGGCGCTTTGTTGATCGCGAAGGTCGACGGCGAACCCGCGGGCTGCGTCGCATTGCGCGCGCTTGACACGAGCATCTGCGAGATGAAGCGGCTCTACGTGCGGCCGCAACATCGCGGCAAGCGCGGCGACGACGGGCGCTCGATCGGCCGCGCGCTCGCCGAGGATGTCGTCAGCGCGGCGCGCGGGCTCGGCTATCAGCGTCTCAGACTGGACACAATCGCGAGTAAGATGCGCCAGGCCCTGTCGCTGTATCGCTCGATGGGGTTCGTCGAAATCCCGCCCTACTATTCAAGCCCGGTGCCCGACACCGCCTACATGGAGCTTGTTCTGTGAGCGACCGTTACTTCGAGGATTTCAAGGTCGGCGATCGCTTCGTCAGCGGCGGCATGACGCTGACCGAATCGGCGATCATCGACTTCGCGCGGCAGTGGGATCCGCAGCCCTTCCATGTCGATGTCGAGTTCGCCAGCAAATGGAGCTATGGTGGCCTGATCGCCTCGGGCCTCCACACGATGTGCGTGACCCTGCGGCTGTGGCTCGAGCTAGGCGTCCTGAAGGCCTGCAGCCTCGGCTCGCCCGGCCTCGGCGAGACGCAGTTCCCACGGCCCGTGCGGCCGGGCGACACGTTGCGCGTCGTCACCGACATCGTCGCGCTGCGGGCCTCGTCCTCGAAACCCGACCGCGGCATCTGCCGGCTGCGCCAGGTGACGATCAACCAGCGTGGCGAGCATGTGATGGAACAGGAGACGACCGTCTTCCTGAAGCGCCGTCCGGTCGCGGTGGCGGCCTCTCGTTAGCCTTAATCTTCGGACAGCGGAGCTGGAGGCCCGCGGTCCGTATGAGCATGAGCTAACGCCAGGCGAAGACCGGTTGCTCGAAATGGTCGACGCGCGTGTCGCGGCCGGCCAGCGCCACTTCCTTGAATTGATAGAGCACCGCCGCCGTCGGCGCGTTCACCGTAGCGACCGGCAGTGGCAGGCGGATGATCGGGCGATCGGATTCAGGGATCGGCACGATCTCCGGCGAATCAGGCCGGAAGAGCTCGGCGCAGCGGATGCGATAGGCCGCGGCGACCTCGCCGGGATTGGGCACGAGCTGCGTGATGCCGCGCAGCCAGACCACGACCGGTGCGATCAGGTAGCCCGAGCGCGTCGGATAGTCGTCGAGCCGGCCCAGCACGTCGTCGGTCGAGGCCAGCACGCCCAGCTCCTCGTGCAGTTCCCGCAGCGCCGTCTGCTGCACCGTCTCGCCGGCGTCGACCCGGCCGCCCGGCAGCGCCCACTGGCCGCCATGCGCGCGCAGCCGGGGCGTGCGCTTCGTCAGCAGGAAGGCTGCCTCGCCCGGCGTCTCCGCCTCGACGATGGTGACCGCGACGGCCGCGTGGCGCAGGCTGCCGGGATCGGCGCGCTCGCGCACCTCGAAGCGGCCGAGCCGCTCGACGATCGCCGCGCGCAAACTCTCTTTGAAGGCGAGGTCGTTCACGCGGCGGCGGGCCTCGTGAAGGTCCAGACCACGGCCGGCGGCACGTTGCGCCAGATGCGCCGGCCGCGCCGGCCCTCGAGGCGGAGCTCCTCCCGCAACGACTTCGGCACCGGCGGCGCGGGGCCATAGGTGAACTGGACGAGCGCCGCGCCGCGCGGCAACGCCTCGAACACGCCATGCACGATCCCGTGCACGACCTCGGCCGGCAGCGAAAGCAAGGGCAGGCTGGAGACAACGGCTGCGACGGCTGCGATGCCGTTGCCCGACAGCAAGGCTGGCAATGCCGCGGCATCGCCCTCGATGATGCGGGGTCCGTCGAAATGGCCGCGCAGGAAAGCCGCCAGTTCGCGATCGCGCTCGACCAGCGCCAACCGCTCTTTGGCGATCCCCGCGGCGAGCAGCGCCTTGGTCACCTCGCCGGTGCCGGCGCCGAGCTCGATCACGTGGCCGTCGTGGCCGGCCAGGGCAGCGAGGGTCGCGCGGGCCATCGCCTCGCCGAGCAGCCGTCCGCTCGGCACGACGGCGCCCATGGCGAAGGGACGCCGCAACCAGCGCTTCAGGAACAGTCCGGTGCCGGCGTGATCGGCCGTGGGCATGCGCCTATTGTGCGGGCTGCATCGCCGGTGTGGCAACCGTGGGGGCGGCCGCCGTTTCGAAGACCGCGCGCGCCGCCCGCATCTGCTCGTAGGCGTTGACCAGCGAAATCAGAACGGCGGCGGCGAAGGGCAGCGACTGCACGACCATGAAGCCCGCCCACAGCCGCGCCTCGGGATTGATCACGCCGACGCCGAACCACAGAACCCAGGCGGCGAGCCACAGCAGCACGGTCAGGATGGCCTCTCCCTTGGCCATGCCGAGCGCCATGCCCAAGGTGGCGCGCTCGTCCATCTTGGGCGTGCGCATGAAGGGCAGTCGGCTGGTGCAGAGGCCGTAGATCACCGCGCGACCCACCGTGTAGGTGAGCGCCAGGCCTGCGAGCGACGCACCGAGGCTCTGGCGGAAGGTGCAGTTCACACGGTTGGCGTAGAGGCCGAACGAATAGGCGAGCTTGAAGACGAAGATGCCGACGGTCGGCACGATGAACTCAGCCGGCGGCAGGCCGACGGGCTTGAGGCCGAACAGCGGCGGCACGAGCACCGCGAACGCCCAGCCGAGTCCCGCCCAGGTGAAGATGAGGTTGAGCGCGTCGGCGAACCAGGGCAGCCAGCCGGCGACGAAGTGGTACTTCTGCCAGAAGGTGAGCTCGGTCGAGTTGCCCATCATCTTGCCGGCATGCGCCTTCATGATCTGCATGGCGCCATAGGCCCAGCGGAAGCGCTGCTTCTTGTAGCCGGCGAAATGGTCGGGCGTCAGGCCATGGCCGAAGCGCTCGCGGCTGTACATGGCACCGTAGCCCTTCTCCATCAGGCGGAGCCCCAGCTCGGTATCCTCGGTGATGCACCAGGTGGCCCAGCCCCCCATCTCCTCCATACGGTCCTTGCGGACCAAGGTCATGGTGCCGTGCTGGATGATGGCGTCGTACTCGTTGCGCAGGCACATGCCGATGTCGAAGAAGCCGGCATATTCCCAGTTCAGCATTTCCTTGAAGCGGTCGCCGCGCCAGTCGCGATGGTCCTGCGGCGCCTGCACGTAAGCGACCTTCTCGTCGTCGAAGTACGGCACGACCGCCTTCAGCCAGTCCGACCGCACCATGTAGTCGCTGTCGATGACTCCGATCACCCGGGCGTCGGCCGCGGTCTGGCTCAGCACGTAGTTCAGCGCACCGGCCTTGAAGCCGCGCATCACATCGAAATGGAAGAAGCGGAACCTCTCGCCGAGCGAGGCGCAATAGTCCTGCACCGGACGCCACACCGCGGGGTCCTTGGTGTTGTTGTCGATGACGATGACCTCGAAGTCCGGATAGTCGAGTGCGGCCAGCGAATCGAGGGTCTGCATGACCATCGCCGGCGGCTCGTTGCAGATCGCAAGATGCAGCGAGACCTTGGGCCATACGCGATCGGCCGGCTGACTGGCGATCATCGTCGCGGCGGGCAGCGCCTCGCGCGTCCACTTCTCGCGCCAGATCGTCTCGACCAGCTCGATGGCCTGGATCAGCGCCATCAGGAGGCTCAGCACCAGGAAGAAGGCGAGCATCGCCCAGCCGATCACCTCGGAAGTGACCATATAGGTGCCAGCCGCTACGGACGCGCCGTAGGCGACGGCACTGGTCGACAGCATGGCGAGGCCCGCGAACACAAGCTGGCCGGGCGTGCCGATGCCGCGCCATCGCCACAGGAACCAGGCGAGCAGTGGCAGGCCTGCGAGCAGCGACCAGCCGGCATAGACGAGCCATTGCGGGAAGGTCTCGACCGGGCCGGTCCAGGCGAACTTGGGCTGCCGGTCGGCGTTCCACAGGCCCCAATAGCCGCCCGCCTTGCCTTCGAGGTCGTAGGCCTTCCACGGCTGGTCGATCGCCTCGACCACGAAATAGTCGATGTTCTGCGACTTCAGCCAAGCCACCATGTCTCGGATGCTTTTCGCCTGCTCGGCAGGCGTCGCGTACTTGATCGCGCCGGTATTCGGCACACGCCGTTCCGCGCCGTTCGATGGCCAGCCGACTTCGGTGACGACGATGTTCTTGTTGGGGTAGGCGCGCTTCAGGAGCCCGATGCGCTCCTTGATGTAGGCAAGAGGGTTCTCGCCTGAGTCGGGATCCCAGTACGGCAGGATATGAACGGCGAGGAAATCGACCTCGCGCACCAGTTCCGGATGGTTCAGCCAGATCGAATCGGGCTCCGATGTGCTGACGGGTACCTTCACGTTGCGCTTGACGTTGCGGATCTCGCGGATGAGCGCGGCGGGGCTCACCGCCACGAGCTCGCGATCGGGCGCCCCGTCGGCCTTGTCCCAGCGCAGGATGTTCTCGTTGCCCACCAGCACGCGATCGATGTTCGGGCTCTGGTTGGCCATGCGGATCAGCCCGCGCGTCTCCTCGGCATTGACCTCGGCGGCGTCACGACCGAACTGGCGGCGCGCTTCGGTGGGAGCGTAGATCCAGGCGCCGGGCACCAGGCGCAGGCCGTAGCGGGCGGCGAGCTCGGGCATGTAGTCGCCGCCGTCGGACGTGCGATAGATGCGCACATAGTCGACATGGCCCGCCATCAGGGCGAAGTCGCGCTCGATCTGCTCGCGGCGCGCCTTCACGGCCGGCGGTGGCTCCTCGGTGATCGCGGTGCGCAGGAAGGAGTAGATGCTGCTGGTGCGGCCGGCGATCGGATCCTGGTCCTTCGCCCATGGCGCGTAGGTCACACCGTGCAAGGGACCTTCGACATTGGCCGCATCGATCTGGCGATCCAACAAGCGCCAGCCCGCGAGCGTGGCCGCGGCGGCGACAATCAGGACCAGCCCCATACGCAACATGAAGTCGATCGCTCCGGCACGCCGCCGGCCGTCTACGCTCGCTTCGGGGATCGCGGTCGCATGTCTCCTGCGGACGAACTTCGTCCACGCAAGGTCCGTGCCGGATTCGACTCACCCCAACGAGCCGACAACCACGCGGTGCGGCAAACCTCTTCGAGGCTTCCTTGCGCCAGATTTCCTCGTCTGCGACCCTTCGCAGGCGATGAGGCGACCGGGGCGATCTATAACCTGTGCGCCCACGAACGGTAAAGAGTCGCCCGTCAATATGGCCAAAATGTCAAAATCGTACGTCGATGACCGAGCCTGAAACGCCCTCGCCCGCACCGGTCGCCGCCCCCGCGGACCTCGCTGCAACCTTCCGCAAACCGACTCGTTATGCGTGGTTCGAAGGCATCGGCGCCCGAGTGCGTCATGCCGTCTGGACCGCGCCGGGGAGGCCGCGCGGGACGGTGGTCCTCCTCACCGGCCGCGGCGAGTTCATCGAGAAATACGCGATGGAAGTCGTGGGCGAGCTGCTGGACCGCGGCTTCGCCGTCTTCGCGCTGGACTGGCGCGGCCAGGGGTTGAGCGACCGGCCGCTGCCCGAGCACGACAAGGGCCATATCGACAACTTCTCGACCTATCTCGGGGACCTGAAGCTCTTCCTCGAGACGGTCGTCGGTCCGGCCGCCCCCCGGCCGATGCTCCTGCTCTGCCATTCGATGGGCGGCCATCTCGCCCTGCGTCACCTGGCCGAGGAAAGGGCCGGCCCCTTCTCCGCCGCGGTCATGACGGCACCGATGACGGTCCTGCAGCGCGAGGCCCTGCTGCGCTCGGTCCTCTGGCTGATGCCCGAGCTGCCGGCGGTAGAGGAACGCTACTTGTTCGGGACCGGTCCGTTCGTCGCGCTGGCCGACGACTTCAAGTCCAACCATGTCACTCACGACGAGCGGCGCTATCGCTTCACCGGCGACTGGTTCCGCGCCGATCCCCGCCTCGAACTGGGCGGACCGACCATCGGCTGGTGCCGGCAGGCGACGCGCTCGATGAGCCTCGTGCAGCAACCGGGCTACCTCGAACAGATCGACGTGCCGGTGCTGGTGATGACGGCGGGGCAGGATCAGCTCATCGATCCGGCGAGCCATGCGCCCCTGGTCGCGCGGCTCAGGCAGGGCGAGCATGTAGTCATCGCCGAATCGGCGCACGAGATCATGATGGAGCTCGATCCCATCCGCGCGCAATTCTGGGATGCCTTCGACAAGCTTGTCGCCCGCACCCTGCGGTAAGAAGATAGTCGTCAGGGAAGAAACACCAAGCGTAATGAACCTCACCCAGATGCTGGTGATCGCCGTCGCATTCGTCATTGCGGGGGTCGCCAAGGGGGCGTTGGGCATGGGCATGCCGCCCATCGCCATCGGCCTGATGACCTTCGTGCTGCCCTTGCAGGACGCCATCGTGTTCATGGTCGCGCCGACCATCGTCACCAACATCTGGCAGGCGGTCTATGGCGGCGGCTTCGTGCGCCTGATGCGCCGCTTCGGCACGATGACGGTGACCGCCATCGCAGGCGTGCTGGCTGTCGCTGCCTGGGGCCATGTCGGCGCCGAGGGGGCCACCGCCTGGGTCGGCGTCGTGCTGGTGCTCTATGCCCTGATCGCGCTCACCGCCTGGCGGCCCAAGGTGCCGCGCGGCGCAGAGGTCTGGGCCAATCCGGTGATCGGGTTCGCGAGCGGCGCCATGGCCGGCATCACCGGCGTCGCGGCCGTGCCCTTCCTGCCCTACATGCAGTCGCTCGACATCGATCGCCACGACCTCGTGCAGGGGCTGGGCATCCTGTTCCTGTTCATGATCGGCGCCATCACCGCGGGCCTCGCCTGGCAGGGCGGCTTCCAGATCGCCAACAGCGTGGGCGGCCTGCTCGCCGTGGCGCCGACCATGGTTGGCGTCTGGCTGGGGCAGATCCTGCGCCGCCGGCTCTCGCCCGAGATGTTCCGTCGCGTCTTCCTGCTTTCGCTGCTGGCCATCGGCCTGCACATGGCGCACACCTTGATCTTCTGAGGAGACGCCATGCCTTTGCCGAGCCACCGCGTGACCGTCTGCGGCATCCCCGAGCTGCCGCAGCATTCGTCGATGGGCGTCACGCACGTGCTCTCGATCATCGACACGCACGAGCCGACACCGGCGGCGCTCGACGATTATTTCGAGATCGACCACGAGCTTCTGCGCTTCGACGATATCGTGGCGCCCTATCCCGGCTTCGAGGCCTGCACGATCGATCACGTCGCGAAGGTGCTCGCGTTCGGCGAGCGCGTGCATGGGCGACCAGACAGCCATGTGCTGGTCCATTGCCATGCCGGCATCTCACGCTCGACGGCGGCGGCCGGCATCCTGATGTGCCAGCACGCGCCCGGGCAGGAGGAGGAGGCCTTCCTGAAGATCCTCCGCTTGCGCAAGCACGGCTGGCCGAACACGCGCATGGTCGAGTTCGCCGACCAGCTCCTGAAGCGCGACGGTGCGCTATTGCGCGGGCTGCAGGCCTATCGCGTCGCGCTTCTCCAGGAGAAGCCGCACCTCAAGGACGTGATCCGGAATATCGGTCGCGGTCACGAGATCCCTGCCTGATGAATACATAGGCCGGGATGAATCCCAGCGCGGTGATCGCGGCCATGATCCACCAGCCGCGATGGAAGGCCGGCGTGAGCTCGGCCGTGCCGGGCGTGCCGATGATGGCGATGAACAGCGCCACACCGACCGCCATCGCCGCCTGACGGACCATGTTGATCACGCCCGATCCCGTGGCAAAGGACGAGGGAGGCAACGCCGCCGTGCCGACTCCCATCAGCGTCGGGAAGGTGAGACCGACGCCAACACCCGTGAAGACCATGCCGATCAGCGCCATGGGCACACTCGGTTCGGCTCCCACCAGCACCGCCCAGGCGATCAGCCCCAGCGAAAAGCTCGCGATGCCGGCCTTCACCACCGCTGCCGCGCCGAAGCGGGCAATCAGGCGGCTCGCAAACAGGAGCGACGTCGTCGGCACCAGCAATGGCCCCGGCGCGATCACCAGGCCGGTCTTCAATGCCGACCAGCCCCACGCCGTCTGCTGATAGAGCGCGATCGAGAGCAGCATCGCGCCGAACGCCGCCGAGTAAGGCGCCATCACCAGCACCGCGCCGGTGAAAGGCCGGATGCGGAACAGCGTTGGATCGATGAAGGGATTGCGCCGGCCGAAGCATTGCCGGACGAACAGCGCCAGCAGAACGACCGAGCTCGCAAAGCTCGCGACGATAGCGGGTGACCGCCAGCCCCAGTCGTTCACCTTCACGATGGCGAAGATCAGCGCCGAGACGCCGGCCGTCACCAGCAGCGCCGCCCACGGGTCGGGCTTGGGCACATCATGTCCCGGCACCTTGGGCAACTTCAGCCAGCCGACGATCATCGCCACGATGCCGATCGGCACGTTGACGATGAAGATCCAGCGCCAGTCGATCGTGACCAGCAGGCCACCCACCAACGGTCCCAGCGCTGCAGCGAGGCCGCCGATCGCGGTCCAGGTGCGCACCGCGCCGCCACGCTTCTCGGGCGGAAACGAGGCGAGCAGGAGACCGAGCGAGGTCGGCGTCATCAACGCCGCGCCCGCGGCCTGGGCGATGCGGAACGCCACCAGCATGCCGACATCGACCGATGCCGCGCAGGCCGCCGATGCCGCGGTGAAAAGGCCCACGCCGACGAGGAAGCTCAGGTCGCGGCGATGGCGCTCGGCCAGGCGGCCGAAGAAGACCAGCAACGCCGCATAGGCGATCGCATAGCCGTTCAGGATCCAGGAGAGATCCTCGAGCGAGGCGCTTTTGAAGTCGCGCGCGATGTTGGGCAGGCCGACGTTGACGATGAACAGATCGAGGTTCGCCAGCACGATGCCGACGCTGACGATGGCAAGCACCCCGCCAGGCGAGGCCGTGCGCCTTTGTGGTTGCGGCACGTCCAAGACGGTGGCCGCGGTCGCGGCGGCAGAAGGTGAGGTTCGCATCGCCGGATAATGACCGCGGCGGCCTCATCCACCATGGAGAAGAACTGCGCCCTCCATGAGCTTTTGTGTCAGGCGCTCGTGGCCGCCTCGGCGTAGGCCTCGTCCAAGCGGCGGTGGAAGTCGGCGACCAGCACGTTCTCCTCCGCCATCGTTCCCGCCGCGCGGTCGGCCTGCAGCCGCTCGCAGACATGCTTGATGGTGGCCGCCGACTGCTTGTAGTCGTCGGCCGGCGCGCCGAAGACATGGGTCAGGAGGCGCGTGCGCAGGAAGGTGTGCGGCACGATCTGCTCGACGATGGCGTGCAGGCCGGCGCGGCGCACGGCGAGCAGCGGCCAGTGCCAGGCGAAGCCCGGAGCGCTGTCGCGCCGCTCACCCAGGAGATGCTCGGCCGCGACCTTCCAGTTGCAGGCGATCTCCGTCGCGATCGTGCCGCCATAGGCCGGCAGCGGCCCGAGCTGCGGCGGTGGCGCCTCGCTCTCCAGATTGAAGAACAGCAGGCCCGCCTCCGTGGCGACGTCGAGCGGCTGCAGGTTCAGGTCGGCGGTCGGATCGGCCGGCGCGACCGGTGGCGGCGCGCTCACGAACTTGCCCTCGAGATCGTAGGTCCAGCCGTGGAAGCGGCAGCGGAAGCTCTCGCAGTTGCCCGAGGGCGTGCCGACGACCGGCATGTTCTGGTGCCGGCAGGTGTTGCGCAGCACGCGGACCACGTTCTCCTTGTCGCGCACTGCCACGACGCTCCAGCCGCCCACGGCGAGGGCCATGAAGTCGCCCGGCTTGGGGATCTGGGCCTCGACCCCCACCGGCAGCCAGGACGTCGAGAAAATCGTGCGCTTTTCGGTGAAAAAAGCGTCGCCCTGGCTGTAATCCATCCCCCGCATGCTCACCGTATACAATATCGCCTCATTTCGGGCTAGATGAGGAGTGTATCAGGGGCGGAATTGACAGAAGCGCCGAAAATTGTATACGAATTGGATCACACACCTTTCAGGAGGCGATCATGGCCAAGAGCGCGTTTCGGCTGGCTCTCGAAGACGCAATCGAGCAGCGGCATTCGGCCGTCCATCCGTGGAGCGAGGCCTGGACCTCCGGCAAGCTCGACCGCCGCCTGCTCGGCGAATGGGTGAAGCAGCACTTCCACTATGTCAGCCACTTCGCCGAATGGGTCGCCGCGGTCTATGCCAACTGCCCGCATCCCGACGTACAGCACTTCCTGCTGGAGAATGTGACCGAGGAAGAAGGCCTGGTCGGCATGGCCGGCGCCGCGCCCGTCCGCCATTCCGACCTGCTGCTCGAGTTCGGCGAGACCTGCGGCAAGAGCCGCGAGGAAGTGCTGAAGGCGCAGATCAACGGCGAGCTGCTGCCCGAGACGCTCGGCCTGCAAAGCTGGTGCACCGTGCAGTCGCGCAAGCCCTTCGTCGAGGCGCTGTCGGGCCTGCTGATCGGCCTCGAGAGCCAGGTGCCGCGCATCTACAGCAAGACCACACCGCCTCTGCTCGAGAAGTACGGCTTCAGCGAGGACGAGGTCACCTTCTTCTCGATCCACATCGTGGCCGACGTCGAGCACGGCGAGAAGGGCTTCGAGATCGTCGAGAAGTACGCCACGACCGAAGAGCAGCGCGCGACCTGCGTGCGCACCGTGCGCGAGGCGACGATGATGCGCCGGCTCTATCTCGACGGCGTCTATCGCACCTTCGTCGAGAAGAAGGCGGCGCAAAAGCTCGCCGCCTGATCGCCTCGTGCACACGTTCAAGACGCTCACGCTCGACGAGGCGCATCTCATCCTCGACGCGGCGCAGAAGAAGGCGGAGGAGCTCGGCGTGCCCGAGACCCTCTGCGTCGCCGACAATGCCGGCTACCCGATCGCGGTGCGCCGCCTCGACGGCGGCAAGGTGACCAGCGTGCAGATCGCCATGAACAAGGCTTTCACCGCCGCGGGGCATCGCAAGCGTACGGACAACTACAAGAACTCGCTGCCCGGCGAGGAAGCGTTCGGCATCTGGACCCAGCATGGCGGCCGCTTCACGGTGTTCGTGGGCGGCTTCCCGATCTTCGTCGACGGCCAGTGCGTCGGCGGCATCGGCGCCTCGGGCGGCAACGGCGAGCAGGACATCGCCTGCTGCGAGGCCGGCATCGCCGCCTTCATGAAGAGCATCGGCAAATGAGCGACCGCGCTTCCTTGAGCAAGGTCGTGAGCGAGCAGATCCGCGACCTGATCCTGGGCGGCCGGCTGAAGCCCGGCGAGCGGCTGGTCGAGGACCGGCTGTCGACAGAGCTCGGCGTGTCGCGCGTGCCCGTGCGCGAGGCACTGCGCGGCCTGTCGGCCGAAGGCCTCGTTCGCATCGAACCGCATCGCGGCGCCAGCGTGGCCGAGATCACGCCGGCGATCGTGAACGAGCTCGTCGAAGTGCGCGCCCTCCTCGAAGGCCTGAATGCCCGGCTCGCCGCGCAGCGTCACGATCCCGAGATCATCGCCCAGCTGCGCGACACGCTGGCCCGCGGCAATGCGGCCGCGCAGTCGGCGACCAGCGAGCAGCTCGCGCGGCTGAACGCGGAATTCCACGAACGGCTGGGCGAGGCGAGCCGCAACTCCGTCCTGTCCGACGTGATGCGCGGGCTTCGCGAACGGACCTCGCTCGCCTTCGCCATCAACGGCCGCTCCCGTGCCCGCGAGGACTGGCGCGAGCATGCCGGCATCCTGGAGGCCGTGATCGACGGCGACGCCGATCTCGCCGCCCTGCTGGCCACGCGGCACGTCCACAACGCCGCCGCCGCTTTCGCGCGCCTCCACGCCGACGAAGCGGCCGCCTGAAAAATCGACCGCACCCTCAGCGCAGCGTCGCTAACTGCGCTAACCGGCTGAGTTACTATTAGTTACCGTCAGATGTATCGAATCTGACGGTGAGATCGGCCATACCAACCTCATTCGCCGCGCTTGATCTGCCCCACCGTGCAGCGTCTCCCGCGGCCCCCGCGCTTCCGGCCGGTCCGAAAAACGGCCGCAGGATCCGGGTCTCCAAAAGGTTCATTTATAATATACCTTCGTTCTGCGCAAGCGTCTTTCTTCCGGAAGACTAACGCCCCTTCATCGGCAGGCCGCCGAGATGCGTGCCGGCGTCGACGATCAGGAACTCGCCGGTGATGTTGCTGGCGCTGGTCAGGAAGAAGATCACGGCCTCCGCCATCTGCTCGGGCGTGCCGGCCTGGCGCAGCGGTGTCGTCTGCTCCTGCGCTTCCTTGAGCTTCTCGTAGTTCTCCTGGCCGAGCGCGCCCAACAGCCAGCGGGTCTGGATGAAGCCCGGGCACACCGTGTTCACGCGCACCGCCGGTCCGAACCAGCGCGCCAGCGACAGCGTCAGCGTGTTGAGCGCGCCCTTCGAGGCGGCATAGGGGATCGACGTGCCGACACCCATCACGCCCGCAATGCTCGAGATGTTGACGATCGAGCCACGGTCCTGCTTCTCGTCCCACTGCTTCTTCATCGTCGGCCACACGGCGCGGCTCATCATATAAGGGCCGGTCACGTTCACGCGCAGGATGCGGTCGAAGTCCTCGGCGCTGACGCCGTCGAGATCGCCCTGGTTCTGGAACTTGGTCGTGCCGGCATTGTTCACCAGCCCATCGACCCGGCCCCACTTCTTCAGCGTCTCGGCCGCGAGCTTCTTGCAGTCGGCATCCTGGCCCATGTCGGCCTGCACGAGGATCGCGTCGGCGCCCTTCGCCTTGACCTTGGAATAGGTCTCGTCCGCCTCCTTCTTGCTCTTAGTGTAGTTGATGGCGACATTCCAGCCGCGGCCCGCGAGATCGACCGCGCACGCAGCCCCCAGGCCCGTCGCCGATCCCGTCACGATTGCCACCTTGGCCATGAATTCCTCCCCATAGGTAAGTCCGAGAGTCATAGGCTAGTGCGGCTTCCGATCAAGTAGAGCCGTGTTTGCGGCTCTACTTGGTCGGAAACGCGTTGCACGAAGCGCCTCGACCACAGGCACAATCCGTACGGCTGATTACAGCCGAACGGATTGTGCTTTAGGATGAGGTCGCATGGCAGACCTGTTTTCGCTCAAGAACCGCATTGCGCTGGTGACCGGCGCCTCGCGCGGCCTCGGCCGCGACATGGCGCTCTGCCTCGCCGAAGCGGGCGCGACCGTCCTGTGCGCCGGCCGCGCAATCAAGGACCTCGAGACCACGGTCAAGGCGATCAAGCGCAAGAAGGGCAAGGCCGAGGCCGTCATCATAGACGTCACCGACGAGACCAGCGCGCAGACCCAGGTGCGGGCCATCCTGCGCAAGCATCGCCGCATCGACATCCTGGTGAACAATGCCGGCGTCATCCATCGCGCGAACATCGTCGACACCGCGACGCCCGATTACCGCAAGGTCATCGAGACAGATTTGATCGGCCCCTTCGTGCTGGCGCGCGAGGTCGGCCGCCACATGCTGGCGCGCGAGTACGGCCGCATCGTCAACATCTCCTCGATCATGGCGGTGCTGGGCCGCGCCTCGGTCGCGGGCTATGTCTCGGCCAAGCACGGCATGACCGGCCTCACCAAGAACCTCGCCGCCGAGTTCGGCCCGCATGTCACCGCCAACGCCATCGCGCCGGGCTACATCCGCACCGAGCTCAACGTGCCGCTGCAGCAGGACAGGAAGTTCTGCGCCATGCTCGAGCAACGCACCGCCGCCAGCCGCTGGGGCACGCCCGCCGATCTGCGCGGCGCGCTCCTCCTGCTCGCCTCCGATGCCGGCGCCTACATCACCGGCCACACGCTGGTGGTCGACGGCGGCATGACGACGATCCTTGCCTGACCCGCGACGCCTCAGGCTGCCGCGCTGGCTGCCGCCGGTCCTCGGCGTCCTTGCCGTCGGCATGGCCTACGTGCTGGCGCGGCTCTGGCACTACGAGCCGCCGCTGGCGCCGAACGACTATGTCGGCACGATCGACGTCTCGGTTGAAGATGCGAAGCTTTACCGCGACGTGCCCTTCGACTGGAACGTGCACACCGCCGCCGACGCCTTCTCCGGCCATGATGTTGCGCACGTCCGCATCGATTCGTCGGGAGAGCTCACCGTGGTTTGCGGCTGGCTGAGGCGCGACGACAAGCCGGCCTCCTATCGCGCCGCGCGCTGGCTGAGCGGCGCGCGTCTCAAGGTCGGCGATGTCTGGATCTCCGCGACCTTCATTGCGCCCAGCGACAAGGCGCCGGGCGATGGCCTCAATGCCGGCTGCGCGCGGCTCGCCAAGGACAAGCCGCCCGCCAATGCACCGATGGAACTCGCCGGCCACGGCGCCCGCGAATAGCGCTCGCGCTCTCGGCCGGATAGTTTTCTTGAAGGATTATACTACCGACGGGTAACATTGCCGGACCGTTCGGGGGAGAGGCATGAAATTCATCAGAGCCGGCGCACTATGCGCCGTCGTCGCAGCGCTTGCCGCGTGTAGCAGCCAGCCTGCGACGCCCAGCCTGACGCCCGGTCAGCCCTGCAACGTCTATATCGGCATCGGCACCTGCAGGGTCACGGCCCAGGATTTCACGACCCCTCTGCCGGCCGATTCCTTCTATGCCACGATGATGATCCTGCCGCGCTTCTCGGCCGGCCAGTCCCTGCTGAAGGGCCCCGCGGCGCGCACCCTCGCCGACAAGCTCTCCTCCCTGATCGGCTCGAGGGCCGTGAGCCTAACGCTCAAGATCGACGTCACGGCGTTTTCGAACGGCACGCAATACAAGCTGCCGACCTATTTTCCGCTGTCCCTCACCTATGACGACAGTTCCGGCACGCCGCAATGGACCAGCACCTTCAACGACACCAACCAGGTGCCGTGGATCCGCTACGATGCCTCGACCAAGTTCATCTACACGATCTCCTATGTCGCCTCCGAACGGCAGGCCTCCGACATCGTGGGCTACATCTCCAACCTCGCCGGCGTCGCCAATCTCGCGCCCGGCGGCTGGGCGCTCAATGCCGCGGCGCAGACCACGGTCATGACGGCTTTCGGCAATGTCGAGCAGGCGATCGACTCGCGGCTCAACAGCCAGGGCATTTCGAGCGTTGTGACTTCGGAGCTGAACGGCACCGATCCCGGGCGCCGCGGCGTCACCCTCTCCTTCACCGATTCGAGCAGCGTCCCCTGGGGCACCGTCGATATCGTGATGGCGTTGCGCCAGTCGCTGCGCGACGGGCGGGACATCATAAGTCCGCTGGTGCCGACGACGACGCCCGCCTGGCCGGGCACGGACACGCTGTCGCTCTCGACCTACCGGAACGTGGGCGGCGGCGCCACGATCATCGCGCTCGCCCAGCCGATCCTGCCGCAGCTCATGAGCAGCGATCCCGCGACCTTCGCCACGGCCTGCGTGCAATTGCGCGACATGATCGATTCGCTCGGCCTCACGAAATACGATCGCTGGCTGGTGACATCCGACTTCCTGCGCACCCATACGCACATCCAGAGCGTCCCGACCCTGGCTGCGACCGGCTGCGTGACGCAGGATGACCTCGACAACTTCGCCACGATCAAGCGGCCGCTGTACGTGAAGCTGCCGCAGTGATCGCTCAGTCGCCCCGGAGCGCGGTCAGGATCTCCGCGACCAGCTCGGCCGGGCGCCTCGCCACGTCGACCACGATCGGATGCTCGTCGGGGCCCGGCTCCTCCAGCGTCGCGAACTGGCTGTCGAGCAGGGCCACCGGCATGAAGTGCTCGTGGCGCGCGGCCATTCGCTGGTGGATGAGCTCGCGCGAGCCCTTGAGATAGACCAGCCGCACGTCCGGCCGGCTGCCGATCAGGATCTCGCGATAGGCCCGCTTCAATGCAGAGCATGTGACGACGCCCGCCTCGCCGCGTGAGCGCCAACCGTCGATCTCCCGCGCGATGGCCTGCAGCCAGGGCAGGCGATCGGCGTCGGTCAGCGGCGTGCCGCCGCGCATCTTGGCGACATTCGACGGCGGCTGAAGATCGTCGCCCTCCAGGAACGAACAGCCCAGCGCGCCCGCGAGCATCGCCGCCACCGTCGTCTTGCCCGATCCCGAGACGCCCATCACCACGACGATGGCGTTCGTCCCGCTCCCCGCCCGTTTCATGCGTCAGGTATTGCGATTTTTGGCAACTTCCACAAGCGCGCCGCGTTACATGTATTGGCCTTGAGACCTGCGATGGAGCCCGAGATTGACGCGAGGTAGATGGCTCCTCGCCGCGAGCACCCTGATCCTGATCGCCGGACTTGCCTTCGTGGCCGCCGAGACATGGCGCGCCCCGTTGCCTGCGATCGTTCCGCCTTCCGCAAAGGAGTTCGATCGTGCGCTGATCGCGCGGGGCGGGGCGCTGGCCGACACAGGCAATTGCGCGGGCTGCCATACCGCTTCCGGCGGACGTGCGCTCGCGGGCGGCCGGCCGCTGCCGACACCTTTCGGCACCATCCACTCGACCAACATCACGCCGGATGTCGAGACCGGCATCGGTGCCTGGTCTCGCGAGGCCTTTGTCCGCGCCATGCGCGAGGGCATCGCACGCGACGGCACGCATCTCTATCCCGCCTTTCCCTACGATCACTTCACCAACGCCACCGATCGCGACCTCGAGGCGGTCTATGCCTATCTGCTGACACGTTCGGCCGTGTCGGCGCGCGCCCCAGCCAACAGCCTCAAATGGCCCTTGGGCTTCCGGCCGCTGATCGCGGGATGGAACCTGCTCTACCTGAAGAAGGGACCGCTGGCCGATCAACCCGGACAGTCGGCGGAATGGAATCGCGGCCGCAACCTGGTCGAGGGGCTGGCCCATTGCAGCGACTGCCATTCGCCACGCAATGCATGGGGCGCCGAGAAGCGCGAGCAGGCCTATGACGGAGCCTGGATCGAAGGCTGGTACGCCCCCCCGCTGAACGCGCATTCGCCGGCCGTGCGGGCGTGGACGGCGGACGAGGTCTTCGCCTACCTGCGCACGGGCCTCAGCAGCCAGCACGCCGCGGCGGCCGGCCCCATGGCGGGCGTGACGCAGTCGCTCGCCAAGGCCGACGACGACGATGTGCGCGCGATGGCCGTCTATGTCGCCTCCTTGATGGCCGCGGCGCCGAGCGCCCATCCCAACCGTCGCGCGCTCGATCGCGAGGACATCGCGGACAAGGAACATCCCGAGGGTGCGATGCTGTTCGCCGGCGCCTGCGCCGTCTGCCATGCGCCGGGAGCACCGATGATGCAGCAGGGCCGCCCGCCGCTCAGCTGGGGCACGGCGCTGCTCGTCGACGCGCCGCACGACACGCTGCATGTCATCATGGAAGGCCTGAGGCCGCCGGCGGGCAGGCCGGGGCCGGCCATGCCTGCTTTCGGCGACGATTTCAGCGACTGGCAACTGGCCGAGATCGCGGCCTATCTGCGCGCGCGCTACACCAAGAATCCACCCTGGCCCGATCTGGTCAAGACTGTCGGCGAGTTGCGTCGCGGAGGCGCTCCATGATCACCCTCACGGTCAATGGCAAGCCACACGAGGTCGATGCCGATCTCGACACGCCGCTTCTCTACGTGCTGCGCAACGACCTTGCGCTGAACGGCGCCAAGTTCGGCTGCGGCCTGGGGCAATGCGGCGCCTGCACCGTGCTGGTGGACGGCAAGCCCGTCTTCTCCTGCCTGGTGCCGCTCGCGGCTTTGGGGCGGCGCGAAGTCCGCACCCTCGAGGGCCTCGCGGCCGACGGCAAGCCCGCGCCCGTACCCGCCGCCTTCGAGGCCGAGCAAGCCGCCCAGTGCGGCTACTGCATCGCGGGCATGATCATGCGCGCCCAGGCGCTGCTCGAGCGCAACAACCGCCCCACCGAGGCCGAGCTGCGCGCGCACATGGCGCCCAATCTCTGCCGCTGCGGGACTCATATGCGCATCCTCGCCGCCGTGCGGCGCGCGGCCGTCGCCATGGGGGGAGGCGTGCAGCCATGACCGCCCCCACCCGACGACACGTCCTGGGCGGCGCGCTGGTCGTCGCCTTCTCCCTCGCGCGCGGCGCGGTCGCCCAGCATGACGACAAGGGCAAGCTTCCGGTCGATCTCGCCAAGTCGCCGATGCTCGACAGCTGGATCCGCATCGACGCCAGCGGCAAGATCACCGTCTTCACCGGCAAGGCCGAGCTCGGCCAGGGATTGAAGACGGCGCTGATCCAGGTCGCGGCCGACGAGCTCGCCGTCGCTCCCGAGAGCATCGATCTCGTCACCGCCGACACCGCCCTCACGCCCGACGAGGGCGTCACCGCCGGCAGCCATTCCATGCAAGACAGCGGCACGGCGATCCTGAACGCCGCCGCCAACGTGCGCGCCCTGCTGGCCGAGGCCGCCGCCTGGCGCTTCGCGATGGCCGCCGACCAGGTCGAGATGCATGACGGCGCGGCGCATTCGCTGAACGGCCAGAGCGCGACCTATGGCGAGCTCGCGGCATCGCTCGACCTGCATGTCGAGGCCAAGCCCAACATGCCGCGGCGGCCGAAGAGCACCGTGATCGGCCAGAGCCTGCCGAGGATCGACATCCCGGCGAAGGTGAGCGGCGGCCAGGCCTATGTGCAGGACATGCGCCTGCCCCGCATGTTGCACGCTCGCGTGGCGCGCGGGCCGAGCGACGGCACACGGCTGAAGGACCAGGACCTCGACGTCGTCCGCAAGCTGCCCGGCGTCGAGCGCGTGGTGCAGGAGGCGGGCTTCCTCGCGATCCTGGCCGAGAAGGAATGGCATGCGGTCAAGGCGCTGCAGCATGTGCAGGCCATCGGCTGGATACGGCCGGGCGATTCGCTGCCGACAGCCGACATCCGCGAGGCCATCCGCCAGTTGCCGGCCGAGGACGTGCCGATCTTCGCCTATCCCGGCCCGCCCGCGCCGGCGGACGGCACGTCGGTGACGGCGCGCTACAGCCGGCCTTGTCTCATGCACGGCTCGATCGGTCCTTCCTGCGCCGTCGCCCTGTGGGAGAATGACGGCGTCACGGTGTGGACGCACAGCCAGGGTGTCGGCCCTTTGCGCAGGTCGTTGAGCGGGCTCCTGAAGCTGCCGGCCGACAAGGTCCGCTGCATCCATGTCGAGGGCTCGGGCTGCTACGGCCACAACGGCGCCGACGATGTCGCGGCCGATGCCGCCCTCGCCGCGCGCGCCGTGCCGGGCCGGCCGGTGCGCCTGCAATGGATGCGCGAACAGGAGCATGGCTGGGAACCGCTCGGCTCGGCGATGACCGTCGAATTGCAGGCGACGCTTGCCGGCGACGGCAAGGTCGCGAGCTGGCGGCACGATGTGTGGAGCAATGGCCACAACAGCCGGCCGCAGTCGGGCGGTGGATTGCTGGCCGGCCAGGAGCTCGGCATGCCGAAGCAGCGCATGCGGCCGATCCCGATGCCCGAGGGCGGCGGCTCGCGCAACGGCAATCCGATCTACGCGCTGCCCAACGCCACCGGCGTGTTCCATTTCATCGAACAGGCACCGGTTCGCGTCTCCGCGCTGCGCGGTCTCGGCGCGCAGATGAACATATTCGCCATCGAGAGCTTCATGGACGAGCTCGCCAAGGCGGCGGGCAGCGATCCGGTTGCCTTCCGCCTCGCCCATCTTCAGGACGAGCGCGCGCGCGACGCCATCCAGACGGTCGTCGACCGGTTCGGCTGGGCCAAGCGACCGCGAGGCACCGGTGGGGGCGGTGGCAACGGACGTGGCTGCGGCTTCGCCTTCGCCCGCTACAAGAACCTCGCGGCCTATTGCGCCATCGCCCTGGAAATCACGATCGATCGCGACAGCGGCGTCATCGCGGTGGAGCGCGTCGTCGCCTCGGTCGACAGCGGCGAGGCGGTCAATCCCGACGGCATCCGCAACCAGATCGAGGGCGGCATCGTGCAGTCGCTCTCCTGGACGGTGAACGAAGCCGTCGGCTTCGACACCCATCATCGCACCAGCTTCGACTGGAGTGCCTACCCCATCCTGCGCTTCCCGCAGGCCCCGAAGACGGTCGAGGTCCATGTCATCGACCGGCCGCGCCAGCCGTTCCTCGGCACGGGCGAGGCCTCGCAGGGGCCGGCGTCGGCCGCGCTCGGCAACGCCGTCGCCGACGCCCTGGGCGTTCGGGTCCGCGACATGCCGCTGTCGCCGGACCGACTGAAGGGTGCCCTCGGAAGCTGATCGCCTTGATAGAAGACCCGTTTCGGCGCAGGTAGGAGCAAACGAGGGACGGACGCTCCATGCCAAGCTTTCAACAGGCCCGCGAATTCCTGCTGGCGAACCGCACGAATTACGATGCCGCCGTCGCGGGCTTCCGCTGGCCCGAGCCCGTCGCCTTCAATTGGGCATTGGACTGGTTCGACGAAGAATTGGCGAAAGCCGCCGACAGCAAGGACCGCTGCGCCCTCTGGATCGTCGATGTCGCGAGCGGCAAGGAAGACAAGCTCACCTTCGGCGAGCTGTCGAAGCGCTCCAACCAGGTCGCCAACTGGCTGCGCCAGCTCGGGCTCCGGCGCGGCGATCATCTCCTGCTCGTGCTGAACAACGTGGTTCCGCTGTGGGAGATCATGCTGGCCTGCATGAAGCTCGGCGTGGTGGTGATCCCGGCAACGACACTCCTCACCGGCGAGGAGCTGGCCGATCGCGTCGAGCGCGGCCGCGCCAAGATGATCGTGGCCGATGGGGACCAGGTCGCCAAATGCGCAAGGTTGCCGCGTCAGGGCGTGACCTTCGTGAACACGAGCGCCGGCATCGATGGCTGGCTGTCCTACGCCGATGCCTTCAAGTGCCCGAGCGAGTTCAAGGCCGACGGCAAGACCGAGGCCGACGACCCGCTGCTGCTCTATTTCACCTCGGGCACGACGGCCAAGCCCAAGCTCGTGCGGCACAGCCACCGTTCCTATCCGGTGGGCGCGCTGTCGACGATGTATTGGCTCGGCCTCAAGCCGGGCGATATCCATGTCAACATCTCCTCGCCGGGCTGGGCGAAGCATGCCTGGAGCACGTTCTTCGCGCCGTGGAACGCGGGAGCTACGGTGCTGATGATCAATCAGGCGCCGTTCAGCGCGAGGAAGCTGCTCGAGGTGCTGGAGCGCTGCAAGGTCACGACCTTCTGCGCGCCGCCCACCGTGTGGCGCCTGATGATCCAGGAGGATCTGAAGGCGTGCAAAGTCTCGCTGCGCGAGGTCTGCGGCGCGGGCGAGCCGCTCAATCCCGAGGTCATCAATCGCGTGCAGGAGGCCTGGGGCCTCACCATCCGCGACGGCTACGGCCAGACCGAGACCACGGCGCTGGTCGCCAACTCGCCCGGCCAGAAGGTCAAGGCGGGCGCCATGGGCCGGCCGATGCCGGGCTATCGCGTGCGCCTCCTCGACGCCGACGGCATGCCGCGCCAGGAGGGCGAGATCTGCCTCGACCTCAACGACGAGCGCCCGGCCGGCCTGATGCAGGGCTATGCCGACGACCAGGGCAAGCTCGGCGGCATCAACGACAAGGTCTATCGCACCGGCGACGTGGCGAGCCTCGACGAGGACGGCTACCTCACCTTCGTCGGACGCGCCGACGATGTCTTCAAGTCGTCCGACTACCGCATCAGCCCGTTCGAGCTGGAGAGCGTGCTGATCGAGCACGATGCCGTCGCCGAGGCCGCGATCGTGCCCTCGCCCGACGAGATCCGCCTGAGTGTCCCGAAGGCCTTCATCCTGCTGGTCGGCGCTTCCGAGCCCAGCCGCGACACGGCGCGCTCGATCCTGCTGTTCACCAACGAGCGGCTGGCACCCTTCAAGCGCATCCGGCGGCTGGAGTTCGTGAAGGAGCTGCCCAAGACCATCTCGGGCAAGATCCGCCGCGCCCAGCTTCGCCGCGTCGAGTACGAGGGCTCCGCGCCCGAGGTGACGCGCGGCGTGGAGTTTCATGAAAAGGACGTGCTCGGCGGCTAATCTGGCGCGGGAGGAGCCATGCTTTCCTGGTGGAAGAGCGGTGTTCTCGATCCGCAAGGGCCGGTCGGCGCTGCCGAACGGCTGATCCTTCTCGACGCCACGGCGATCATGCTGGCGATCGTCGTGCCGGTGATCCTCATGACGCTCGCCGTCGCCTGGTGGTTCCGCTCGGGCAATGCCCGCGCGCAGCATCTGCCCGATTGGGAATATTCCGGCCCGGTCGAGCTGGTCGTGTGGTCGATCCCGGCACTGGTCGTGATGTTCCTGGGCGGCATCGCCTGGATCGGCAGCCACGATCTCGATCCGCCCAAGCGCCTGACGGGGACCGGCAAGCCGGTCGAGATCCAGGTCGTCGCGCTCGATTGGAAGTGGCTGTTCATCTACCCCGAGGAAGGCGTGGCGAGCGTCAATCGCGTCGTCGTGCCGGTCGGCGCGCCGCTGCACTTCACCATCACCTCGGCCAGCGTCATGAACAGCTTCTTCGTGCCGCAGCTCGGCAGCCAGATCTACGCCATGGGCGGCATGACGACGGAGCTCAACCTGCGCGCCGACAAGCCGGGCACCTATCCGGGCGTGAGCGCCCAGTTCAGCGGCGACGGCTTCTCCGACATGCGTTTCGAGCTGGTGGCGATGCCACCGCAAGGCTTCGACGACTGGCTCGGCAAGACCAAGGTGGGCGCCCGCATCCTCGATGCCGCCGGCTATTCGCGGCTGTCGCGGCCGGGCACGATCGACCAGCCGACGACCTATGCCGCGATCGTCCCGAACGTCTTCGAAGCGATCATCCGCAACACGGTGAAGTGACATGCTGGGCAAGCTCACCTGGGATGCCATTCCCTTCGACCAGCCGATCCCGCTGCTCACCTCCGTGGTCGTGATCCTGGCGCTGGGCGGGACCGCCGCGCTCGTCGTCTGGAAGGGCTGGCTGCCGTATCTCTGGCGCGAATGGATCACTTCAGTCGACCACAAGCGGCTGGGCTGCATGTACTTCCTGCTGGGCCTCGTCATGCTGGTGCGTGGCTTCGCCGATGCGCTGATGATGCGCAGCCAGCTCGCCCTCGCGGCCGGCAATGCGCCGGGCTACCTGCCCCCGGAGCACTACAACCAGATCTTCTCGGCGCACGGCACGATCATGATCTTCTTCGTCGCCATGCCCTTCGTGATCGGGCTGATGAACTTCGCCGTGCCCCTGCAGCTCGGCGTGCGCGACGTCGCCTTTCCCGTGCTGAACTCGGTGAGCTTCTGGCTCACGGCCTCGGGCGTGCTGCTGGTCAACGTGTCGCTGGTGATCGGCGAGTTCGCCAAGACCGGCTGGGTCGCCTATCCGCCTCTCTCGGAGCTCGCCTACTCGCCGGGCGTCGGCGTCGACTATTACCTCTGGTCGCTGCAGATCTCGGGCGTCGGCACCTTGCTGACGGGCATCAACTTCACGACCACCATCCTGAAGCTGCGCGCACCCGGCATGGGCTATGGCCGCATGCCGGTCTTCTGCTGGACGGCGCTCGCCTCGAACCTGCTGATCGTCGCCGCCTTCCCGATCCTGACCGCGACCTTCGCGATGCTGCTGCTCGACCGCTATCTCGGCTTCCACTTCTTCACCAACGATGGCGGCGGCAGCGCCATGATGTACGTGAACCTGTTCTGGGCGTGGGGTCATCCCGAGGTCTACATCCTGGTCCTGCCCGCCTTCGGCGTTTACTCGGAGGTCGTGGCGACCTTCTCGGGCAAGCCGCTGTTCGGCTACCGCTCGATGGTCGCAGCGACGCTCGGCATCTGCGTGCTGTCCTTCATGGTCTGGCTGCACCATTTCTTCACCATGGGCGCCAATGCCGACGTCAATGCCTTCTTCGGCGTGCTGAGCATGGTGATCGCCGTGCCCACGGGTGTGAAAGTCTTCAACTGGATCTTCACGCTCTATGGCGGCCGTGTGCGCTTCACCTCGCCGCTGCTCTGGGCGCTGGGCTTCATCTGCACCTTCGTGATCGGCGGCATGACCGGCGTGCTGCTCGCCATCCCGCCGGCCGACTTCGTGCTGCACAACAGCCTGTTCCTGGTGGCGCACTTCCACAACGTCATCATCGGCGGCGTCGTGTTCGGCGCTCTGGCCGGCTACACTTACTGGTTCCCCAAGGCCTTCGGCTTCGTGCTCGACGAACGGCTGGGCAAGGCCTCGTTCTGGTGCTGGCTGGTCGGCTTCTATCTCGCCTTCATGCCGCTCTATGCGCTCGGCCTCATGGGCGCGACGCGGCGCATCCAGCACTACAGCGAGACCGGCTGGCAACCGCTGATGATCGTGGCCTTCGTCGGCGCGCTGGTGATCCTGATGGGCATCCTGTTCACGATCCTGCAGCTCGTGGTCAGCATCCGCCGCCGCGAGGCGCTGCGCGACCGCACGGGCGATCCGTGGAACGGCCGCACCCTCGAATGGTCGATCGCCTCGCCGCCGCCGCCCTGGAACTTCTCCGAGCTGCCGCATGTCGAGGGCACCGACGCCTACTGGGGCATGAAGCAGGCCGGCCGCCGCGCCGACGCCGAGCCGCGCTTCGAGGCGATCCACCTGCCCAGGCCCAGCGCCGTCGGCGTGGTCATCGCCTTCTTCGCCTCCTTCGGGGGCTTCGCCATGGTCTGGCACATCTGGTGGCTGGCGATCATCGGCCTGATCGGCGTGACGATCGCAGCGCTGGCCCATGGCTGGATCGTCCATCGCGAGTTCGAGGTCCCGGTCGAGGAGATCGTCGCCTTCGAGCGCCAGCGCCTGCTGGAGCGGCCATCATGAGGTGCTCGCCATGAGCGTCACCGACGCCTTCACCCGGCCGGGCGCGGCCAAGGACGAGGTCCCCTACTCCGAGCGCGGCCCCGCCTCGATCGAATCAGTCGCCGGCTTCGGCTTCTGGCTGTTCCTGCTGAGCGACGTGGTGATGTTCTCCGCGCTGTTCGCAGCCTATGCCGTGCTCGCCAACCACACGGCGGGCGGGCCCGACGGCGCCAGGCTGTTCGACAAGGGCTACGTGCTGCTCGAGACCGCGTGCCTGCTCTTTTCGAGCTTCACCTGCGGGCTCTGCGCGCTCGCCATCGAGAAGCGCTCCGCGGCGGCGACTTACCTCTGGGCCGCCGTGACCTTCGCGCTGGGCGCGGCCTTCATCGGCCTCGAGATCTCGGAATTCGTGCGCATGATCGGCGAGGGCGCCTCGCCCACGCGCAGCGCCTTCCTGTCGGCGTTCTTCACGCTGGTCGGCACGCACGGCCTGCACGTCTCGCTGGGCCTGGTCTGGCTGGTCGCGATGATGGCGCAGGTGGCGACGCTCGGCTTCCTGCCGATCGTCGTGCGCCGACTCCTCTGCTTCACGCTTTTCTGGCACGCCCTCGACATCGTCTGGATCGGCGTCTTCACCATCGTCTACCTGGGAGCCCACGCATGAACGATCCTGTTCCCGGCACACCCAGCTCCCAAGGCGTCGCACAAGGCCGCGCACCCGGCGTCAACCGCAGCCATCGCGGCAGCGTGCTCACCTATCTGACGGGGCTCGGCTTCGCGATCGTGCTCACCTTGGCCTCCTTCTGGGCGGCCGACACGAGCCTCGTCTGGCGCCCCGGCATCCCGGTCCTGCTCGCGGCTCTCGCGATCGGTCAGATGGGCGTGCATGTGGTGTTCTTCTTCCACATCTCGTCCGGCCCCGACGACACCAACAACTTCCTGGCGCTCGCCTTCGGGATCTTCGTGGTCGGGCTGGTCGTGTTCGGCTCCATGCTGATCATGGCCAACCTCGACGTCCACACCATGCCGCTCGACAAGCTGATGCAGATGCAGCGATAGTCGCTGCATGCTCGATCGACGCTTCGCCATAGGCGCCCGCGGCAGCTCTGTCCGCACCGAGGTGCTGGCGGGCATCACCACCTTCCTCGCCGCGGCCTACCTGCTGGTCGTCATCCCCTCCCTGCTCGCGACAGGCGGCATGGATCGTGGCGCTGCCACCACGGCCACCATCATCGTCATGATCCTGGCCTCGGTCCTGATGGGCCTTTACGCCAACCTGCCCTTCATCGTGGGGCCCGGTATCGGCGGCTCGGTGATCCTGGGTGTCACCATGGCCGCGACCGAGCACATTCCCTGGCAAGTGGGCGTGGCCGTCGCCTTCGCCTCGGGCGTGCTGTTCCTGGTTCTGACCTTGGCCGGCGCGCGAGCGCTGGTGATGCGGCTGATCCCGACCCAGATCAAGCTGGGCCTGGGCGCCTCGATCGGCCTGTTCATCGCCATGCTGGGCTTCCGCAATGCCGGCATGGTCGTGGTGAACGCCAAGACCAACTCGCTGGCGCTGGGCGACTTCACGCAGCCCGGCGTGGTCGTGGCGCTGGTGGGCCTCGGCGTCGCCGTCCTGCTGCAGGGCCGCAAGATCCCCGGCGCCATCCTGTTCGCGATCCTGATCGCCGCCGCCGTCGGCCTGCCGCTCGGCGTGACGCACGCCCCCGCCTCACCCGTGTCCCTGCCGCACGACATCATGCCCGTCACGCTGAAGCTCGACCTCTCGGGCATGCTGACGCTCGCGACGCTGCCCTACCTCTTCGTCTTCTTCGCCTCGGAGTTCTTCTCGACCTTAGGGACAACGCTCGCCGTCGGCGGCAAGGCCAACCTGCTCGACGACGAAGGCAACCTGCCCAACATCAACCAGCCGTTCCTGGTCGATTCGATCGCCGCGATGGCGGGCCCGCTGGTCGGCGTTCCCGGCATGACCGCTCTCGTCGAATCGGCGGCCGGCGTGGAAGTGGGCGGACGCACCGGCCTCACCGCCATCGCGGCGGCCGCGATGTTCGCGCTGATGCTGCTGTTCGTGCCCGTGGCGCTCGCCATTCCGAAGGAGGCGACGGCACCGGCGCTGATCTTCATCGGGCTCTCGATGTTCGGCACGATCCGCCACGCCCATCTCGACGATTTCACCGACGCGCTGCCCGTCCTGTCGATGGTGCTGCTGACCCTGATGGCCAACAGCTTCGGCACCGGCATCGCGGGCGGCCTGCTGACCTATCTGCTGGTCAAGGTGCTGGCCGGCCGCTTCCGCGAGGTATCGTGGGGTCTGGTCATCCTGGCGATCCCGCTCGGCTACTACTTCTGGACCGTCGTCGGAAAGCATTGATGGCGCTGCCCCCGGAAAGCTTCGGCAACGTTCCGGCCTCGCGCACGGGCATCAAGATCACACCGGCGCATCGCGCCTTCTTCCACGCCCTGCCCAAGGCGGAACTTCACTGCCATCTGCTGGGCGCCGTGCGGCACCAGACCTTCGTCGACCTCGCCGAGCGCGGCAATGCGCCGATCGAGCGCTCGGAGATCGACGCCTTCTACACCCGCGGCGAGAAGCCGGTCGGCGTATTGCGGGTCCTGCGTGCGCTCGACGAGCACCTGCTGACTCGGCCCGACGACCTGCATCGCATCGCCTACGAGTACCTGCAGGACTGCGCCGTCCACAATGTCCGGCACAGCGAGTTCTTCTGGAACCCCACAGGCACAGCGCGCATCTCCAAGATCGCCTATCCCGTGGCACAAGCGGCACTGGTGCGCGCGATCCGCGATGCCAAGAAGGACCTCGGCATCTCCGCTCTCCTCATCCCCAGCATCGACCGCGAGGCCGATCCCGACGAGGCGGTCGAGATGGTCGAATGGATGAAAGCGAGCCGCGCGGATGAAGTCGCCGGCATCGGCATCGACTATCGCGAGACCGACCGGCCGCCCGAACTCTTCTGGAAGGCTTATCGCGAGGCCCGCAAGGCGGGCTTCAAGACGACGGCGCATGCCGGCGAGTTCGG
This sequence comes from Reyranella sp., assembly GCA_035501235.1. GTDB lineage: Bacteria > Pseudomonadota > Alphaproteobacteria > Reyranellales > Reyranellaceae > Reyranella. The sequence continues at coordinate 67,283 of DATJWN010000084.1, forward strand.
TTGCCCGTGGCGCAATGTCGAGACGGCGGTCGAGCTTTTGGAGGTCGATCGCCTCGATCATGCCTACACGATCGTCGACAATCCGGACCTGGCGCGCCGCTACGCCGAGAGCGGCATCGTCGTCACGGTGGTGCCGACCAATTCCTACTACCTGCGTACGCTGCCGCCGGAGCGCTGGGCCGAGCTGCATCCCATGCGCCGCATGCCCGAGCTCGGGCTCAGGATCCATCCCAACACCGACGACCCCACCTTGCACAAGGTGAACCCGAGCGAAGCATGGGAGCTGATGTACAGCCACTTTGGTTTCGGCCTCGACGCGCTCCGTGGCTTCATGCTGAACGGCATCGACGGTGCTTGGGTCGACGAGGCCACCAAGGCGACCTGGCGCAAGGAATGGGGCCGCGCCTTCGATTGGGCCGCCACGCCGATCAGATGAACGACATGCCGCCGGAGAGCGCCACCGTCTGGCCGGTCATGTATTCGTTGTCGATCAGCATGAGCACGATCTTCGCGCACTCCTCCGGCTGACCGAAGCGGCCGAGGGGAATGCGGGCCGGCGACGAGGCGAGACCCGAGCGCACCATGTCCGTCTCGATCAGCGAGGGCGCCACGGCATTCACCGTGATGCCGTCCTTCACCAGCCGCGCCGCGTAACCGCGTGTCATGCCCTCCATGCCGGCCTTCGAGGCGTTGTAGTGCGGCCCGATGCCGCCCGCGCCGCGCGCTGCCCCCGAGGAGATGTTGACGATGCGGCCCCATTTCTTCGCCCGCATGTTCGGAATCACGGCCTGCGTGCAAAGAAAGACCGACTTCAAATTCACAGCGATGGTGAGGTCGAAATCGGCCTCGGTGAGATCGTCCACTGTGCGGATCGGGCCGACGCCGGCATTGTTCACCAGGATGTCGATCGGGCCCAGTTCGCGGCCGACCGTCTGCACCATCTTTGCGACCGCAACGGCCTGCGAGACGTCGGCAGCCACCGCCGTCGCCTTGCGGCCCATTTTCTTGATCGCCGCAACCACCTCGGCCGCCTCGGCGTTGCGCTCGCGATAATTCACCGCGACTGAAGCGCCCGCCTCGGCGAGCGCCAGCGCGATGGCGCGGCCGATGCCGCGCGATCCTCCGGTGACCAGAGCTGTCTTGTCTTGCAGTGACGTCATGCTTGTCCTCACAAGGCGACGCGGTTCCGCCGCATTGACAGTGACACTACCGCGGGTTGGGCTCCCTGGATATCGTCGGTCGGGGGAGACCATCGCATGCCTGCCAGCTACTCGAAGAAGCGCGAGCGCGACCGCGCCCTGTTCGAGAAGTGGGATCGTCTGCCCAAGAGTTGCTTTGCCGGCATCCCGCTCGAGGCGATGAAGGACGCGCAGCGCAAGCTCATCGGCCACATCGTCTTTCCGGGCGATCCGGACTACGACACGGATCGCAAGATCTTCAATCCGGTCTTCGACCCCTACCCGGCCTTCATCTTCTACTGCGAGGCCGTAGGCGACGTCGCGATGGGACTCGATTTCGCCCACCGCTACGCCGTCGGCTTCACCGTCCGCTCGAGCGGCCATTGCTCGGCGGGATTCTGCGCGAGCTCGGGCATCCTGATCGACGTGAGCGCGCTCAACTCGATCACCGTGGACACGCAGAGCGACCCGCCCACGGTCACGGTCGGTCCCGGCACCAATTTCGGCGCACTGCAGAGCACGCTCCAGGGCTACGGGCTGCACGTGCCGGGCGGCGAATGTCCCGACGTCTGCGTCGCGGGCTATGTCCAGGGCGGCGGCTACGGCTACACCTCCGTCACCTTCGGCATGAGCTGTGACAACGTGCAGTCCTTCGAGGTCGTGCTGGCCGGCGGCGGAACCGTGATCGCAAGTCCGGAGGAAAACGCCGACCTGTGGTGGGCGATGCAGGGCGGCACAGGCGGCAATTTCGGCGTGCTGACTTCCGTCACCTACAGTCTCGTGCCGATCGATCCGATGTTCGGCTGGGCGCTCGTCTGGCCCCTGCAGACCAGCGAGGACATCGCGAACGCAAGCGAAGCGCTGATGGTGCTGCAGAAGAGCTACATGCTGAACAGCCCCTACGCGCCGAACATGAACATCCAGTGCTCGTTCTGCTATCAGAACTGGATCGATCCCAGCCTGCCACCGCCGCCGCCGGACACGCCACTGCTGCCGTATTTCATGGTCCGCGGCCTGTGGGTCGGCGACGAGAGCTCGGGGCAAACCGCCATCAAGGAGCTGCAACAGGTCCCCGGCTGCTTCACGCAATGGACGATGGTGAGCACGTTCCTCGACCTCAACAACAAGCTGCTCAACTACCCGCAGTCGATGCCCGACATCCAGGGCAGCACCGTGCCCTACTTCGACAAGTCGTCGCGCTATGTGACGACGGAGTTGTCGAGCGACCAATGGGGCGAGCTGTTGAAGCTCTTCGCCGCCTCGCCCAACAATTGCGCCTACGGCTATCTGGAATTCTATGGCGGCAACATCAATGCCGCGCCGCCCAACCGCAACGCCTTCATTCACCGCACCTCCGCCTACAACGCGACGATGGACACGCTCTGGTACACCGAGGAGCAGAAGGAAGCCTGCGCCGCCTTCATCAGCCAATGGAACGCCGCCCTGGAGCCGGTCTGGAACGGCGAGATCTACCAGAACTACTGCAGCCTCAACTCGGTGCCCGACTACCCCACGAACTACTGGGGCGCGGCATTGGCCACGCTGTGGGACATCAAGACCAAGTACGATCCGGAGAATTTCTTCACCTTCGCCCAGGCCATCTGCCCGCCGTCGGGAAGTACGCCCGCGATCGACTTGCCAACCAACGTCGCCGAGGCACTGAAACAGCCGATCAAATACCTCATCCCGCCGCCCCGCTGATCGATGAGCGGCTCCCCGCCCTTCGACGTGGTCGGCTGGCTCGGGGCATTGGGCCTTGGCGCCTATGCGCAGGCTTTCAAGGACAATGACGTCGATCAGTCGGTGCTTGCCTCCCTGACGGCGGACGACCTGCGCGACATCGGCGTCACGTCCGTCGGCCACCGCCGGCGGATTCTGGACGCCGCGGCCAAGCTCGGAACGGCCCCGCCCATGGCATCCGCGACGACGGCGGCGCCCGTGGCCGAACGGCGTCATCTCACGGTGATGTTCTGCGACCTCGCCGATTCGACGGCCTTCTCCGTCCAGGCCGACCCGGAGGACTATCGCGAGTTCATCGCACGCTATCGCCAGGCGCTGGAGAAGGCGATCCGCGCCCATGGCGGCTACATCGCGCACTTCATGGGCGACGGCGTCTACGTCTATTTCGGCTATCCGACCGCATCCGGCCACGATGCCGAGAATGCGGCGGAGACCGCCCTTGCCATCGTGCGCAATGTCGAGGCACTCGAACCCTTCTCCGGCCGCCAGCCCAAGGTGCGCATCGGCATCGCCACCGGCATCACGGTCGTGGGGACCGCGAGCCGGCTCCGCGAGATGGCGGGCGACAGCGCGATCGGCGAGACGCCGAACCTCGCGGCGCGGCTGCAGGCCCTGGCGACGCCCAACGCCATCGTCGTGGCGCCCGCGACCTACGGTCTGCTGGGTGCCCTTTTCGAATGCCAGGACCTCGGGCCCAAGGAGCTGAAGGGCTTCGCCCAGCCGGTGAGAGCGTGGCAGGTGCTGCGCCGCAACGACCGCACGGATCGGTTCGAGGCGCTGCGCACCGGCCGGCGCAAGGCGGGCTTCGTCGGCCGCGAGCCCGAACTCGCCGCCCTACGCCGGCGGCTCGCGGCGGCCCGTGCCGGCCACGGCCAGGTCGCGGTCATCGCGGGCGAGGCGGGCTTCGGCAAGTCGCGCCTCGCCCGCCACATCCTCGACGAGGCCGGCGCGCAATCGGCGCCCATCCTGCAATGCACGTCGCACAATGTCGGCACGCCCTTCCATCCGTTGCGCTACGAGATCGAACGCATCACCGGCCTCGACCGCGGCGACTCGCCCGAGGCGGCCATGGGCAAGCTCGGCGCCCTCCTCGATCGCGTCAGGCTGGCCTCGCCCGAGCGACTGGCCCTGCTCGCCGAGTTCACCCATGTGGCCGGCGCCGACCTCACGCCCTTGCAAGGATTGGGCTCGCCTGAACGGCGCAGCCGTACCATGCGCCTGCTGCTCGAATTGATGGACGCGGCATTCGGCGGCGCCGCCGTCGTGCTCATCGAGGATCTGCAATGGATCGATCCGTCGACGGCCGAGCTGATCGGCCGCCTGCTGCCGACGCTGAAGACGCGCCCGGTGCTGCTGCTCGGGACCATGCGCCCGGGCCCGCTGCCCGACTGGCTGTCGGACGCCGAGGCCGAGCTGGTCGAGCTCGACCGGCTGCCGCATGACGAGGTCGCCTCCCTGGTGCGCAAGATCGCCGGCACCGACCTGCCCGCGACGATCGTCGAGGCGATCGCCGCGCGGTCCGATGGCGTGCCCCTCTTCGCCGAGGAGCTGACCCGCGGCTACGTCGAGGCCGCCGCCGAAGGGCGCCAGAGCGAGCAGGAGCTGTCCGACATCCCGGCGACGCTCGCCGAATCTCTGCTCGCCCGTCTTGACCGCTTGAAGCATGGCCGCCGCATCGCCTCGATCGCCGCCGCCATTGCGCGCGAGTTCCCGATTTCCGTCCTGGTCGCGGTCAGCGATCTTGCCGAGGCCGATGTCCGGGCGGGCGTGACCGAGCTGCTCGAGGCCGACGTGCTCGTGGCCGGGCACAGCGCCTTCGGCGAGGCCGTCGCCTTCCGCCACATGCTGGTGCGGGACGCCGCCTACCAGCTCCTGTTGCGGCGCGAGCGCACGGTGCTGCATGCCCGCATCGCGCGGACCCTCCGCGCAAGTTTCCCCAACATCGCCGAGGCGCTGCCGCAGATCGTGGCGATCCACCTCGCCGATGGCGGCGATTTCGCCGGCGCCGCGGCGGAATGGAATCGCGCCGGCGATCAGGCATCACAGCGTTCGGCCTATGCCGAGGCGATCGGCCACTACACCAAGGCGATCGAGGCGAACGCGCGCTGTCCGGACGGCCGCGAGCGCGACGAGCGCGAGGTTGCCTACCGTCTCGACCTCGTGGGCGCGCTGGTCGCGGGCCGAGGCTACGCCGCGGAGGGCGTGGCCGAGGAGATGGAGCGCGCCACGGCTCTCAGCCAGCGGCTCGGCACCACGTCGAAGCTCGTGCCGGTTCTCATCGTCAGATGGTTCGTCATCTCGTCGAACCGGGACTACCACAAGGGGCTGGAGATCGCCCGCCAGATCCACGATGCAGCGCGGTCGGGCAGCACCATCGATCGCCTGCTGAGCCATCGCGCGTTCGGCACGTCGCTTTTGTTCGCCGGTCATTTCGCGCGCGCGCTCGAGGAGCTCGAGACGTTCCTGGCGATCTACCGGCCCGAGCGCGACGATACCGAGCTGCACAAGGTCGGGCCGACCAACCACGCCCTGATGACGATGCTGGGCCTGGCGGAGATCTACACGCTCTTCGACCAACCCGAGACGGCCGACCGCTGGCGACTCAAGGTCCTCGAGGGCGCGCGGGCCGCGGGCAGCGGGCACAATCTCTGCAACGCCATCATGTTCTGCGGCTGCTTCCTGCCGGCGCTGCGTCGCCAGCATGACGGGCTTGCGGATCACGCCGCCGAGATCAAGGCGCTCTGCACGCAGCACAAGCTACCCTACTGGCACGGCCACGCGGACCTGTTCGCCGGGCTGGCCAAGATCCATCGGGGCCGGGCCGAGGAAGGCTTCATCGAGGCGCGCCGCGGCATCGAGGCACTGATCGCAGCCAACGCCTTCATGAATGGAACCTTCCTGCTCTACGCCGAGGCTTGCCTCGACGCGAGCAGCCTCTCCGAGGCCGAGGTGGTCCTCGACCGCGCGCAGCCGTCGATCGAGCACGGCGAGACCTGGCTCTCGGCGGAATACCACCGGCTGCGGGGCCGGCTGGGGCTGCTGCGCGGTGAGCCTGCCGCCGCGCGGCTGGGCTTCGAAACGGCCCTTCTGATCGCCCGGGGACAAGGCGCCAAGCTGTTTGTCGACCGGGCGGAACGCGAACTGGCCGGTCTGGCGGCCGAGACTGCCCAGGCCGCGTCCTGAGCGGCGTCGGCCAGCGAAATCGCTCGAACACCCCAAAGTCGGCCGGCATCGACCCATCCGCCGCTTCATGTTAGCCCTGTTTCCTTCAGGAGGATCACATGGCCCGACTCGGCTTTGGCGCCTTTCTCGCGCCGCATCATCCCATCGGCGAAAACCCGCTGCTGCAGTTCCGTCGCGACATCAAGTTCGTCCAGCACCTGGACGAACTGGGTTACGACGAGTTCTGGTGCGGCGAGCATCATTCCTCCGGCTGGGAGATGATCGCCTCGCCCGAGATGTTCCTCGCGGCGGCGGCCGAGCACACCAAGCGCATCAAGCTCGCGACCGGCGTGATCTCGCTGCCCTACCACCATCCGTTCAACGTGGCGCAGCGCATGGTCCAGCTCGACTGGATGAGCGGCGGCCGCGCGATCTTCGGCTCGGGCCCGGGCGCGCTGCCTTCCGACGCCCATACGCTCGATATCGATCCGATCACCCAGCGCGACCGCCAGGACGAGGCGATCGGCGTCATCCGCCGCCTGATGCGCGGCGAGCGGGTCACCCACAAGAGCGACTGGTTCACCCTCAAGGACGCCGCTCTCCAGCTTCTGCCGCTGCAGGAGGACATGCCCTTCGCCACCGCCTCGCAGATCAGCCCGTCGGGCATGACGCTCGCCGGCAAGTACGGCATCGGCATCATCTCGCTGGGCTCGATGTCCAAGGAGGGCCTGACGGCGCTGCCGACCCAGTGGGCGTTCGCCGAGAAGGCCGCCAAGGAGAACGGCACCACGGTCGACCGCAAGAACTGGCGCGTGCTGCTCAACTGGCACATTGCCGAGACGCGCGAGAAGGCGATCGAGGAAGCGCGCCACGGCCTCTACCGCTGGCACAACGAATATGTGACCGGCACGCTGCGTCCCAGCCAGGCGGCGTTCAAGTCGACCGACCACGCCATCGAGGCGATGACCGGCCCCGGCTCGGCCGCGGTGATCGGCACGCCCGACGATCTCGTGAAGATGATCAAGTCGGTCTACGAGCAGAGCGGCGGCTTCGGCCACTGCGTGGGCTTCGTGCACGACTGGGCCAACATCGAGAACACTTTCCGCAGCTGGGACCTCGTCGCCCGCTATGTCGTCCCCGAGATCAACGGCTATGTCGCGAAGCTGCGCGAGTCGCAGAGGTTCCTGATCGACAATCGCAGCGTGTTCGACCGCGCCCAGCAGGCGATCATGTCCAACATCATGGCGAACAAGGATGCAGCCGAGGCCCTCAAGGTCACCAGCTCGCCCCGTCTCTCCGCGGCCTCGGCGCAGGTGCCGGACTTCGACAAGGTCAAGGGCAAGCAGCAGGCGGCGGAATAACGGCGTCGCCACTCTGCGTTCAAATCGCTCGGCCGGCTTGCTAAAGCGGCTTCCGTCCAGATGGACCCGCTGAAGCGGGTCTATCTGGACGGAAACGCATTGTTCGAAGCGCTTCGACCACAGCACATTCCATTCGGCTGATTCCAGCCGAATGAAATGTGCTCTAGAGTGCGGCCGAGACGATGAAAACGCTGCTGCTGAGCAACATCAACATGAAGCCATTGGTCGCCGCTTTGCGGCCGATGGAGGTCGTGTCCGGAGAGTACGGCAGCCTGCTGCTCGACCTCGTGAACCCGCAGTCGGTCGCCGCTGGCGCGGATATCGACCGGGTGCTGTGCCTCCACGATTCCGACGGCTTGCTGGGCGATGCCCTCTACGGCGAGGACACGCCGGACCAGTGTGAGGCGCTGATCGCCGCGTTGGACGGCTATTGCGCCCGCCAGCCGGGCAAGATCGTCGTCAGCCACACTTTCTGCTTCAGCTCCGCGCGCTGGCTCACCTATGCCGATCCGCTGCAGCCGCAGTCGCTGCGCACCAGGGAAACGGCTTTGAACGACAGGCTGCTGGCGCTGGCCAAGCGCACGCCGAACCTCGTCCTGATCGATCTCGAGGGGATCGTGCGCCGCCACGGCGAAGCGGCGCTCTATTCGCCCGCCTTCTGGTATGCCGGCCGCATCCGCTACACCTCGCTGGGCTTCCGCGAGCTGGCCACCGCCGTGCAGCAGGCGCTGGACGCCTACGGCAACAAGGCGAAGAAGGTGCTGGTCCTCGATCTCGACAACACGCTGTGGGGCGGCATCGCGGGCGAGACCGGCCCCATGGACATCGCCCTGTCCGAAGAAGGCGCGGGCCGCTGCTATCGCGACTTCCAGCGCGCGCTGAAGGCGCTGACGCGCACCGGCGTGCTGCTTGCGATCTGCAGCAAGAACAATCCGGGCGATGTCGACGAGGTGTTCGAGCGCAACCCGATGATGATCCTGCGCCGCGGGGATTTCGCGAGCCTCAGGGTCAACTGGGAGCCCAAGCCGCAGAACATTGCCGACATCGCCCAGGTGCTGGACCTCGGCCTCGACAGCTTCGTGTTCCTCGACGACAACCCGGTCGAGCGCTCGCTGATGGCAACGACCTGCCCCGAGGTGACCGTGCCGGACTTCCCGGCCAAGCCCGAGGAGCTGCCCGGCTGGTTCCGCAACGTCATCGTGCCGCGCTATTTCGGTAAGTACGTGATCAGCGCCGAGGACAGGAACAAGACCGAGCAGTACCGCGCCAACGAGGTGCGTCACGGCCTGGCGCAGAAGCTCGACCTCGACAGCTTCCTGGCCGAGCTCGGCATCGACTGCACCCTGCACGTGAACGAACCCGAGCTGATCGCGCGCGCCGCGCAAATGACGCAGAAGACCAACCAGTTCAACCTGACCACGCGGCGCTATCAGATTCCCGACGTCAAGCGCTTCGTGGAAAGCCCCGATCACGCGGTGATCCTGCTCGACTACAAGGACAAGTTCGGCTCGGAGGGCATCGTCGGCCTCGCCATCCTCGACCTCACCGAAGGCCGCTTCGACACTTTCCTGATGAGCTGCCGCGTCATCGGCCGCAAGGTCGAGGACCGCATCATCGCCAAGGCCGGCGAGCTCGTGCGTGCCCATGGCGGCACCAAGCTGATCGGCGAGCTGATCCCCACCCGCAAGAACGGGCTGGTCGCATCCTTCTTCGAGGATCACGGCTTTGCCGTCGTGAAAGCCGAGCCGGACGGCCACAAGATCTACGAAAAGGCTTTGGCATGAGTGAACAGTCGCTGCAGAAGGTCATCGCCCTTGTGGCAGAGGTGCTGAACGTGCCGGCCGTGAAGGTGAATGTCGGGTCGTCGATCGAGACGCTGCAGGAATGGGATTCCGAGGCCCATATGGAGATCTGCCTCGCCTTCGAAGCCCGCTTCGGCGCGCCCCTCGATATGGACACGATCGGTGAGGTGACCAGCGTGCGTGCCCTCGCCGACCTGCTCGACAAGGGCAAAGGCTAGAGCGGCGGCGACCAGCTCCAGACCATGGCCAGCGCGGATGCCGGCGGATGCGCGCTGCCGTCTGCGTCGACGCCGCGGATCACGAGCTGGGCGGTTTCCTTCCTGAGCGGCAGGGCGCCGAGACGGGAAAGCCCCTGTCGCAACGCCGCAATGTAGCTGTTGCCGCGATTGCCCCAGAAATAAAGCCCTGCGCGCCCGCGCCTGCCGTAGTGGCGCGCAAGATCGAGCAGCGCGCGGTCTGCGTTGGCCGAATGAAGCAGCAGGCAATCGGCCAGCACCGCCAGCCGGTTGCCGCGATCGTCAACTAGCGCGAGGCCTTCAAGGGCATCGCCCCGCCGCAAAGTCACGACCTCGCGCTTCTTGAAGGGATTGTCCGTCGCGAACCAGGCGAGCTTGGCCCTTGTGTAGTTCATGAAATAGCTGTCCGGATGGGCCGTGGACAAAGCGCACATGAAGGCCTCGAGCTCGGAGTCTGACGGCACCTCCTCGCGCACGATGTAGCGGCGGCGCTTGAACCACGGCAGGGAGAGCCAATGCTTCGCGAGCGACAGGCCATAGAGCGCGCCGTGATAGGCCCGCCACTTCCAGCTCTCCGGAGCCCGGATCACGGCCAGGATCGGCGAGAGGCCGCAGACCATGACCTCGTGCCCGAAGCAATCGGCCGCATCGAAGCCGAAACGGGCGAAGGCCTTCAGCGCCGCCGTGCCACCCCAGGCGAAGGTCGCCGAGGTGGCGGCCGCGGTCTCGGCAAGGCTGTCGAGATAGAATTGCCGGTAGTCGGCACGCGCCCAATAGGCCGGCGAAAGCAGCGTCCGCTCGGTCATCAGGCTCGGCACGGGCACGCCGTCGTGGATCAGGGTCTGCCCCACCCATCCCTGGCTCGCCGCCACTGTCCCCTTGTCGTCCGTGCCGTAATAGAGGCGGCTGGCATCGGGATTGGCGAGATACTCGTAACAAAGCGCATCCGGCGTGAGATAGGCGCGCTTGTGCAAGGCCGAGACGAGCGGCGCCGTCTCCTTCGTCATGCGCTCGGCATGCAGGGCGAAGAGCTTCACCGGCATCTCAGCGTCCCCTTAATGCCCGGGCGGCGTATCGAAGCGGTGCGGTTGCGCGGCGGCCGAGGTCGGTGCGCGCATAGAGCAATGCCGTCTCGCGCAGGGCGGCGGTGGCGGATTTCAGGGGCCGACCCTCGGCCGCTCGTCGCGGCGCCGAACGATCGAGATTGATCCGGGGCAGAGTGGCGCCGCGGTCGAGGGCGCTCACGGGGCGAGCAGCGCAGGTGAAGCCCGAGCGGCAGGAACGCCCAACGACCGAGGCGGCATGGGCGCTCACGAAGCCGTAGGGATAGGCGAAGGCCACGTCGGCCGGCTCTTTTCCAGTCATGCCGGCGATCGTTCGGGCGGACTCCTTGATCTCACTGTCCACCTCCTCCGCCGGCAGAGTCGTCAAGGGACGATGCGTCATCGAATGCGCGCCCAGCTCGATCAGCTCCGAACGCGCGGCACGCTCGAGCTGATCCCGGTTCATCGTCCGGCGCGGCATTCCGGCCGCTGCAAGATCGGCGGAAAGGGTGGCGAGCTCGTCGGCGCTGAGTGCCTGGGCGAACATGTCGTAGACCCGGACCGCATCGTGCTCGAACAGCTCGTCCAGCGACTTCCTGGACGTCGAGGCCAGGACCTTGGCAAGCGCCGGATGGCCGGCCAGCGGCTTCATGCGCGGCCAGGAGTCCTGCAGCTCGTAGAGGAAATGCGGAAAGGGATCTCCCGCGCCAAGACCGTTGCACACGACAAAGATCAGCGCCGGAACGCCCAGCCGCTGCAGCACGGGCAAGGCGACATAGACGACGTTCGCATAGGCATCGTCGAATGTGAGTAGGGCCACGCCGCCCGCCTGCCGATGCTTCATGAACTCATCCAAGGCGACGAACCGGTAGCCCTGGTCGCGCAGCTCGAGCAGTGCTGCTTCCAGCGCCTCGATACCGATCGCGGCATTGTACGCTGTTTCCGGCACCGTCCGGCCCACCGGCCATACGTCGTGGCCCATCAGAACGATGGCGGGACGAGTCCCAAGCCCCATGGATTCCCTTTCTCGCTTCGGATGATACACGAACGCCACGCCCGCGCGCCTCGGGCGTATCGAAGTGCAGTCCCACCCGTTTCCCGCGCCATTGCATTCAGCAAACGCCCAGCGCACCATGACTGCAGCCATTCTCACACACCGGACGCGCGACCGCATGATCTCTCTTCGCCTTGCCTCCGCTGCTCTCCTGAGCGGCCTGTTCGCTTCCTCTGCTTTCGCCCAGGCGCCGATCATGATCGGCGCCTCGACGCCCCTCACCGGCCCCGTCTCGCACTATGGCGAGCATGCGCGCTGGGGCTCCCAGCTCGCGATCGACGAGGCCAACGCCAAGGGGGGCATCAACGGCCGCAAGCTCGAGATCGACTACCAGGACAATCGCTGCAATCCCGCGGAAGCCGTGAAGAGCGTGACGCAGATGCTGGCGACCAAGAAGTACGCCGCGATCTTCGATGGCCTCTGCAGCTCGGCCGCCCTCGCCATCATGCCGCTGGTCGAGCGCGCCAAGGTGCCGTTCATCATCGCCAATGCCTCGGCCACCTCGATCGCCGAAAAGTCGGGCGAAGGCGGCAACAAGTGGACCTTCAAGGTCAATCCGACCGACGCCAGCATGCTCGACGCGCTGGTCGGCTGGCTCGACAAGGAAGGCAAGGCCGACAATATCGCGTTCCTGGGCGAAGACACCGACTACGGCCGCGCGGGCTCCTCGGGCTTCGAGGCGGCTCTCGCCAAGCGCGGCAAGAAGCTCGTGATGGCCGATTATTCGCAGAAGGGCGCCGTCGACTACACGGCGGCGCTGACCAAGGTGAAGGCGAAGAAGCCGGGCATGGTCGCGCTCTACCTGATCGATGCCGATTTCCAGAACGGCATCAAGCAGTGGTACCAGCTGGGCGGCGGCATTCCGCTGACCGGCCGCGTGCTGGTCGAGCAGGTGCCGAAGGAGATCCTGTCGAGCGGCTTCATCGACGGCACGATCTCCGTGCAGCCCTACGACGTCTCGGTCGACACGCCGGCGAACAAGGAATTCGTCGCGAAGTTCACCAAGAAGTTCAACGAAGCGCCGATGCTGATCAGCTTCGAATCGTACGAGACGATGAACATCCTGATCGACGCCATCCGCCGCTCGGGCGATGCCAGCCCCGGGAAGATTCGGGACGCTTTGCCCGCGACCAAGTACCAGTCGATGCTGGGAACGACGGTCGAATTCGACAGCCACAACCTCGTGCACAACAATGCCATCGTCTTTGGCATCAAGGGCGGCAAGGTCGTGATCCTGGGCATGAGCAAGACCTGATCCCGCCTCGCGGGACGGGAACGGAAGCGACGTCGTGGACTGGTCCTTCTACGGGCAGCTGCTGCTGAACGGCATCGTCATGGGCGTGATCTACGCGCTCGTGGCGATGGGCCTGTCGCTGATCTTCGGCGTGCTGGAGATCGTGAACTTCGCTCATGGCGAGTTCTACATGCTGGCCTCGATGCTGGCCTATTTCCTGACCGCGCAATGGGGTTTCGGCTATTGGGGCACCATCGTCGTGGTGACGGTCGTGGGCGTGGCCGTGGGCTACGTCCTGTTCGAGGGCCTGCTGCTCGGCCTGCGCGGCGAGGCGTTCGAGCGGAGCATCCTTCTCACCATGGGCCTCTCCATGGTGCTGCAGAACGGCGCGGTGTTCCTCTTCACCACGACGCCGCGCATGATCGAGACGCCGCTCAGCTACCGGAACCTGCAACTGGGCGAGCTCCGCCTGCCGGTGTCGCGCGTCTATGCGCTGGGCCTCGGCATCGCAGCCTTCATCGCCCTTTACCTGATCCTGCACCGCACGAAGCTGGGCAAGGCGATGCGCGGCGTGGCCCAGAACCGCGTTGCCGCCCAGATGGTTGGCATTGATACGAGAGTCGTCGCCCGTCTCGCGGTCGCCATCGGCATCGGCCTGTCGGGCCTCGCGGGCGCCGCCCTGGCGCCGATCTATGCGGTGCACCCGCTGATGGGCTTCGCGTTCGTCTTCAAAGCCTTCGCCATCATCATCATCGGCGGCCTGGGGAACGTCTCAGGCGCCGCCATCGCGGCCGTGATGCTGGGCATCCTCGAAAGCTTCTCCGGTGGCCTGCTGCCGCTGGCCATGACCGACGCCGTGGCCTTCGTCGCTATGATCGTCGTGCTGCTCCTGAAGCCGCAGGGCCTGTTCGGCCGCGGCGTACGCGTATGAGTGCTCGCCAGCTCCTGCTGGCGGTGATCGCGGGGCTGATCGCCCTCTTCGCCATTCCCCTCCTCACCGACAACGACTACGTCCTGGCGCTGGGCATCAGCTTCGCCGCCATGTCGGTGCTCGCGGGCGGCCTCAACCTGATCTGGGGCTATACGGGCCTGCTCTCCTTTGCCCAGGTCGGCTTCTTCGGCATCGGCGCCTACACGGCCGTCCTGCTGGTGGTCGATCTCGGCTGGTCGCTGTGGGCCGGCGTCGCCGCGGGCGGCGTGCTCTGCGTCGTGGTCGGCCTGCTGGTCGGCTATTCCTCGCTGCGCCTGTCCCGCCACGCCTTCGCGATCGTGAGTCTCAGCTTCGCGCTCCTCTGTGCCATCATCGCCCGCGACTGGCCCGAGCTGACACGCGGTTCGATGGGCATCCCGGGCCTGCCGACGCCCGAGCTGAAGCTGCCGGGCCTGCGCTGGCGCATCGTCGATCCCGCCGACTACTACTATCTGCTGATGGGCTTCGCCGCGATCGCGCACGGCCTGATCTACCTCGTCGTGACGTCCCGTCTCGGCCGCGCCATGCGGGCGATCAAGCTCAACGAGCCGCTGGCCCAGTCGCAGGGTGTCAATCCGCTCGCCTATCGCCTGCTGGCACTATCGCTGTCGGCGCTGCTGTCGGGGATCGTGGGCGGCTTCTTCGTGTTCTACCTCACGATCATCGATCCCTCGATCTTCGACTTCTACTACACCGAAACGATGCTGATCTCGGTGGTGATCGGCGGTCCCGGCAGCTTCTGGGGCGTGCTGTTGGCAAGTGCCGTAATGGCGGTCCTGCCCGACCTGCTGCGCTTCACCACCGACCTGCGCATGGTTCTCTACGGCGTCGCCCTGATCGCGGCGATGATCCTGTTCCCCGGCGGCATCGGCGGCTGGCTCTATCGCCGGCGCGTCGCCCGCTGGCGGCGGCCGCAGCCCCGAGATCCGGCCAAGAGCACGCCATGACCGCGCTCCTGCAGGTCCGCGGCCTCACCAAGAAATATCTCGGCCTGACCGCCGTCAACGACGTCTCCTATGAGGTCGAGACGGGCGCCATCGTCGGCCTGATCGGGCCCAACGGTTCGGGCAAGAGCACCAGCATCGACTGCATTTCAGGCTTCCAGCCGGCCGATGGCGGACAATGGCTGCTCGACGGCAACGACCTCACGGGTCTCGCCCCGCACCGCATCGCGCGCGCCGGGCTGACGCGCAGCTTCCAGACCGTGCGCGCCTATGACGAGCTGACCTTGCTCGAGAATCTGCTGGTCGCGGCGCAGGAGAATGACGGCATCGGCTGGCTGCCGGCCCTGCTGCACACGGCCAGGGTCCGCGCCGCCGAGGCCGCCGCCACGGCCCGCGCCCGCGATCTCCTTCAGACCGTCGGCCTCGCCGACTATGCCGACGCGCCAGCTGCGATCCTGTCCTACGGCCAACGCAAGCTGCTCGCGATCGCCGCCAGCATGATGTCTCGCCCGAAGCTCGTGGTGCTCGACGAACCGGTGGCCGGCGTCAATCCGACGATGGTCCGCCGTATCGAGGCGGTGATCCGCAAGCTCAACGAGGAAGGCGTCACACTGGTCATCGTCGAGCACAATGTCGACTTCATCATGAACCTCTGCCGCCGCGTCGTCGTGCTCGACCAGGGCATCAAGATCGCCGATGGGCCGCCCGGCCTGATCCGCAGCGACCCGCGCGTCTTGGCGGCTTATCTCGGCAAGCAAGGCGCCGAGGAGGCGACGCAGCGTGGCTGAGCCGATCCTCAAGCTGGACTGCCTCTCCGTCGGCTACACCGACGAGCCCATCGTGGTCGATTTCTCGATCGAGATCCCGGCCGGCAGCATCACGACGATCATCGGCCCCAACGGCGCGGGCAAGTCGACGCTCTTGAAGGCGATCTACGGCCTCAATCGCCACTTCGGTGGCACAGCCTCCTTCCGCGGCCAATCAATCGAGAAGCTGCCGCCCAAGGAGCGGCTGCGACTCGGCATCGGCTTCGTGCCGCAGGGCCGTTGCAACTTCCCGCTGATGAGCGTCCGCGAGAACCTCGAGCTCGGCGCCTTCACCTTGCGCGGCAAGGCGGCCGAGCAGGCGATCGACCGGGTGCTGGCGCAGTTCCCGCTGCTTCAGGCCAAGCTCAGCGTCATGGCGGGCAACCTGAGCGGCGGCGAGCAGCAGATCCTCGAGACGGCGATGGTGCTCGAGGCCAATCCACAGCTCCTGCTGCTCGACGAGCCGTCACTCGGCCTCTCGCCCGGCAACCAGGACCAGATCTTCGAGACCATCGCGCGCCTGCGCGACAGCGGCCTCACCGTGCTGGTCGTCGAGCAGAACGCGCACGGCGCGCTCCACGTCTCCGACACCGGCATCGTCATGGAGCTCGGCCGCCTGTTCATGGTCGGGCCGGCGGCCGAGGTGGCCTCCGACCCGCGTGTGAAGGTCGCCTACCTGGGCGGCACTTAGGTCACGCGGCCCGTCTTCGGCGGAATGGCAGCCTTCAGGGCAGCCTTCACCTTTGTTGCTTCCGGTTCGGCGACCTGCCTGATGCGGATCGTGCGCTCGACGAAGTTGTTCTCCTCGCCGTCGATCATGAGATCGAGGAACCGCGTCGTGCCGGGCGTAAAAGTCCGCCGCGTCTCCTGGACGGCCGCATTGGTCTTCTTGGCAAGCTTGGCCTGGATGGTCCGTACTGTGCGTACGGTGAAGTGCTTTATCGGCCCGTTGTCGATCTGCACCTCGTAAGCACCATCGGGATCGACGCCCTCGACCGCGAGCGGTTGCTTGCGGCAGACGCTGACCCGGATGCGGCTCTCGTTGGTGCGCGGATCGCGACGGGCGTCGAGGATCGTGAGGCCCTTATTGCTGGGATTGCGCAACAGCAGCTCGTCGTATTCCTGCGACTCGAAGCGCAAGGTCACCTTCTCGCCCGGCTCGAGTGGCGGCAAGGTGACGAACTTGCCCTGGGCAACGTGGATCAGCTCTTCGTCGCCCTGCCAGACGCTGCCGAACGGCAGGCGCTGCTCGATCACCATGCCGGTAAGGCGCCGTTGGCTCGGATTGCCCACCGTCACCTCGCGGCCGCCATTGGCCGTCTCGAAGGTCATGGCTTCGTAGTCGGCCATGCGTTGATAGAGCTCGGCTTGCGTGGCGATCCAGTAGTGCTTCTGTTCCGCGAGATTGATGCAGTAGCGCAGGTAGTCGAGCGTGCCGCGGCCGCTGTTTATCGAGGGATCGCGCGCCAGCTCGGGATGATACTGGAAGCTGTAGACACCGTTCTCCAGCCGGTCGTCGACGCCCGTGCGACGCGCGCCATGGCCGTTGAACACCGTCTCCACCAGTTCGTAGGCGGTGTCGTATTCATGCGTGCGGTCCCAACCACGCAACGGCCGCCATTCCTTGTCCGTGGTGACGACGGCGTGATACGGAAACCAGACGCCCGGCGTGGCGATGGTGCGGCGTACGTCCGTCACATAGGTGAGCTGCCGGTCGCCGTCGCCCGTCGAGGCCACGGCATCGGGGTTGCGCACGCCGTATTCGATCATGTGATAGAAGCAGAAGGTGCACATGCCGAGCACCTCGTTGTTGTGCGCATAGAGATAGTCCATCGCATCCAGGGTCTCGGGATGCATGTGACCGCCGGAGTGCCGGCCGCAGGTGCAGATGCTGATGCCCAGCGACTTCTTGGCTCCCTCCACCAGATTGAACAGCCCCTTGCCGTGAATGGCGGTCGGCGGATCGCCGATCGAGCTGTCGTTGTGGAGCGCCGGCTCGATGAAGCTGTGCTGCGTGGTGCGGCCGACCCAGTCCCTGGCCATCGAGAAATCGATGTTGGTCGAGAAGGTCGGATCCTCGATGTCGTAGCTCGCCGGGATCAGGTTCTCGATCTGATAGTCGAGGAAGTGGTAGTCCCGCATGCCGTGGACGTCGTGGCGGAACGACAGAACGCCGTCATAGGCGCCGAACGAGCGCAGGCGCGTGTTCCAGAGATCGCCCAGCCCTGCATCGCGCATCAGCCGGCGGATGAAGAACAGCAACGTGTCGCCCCAATGCACGGCGTTGGTGAAGTGCCGCACCGGCTCGACGTTGAGATGCGCCTGCATCATGCCGCCGATCATCTCGAAGACCTGGTTGGCGATGTAAATGGTCTTGTCGGTGACGACGATGCCCGGGCCGCGTTCGGTCACGGTGGCCGTCGAGGCGTTCTCCACGTCGCCCGTCAGCTCGACGAGGTTCGCCAGCACCTTGCTGCCTGCGGCCGGCTCGGCCTTGTTGATGCCGAAGCCGCGGAAGCTGCTGACGTAAAGCTTCTCCCAATCGTCGTTGGCGAAGGGCGAGCCGGGCAGCCATTGCCAGCCGGTAAAGCCCTCGACCGTCGCCGGCGTGTACGACTTCAGGCCCAGCAGCTTGGGCGGCAGGTTGGTCTTGCCTGTCACGATCAGCCGGCGATCGGCGCCGCCCCCCAGCCACTTTTCCAGACGCGCGATCGTCTCGGAGGCGAGATGGCCGGCATTGGGAATGAGCAGCGCGCGGAGGCCGGCGAGCGTCGCATCGGTGAGCTTCGTCTCTTCGATCATCTCGTGCTTGAGATTGCAGCGCGAGAGCAGCAAGCGTGCTGCGTTGGGCGCCAGGTACGCGTACTCGCCCTTGAGCCAGGTGCGCGGCATGCCCCAGGCATCGGTGAAGGTGTAGGTCTCCTTGCGGGCATGTGCTTCGGCCGCGTAAGCAGCTCGGCTCTTCTCACTGAACAGAACGGCAATCGTCATCGAACTCAACCCTCGCTTACGCCGAACGCCTGACGCATGGCCTGCACGCCCTGCTGATGCGGTGTCCACAGACGCCCGCCGACCACGCCGCCATCGACCACGAGATCGTGGCCGTTGATGAAGGTCGAATCGTCGGACGCCAGGAACACCGCCGCCTTGGCGATATCGTCGGTCCGGCCGGCACGCGGGATGGGCTGCAGGCTCGCCATGTTCTTGGCCGCGGCCTCGGCGAAGCTGTCGGCCTTGTTGGCCTCCACGCCCAGCGCCTTGGCGAAGATGCCGGTGGCGATGCCGCCCGGCGAGATCGCGTTGCAACGCACGTTCTTCTCGCCGAGCTGCATGGCGGCGCAGACCGTCAGATGGTTCACCGCGGCCTTGGCGGCGCCATAGATCATCGAGGTCGAGTAGCCGGCGCGCCGGCCGGCGATCGAGCCGTTGTTGATGATGCTGCCCGAACCCTGCTTCATCATGATCGGCGCGGCATGCTTCATGCCCAGCATCACCGAGCGCACCAGCGTCGCCATCGCGGCATCGAAGCCTTCGACAGGAACCGTCTCGATGCCGCCCACCGGCGCCGGGCCGCCGGCATTGTTGAACAGCGCGTCGACCCGGCCCCACTTCGCGAGGCAGGTCTCGAACATCGCCTTCACGTCGGCTTCCTTCGTGGCATCCGCCTTCACGAAAATGCAGCGATCCTTGCCGAGGCTCGCCTCGAGGCTGCGGCCCAGCTCCTCGCGGCGGCCGGTGGCGACCACCCGGGCGCCCTCTTCCACGAAGATCTCGACCGTGCGCCGGCCGATGCCGCTGGTGGCGCCGGTGACGATGGTGATCTTGCCGTCAAGCTTGCCCATAACCGTCCGTCTCCCTTTTTGGCGGCCGGGATGATACACCAACGCCACTCGAGCGAGAGGGCCGGAGAAGCGAATGACTGTTCTGGGCGTGCTGGGCGGCAGCGGCGTTTACGACATGGCCGGCCTCAAGAATCCGCAGTGGCGGAAGGTGGCGTCGTCCTTCGGCGAGCCGTCCGACGAATTCCTGTTCGGCGTGCTGGACGGGCTCGACGTGGTGTTCGTTCCGCGCCACGGCCGCGGCCATCGCCATTCGCCCACATCGATCAACTACCGCGCCAACATCGATGCGTTGAAGCGGGTCGGCGTCACCGACATCCTGTCGCTTTCGGCCTGCGGTTCGCTGCGCGAGGACCTGCCGCCCGGCCATTTCGTGGTCGTCGACCAGTTCATCGACCGCACCTTCGCCCGCGAGAAGAGCTTCTTCGGCGAGGGCATGGTGGCCCACGTCTCGATGGCGCACCCGACCTGCAACAGGCTGGCGCACGCCGTCCATCACTGCGCCAAGGAAGCGGGCTTCCCGATTCGCTTCGGCGGCACTTACGTCGCCATGGAAGGCCCGCAATTCTCGAGCCTCGCCGAGTCCAAGCTCTATCGCAGCTGGGGCTGCGACGTGATCGGCATGACCAACATGCCCGAGGCCAAGCTCGCCCGCGAAGCCGAGATTTGCTACGTCACCGTCGCCATGGTCACCGACTTCGACTGCTGGCATCCCGACCACGATCACGTGCAGGTCGCCGACATCGTGCGCGTGCTGACCGAGAACGCCGAGAAGGCCAAGACCCTGGTCGCCAAGATCGCGCCGAAGCTCAAGGCCACGCGCCCCGATCCCTGCCCCGCCGGCTGCGACCGCGCGCTGGAGTACGCCCTGATCTCCGCGGAGTCGGTGCGCTCGCCGGAGCTGGTGAAGAAGCTCGACGCCGTCGCCGGTCGTTTGCTGAAGAAGGCCTAGACTGCCGGCGCCAGCCGGTGGGCGACCAGCGAGGCAGAGCGCGCCGCGATCGGCAGGAAGGCGAGGAAATCGAGATGGCTCGAGCGGCCAGCGAGGTCGCTGAGGCATCGCACGTTGACGAAGGGGATGTCGCCGCCCCAGCGCCGGGCCACTTGCGCGACGGCGCCGCCTTCCATCTCGACCGCCATGGCGCCGAACTCGCCGTGCAGGCGTTTCCGCAGCGGCTCCGAGTTGGCGAAGCTGTCGCCTGTCAGGATGGGCCCGAAATGGACCGCCGGCTGGCGTCCCGGGACGCCGAGCCCCTCGGGAAGAGGATCGAGAACCAGGCTCGCGGCGGCCGCGCGCAGCCGCTCGACAAGCGCATCGCCCGCCGGATAACCGGGCTTCCAGTCGTCGCCACGCGCGGGGCGGCTGCCCGGCTGAATGGTGACAAAGCGATCTTCGCGATGGATGCCGAAATCATGCTGGATGTGGCTGGTGCCGACCACGACGTCGCCCACGCCCAGCGCCGGGTCGAGCCCGCCGGCGACGCCGCACAGCATCAGGGCGCCGCACTCGAAGCGGTCGAGCAGGAGCGAGGTCGCGACGCCTGCATTCACCTTGCCTGCTCCCGATTCGACGAACACCGCCTCGCGCCCGGCGATGCTGCCGCGCCAGAAGGCGAGGCCGCCGATCCGGTGCGACGGGCCCGACTGGTCGGAGAGGTGGGCGAACTCCTCCGGCAGGGCCGATATGACGCCTAACAGCCTGTTGGCCATGGCGTGATGAGGTATAAGGACCGCGCCGTGAGTTCAACCCTCCCCGATATCGGCCGCTTGCGCGACGCCTGCACCTCACTTGCCCGCGAGGCCGCCCGCGAGATCATGCGCATCTATGCCGGCGACCTCGGCGAGCGGACCAAGGCCGACAAGAGCCCGGTCACCGACGCCGACCAGGCGGCTGAAAAGATCATCGTCGCCAGGCTCCGCGAGCTGACGCCGGGCCTCGCCGTCGTCGCCGAGGAGGAGATGGCGGCGGGCCATGTGCCGAAGCTCGACGGCCGCCCCTTCTGGCTGGTCGATCCGCTCGACGGCACCAAGGAGTTCATCAAGAGGAACGGCGAGTTCACGGTGAACATCGCCCTGATCGACCGGGCCAAGCCCGTGCTCGGCATCGTGCTCGCGCCGGCGACCGACACGCTGTGGCGCGGCGCCTCGGACCTGGGCGCGGACAAGAGCGAGCACGGCGGCGCCTTCACCGCGATCCACGTCCGCCGCGCGCCGGCGGAAGGCCTCACCGCCTATGCCAGCCGCAGCACCGCGGTGTTCAGCAATCTCGACATCTGGTTCCGCAACAACGGCCTCACCGTCGCCGAGCGCAAGGGCGCGGGCTCGTCGCTGAAATTCTGTTTGATCGCCGAAGGGCTGGGCGACATCTATCCGCGCTTCGGCCCGACCAACGAGTGGGACACCGCGGCGGGCCAGGGCGTGCTCGAGGCGGCGGGCGGCGAGGTCGTGACGACCGACGGCAAGCCACTCACTTACGGCAAGCCGGGCTGGGGCAATCCGCATTTCATCGCGCGGACCCCGGACGCCCGGTGAAGGACGCACAATGAGCATCGCCGAAGCCGCGCGGCTCATCCGGGCAGGCGAGCTCGTCGCCTTCCCGACCGAGACCGTCTACGGGCTGGGCGGCGACGCCACCAACGAGCGCGCGGTCGCCAAGATCTTCGAGGCCAAGGGCCGGCCGCAGTTCAATCCGCTGATCAGCCACGTCGTCGATGCCGCCGCCGCGCGGCGCTACGTGCGCTGGAGCGAGACCGCCGACAGGCTCGCGGCCCGCTTCTGGCCGGGACCGCTCACTTTCGTGTTGCCGCGCTCGGAGAAGTCGCCGATCGCCCTGCTCACGACCGCGGGCCTCGACACAGTCGCCATCCGCTCGCCCGCGCATCCGATGGCGCAGGAGCTGATGCGGGCCGCGGGCGTGCCGATCGCAGGCCCGTCCGCCAATCGCAGCGGCTCGATCAGCCCGACGCGCGCCGAGCACGTGGCGGAGTCCCTGGGCTCGCGCGTGGCGCTGATCCTCGACGGCGGGCCCTGCGCGGTCGGCCTGGAATCGACCGTCCTCGACCTTTCGTCGCCGACACCCACGCTGTTGCGCCCGGGCGGCGCCACGCGCGAGGCCATCGAGGCGGTCATCGGCCCCATCGCCTTGTCGGAAGCGATCCCGACCGGCACGGCGGCCCGCAAGTCGCCCGGCCAGCTCGCCAGCCACTATGCCCCCGCACGGCCCGTGCGGCTGGAGGCGACAAGCGTCGGCCCTGACGAGGCCCTGCTCGCCTTCGGGCCCGGCGCGCCTCCGGGCGCCCGCCTCAGCCTCAATCTCAGCCCCTCAGGCGACCTCACCGAGGCCGCCGCCAACCTCTTCGCTCACATGCGCGCGCTCGACCGGCCGGAGGTGAGCCGCATCGCGGTCATGCCCATTCCGGCGACGGGATTGGGCCTTGCGATCAACGACCGCCTGCGCCGGGCGGCCGCGGATGACGGGTCCCGCGGCGGCGGCTAATCTTCGCCCAAAGCGAGGAAACATGCCCGACAACGTCATTCAACCGCCCATTCCCACCACGCCGGTGACGCCCGCGATCCTGGAAAGCCTGCGCGCCATCGTGGGCGACAAGGGCCTGATCGTGGACGAGGCCGACAAGCAGCCTTTCGTCACCGATTGGCGGCGCACGCGTTCAGGCACCGCCTCGGTGGTCGTGCGGCCGGGCAGCGTCGAGGAAACCTCCAAGGTCGTGAAGCTCTGCTACGACAATGGCATCGCCATCGTTCCGCAGGCGGGCAATACCGGCCTGATGGGCGGCGCCACGCCCTGGCCCACGCACCAGGGCATCGTTTTGTCGGTCGGCCGCATGAACAAGGTCCTGTCGGTCGATCCGGTCGGCTATTCGATGACTGTCGAGTCCGGCTGCATCCTGCAGACCCTGCAGGAGACGGCGGCAGCGCATGACCGCTTCTTTCCGCTCAGCCTCGGCGCCCAGGGCTCGTGCCAGATCGGCGGCAATCTCTCGACCAACGCGGGCGGCGTGCAGGTGCTGCGCTATGGCAATGCGCGCAACCTCGTGATGGGCCTCGAGGTTGTGCTGCCCAACGGCGACATCTGGAACGGGCTCCGCTCGCTCAAGAAGGACAATACCGGCTACGACCTCAAGCACCTGTTCATGGGCGCCGAAGGTACGCTCGGCATCATCACCAAGGCGGTGCTGAAGCTGTGGCCTGCCTCGAAAGACGTGGCCACCGCCTGGCTCGCCATCCGCGATCCGCAGGCCGCCATCGAGATCCTGTCCGAGGCGCATTCGGCATCGGAGGACAACGTCGAATCATGCGAGCTGATGTGCCGCGAAGTGACCGAGATGGTGCTGCGCCACATTCCCGGCACGCAGGACCCGCTCAAGTCCGAGACGCCCTGGTATCTGTTGATGCAGTGGTCCTCCTCTCGGCCCAGGGCCGAAGGCGCAGAGGGCATGTCGGAGAAGATGGAGCAGTTCCTCGCCGAACAGATGGAGGCCGGCCGCGTGCTCGATGCGGTGATCGCCCAGAGCGAGGCGCAGGCGCAGAACATGTGGAGGATCCGCGAAGGCGTGGCCGAAGCCGGACGCGCCGAAGGGCCCGGTATCAGCTACGACATCTCGGTCTCGATCTCCAAGATCCCGGAATTCATCGACAAGGGCATCAAGGCGGCGCTCGAAATCCTGCCCGACTTGCGGCCTCATCCGTTGGGCCATATCGGCGACGGCAACGTCCATTTCGGGTTCGGCGCGCCGAAGGGCATGGACCGCGCGACCCTGCAGCAATATGCACCGGCGATCACCCGTGCGGTCAACGACCTGATCACCTCGATGGCGGGCTCGATCTCGGCCGAACACGGCATCGGCATCGAGAAGCTCGACGAGCTGCAGCACTATCGCAGCAAGATCGAGCTCGACACCATGCGCACCATCAAGCGCGCGCTCGACCCCAA
>DATJWN010000085.1:0-2346 GCA_035501235.1 Reyranella sp.
CGTGATCTGGCCAACAAGGGCCTGATCCCCGGCGTCACCAAGTCGAGCTGGTAAGGAATCATAGCGATGGCATTGACCGATCCCCTGGGTGATATGCTCACCCGCATCCGCAACGGCCAGCAGGCGCGCAAGGACAGCGTCCTCTCGCCGGCCTCCAAGCTGCGTGCCCGCGTGCTCGACGTGCTCCAGCGCGAAGGCTATATCCGCGGCTATTCCGAGGAAGAGCTTGCCGGCCATCCGGGCCTGCGCATCGAGCTCAAATATTTCGAGGGCCAGCCGGCGATCAAGCATGTCGCCCGCGTGTCCAAGCCGGGCCGCCGCGTCTATTCGGGCTCCAAGGAGCTGCCGATCGTCCGCAATGGCCTGGGCATCACCATCGTCTCGACGCCGCGCGGCGTGCTCTCGGACAATGAGGCACGCGAGCAGAATGTCGGCGGCGAAGTGCTGGCGGAGGTGTTCTGATGAGCCGCACGGGCAAGAAGCCGGTCGCGATCCCCGCGAACGTGACCGCGACCATCGAGGACGGCCAGCTTTCGGTCAAGGGACCGAAGGGCACGCTCGCCATGCCGCTGGCGGACCTCGTGACCTATGCCATCGAGGATGGCCAGATTGCGATCCGCCCCGCCAACGACAGCAAGCAGGCGCGCTCCTTCTGGGGCATGCAGCGGACCCTGGTGCAGAATCTGGTGACCGGCGTGACCGAGGGCTTCTCCAAGAAGCTGCTCATCACCGGCGTCGGCTATCGCGCCAATGCCCAGGGCAAGACGCTGAAGCTGCAGCTCGGCTACAGCCATGATGTCGATTATCCGGTTCCGGCCGGCATCGAGATCAAGACCCCGGACAACACGACGGTCGAGATCAGCGGCATCGACAAGCAGCAGGTTGGCCAGGTCGCCGCCGAGATCCGTCGCTGGCGCAAGCCCGAGCCCTACAAGGGCAAGGGCATCAAATATGACGGCGAGTTTATCTTCCGCAAAGAAGGCAAGAAGAAGTAAGCCATGGCGAAACTCTCTCTCTTCGACCGGCGCTCGCGCCGGGTCCGCACCGCCCTCAAGGCGCGCGCCGGCGGCAAGCCCCGCCTCAGCGTTCACCGCTCGGGCCGGCACATCTACGCCCAGGTCATCGACGACGCGGCCGGCAAGACCGTCGCCGCCGCCTCGACCCTGGACAAGGACGCCAAGGGCAAGACCGGCGCCACGTCCGAGGCCGCGGCCGAGGTCGGCAAGCGCGTCGCTGCCGCCGCCGTCAAGGCCGGCGTCACCAAGGTCGTGTTCGATCGTGGCGGCTTCCTCTTTCATGGCCGCGTGAAGGCGCTGGCCGATGCCGCCCGTGAGGGCGGACTGGAGTTCTGATATGGCAGACGAAACCGTGATCGAAGGCGCCGGCGCCGAGACCGAGGGCCACGCCCCCGAGGAACAGCGCCGTGGCCGTGGCCGTGGCCGTGGTGAGCGCGGCGAGCGGGGCGGCCGTGGCCGCCGCGACGACCGTCGCCCGCGCAACGAGGAAGACGGCGGCGAGGAATTCGTCGAGAAGCTCGTCCACATCAATCGCGTGTCCAAGACCGTGAAGGGCGGCAAGCGCTTCGGTTTCGCCGCGCTCGTCGTCGTCGGTGACGGCAAGGGCCGTGCCGGCTTCGGCCATGGCAAGGCCCGCGAAGTGCCCGAGGCGATCAGCAAGGCGACCGCCGCCGCCAAGAAGGCGATGGTCCGCGTGCCGCTGAAGGAAGGCCGCACGCTGCATCATGACGGCCGTGGCCATTTCGGCGCCGGCAAGGTGACCGTGCGTTCGGCCCCGGCCGGTACCGGCATCATCGCGGGCGGCCCGATGCGCGCCGTCTTCGAGAGCCTGGGCGTTGCCGACGTCGTGACCAAGTCGGTCGGCACGTCGAACCCCTATAACATGATCCGGGCGACCTTCGAGGCGCTGACCGATCAGACGAGCCCCAAGTCGGTGGCGCAGCGTCGCGGCAAGAAGGTTGCCGACCTGCTTCGTCGCGGTGGTGCGTCGGCCGAGGTCGCTGCCGCGGACGCCGAAGCGATTGCGGAGTAACGAGTGATGGCCCAGAATAAAAAGACCATCAAGATCAAGCAGATCGGCTCGCCGATCCGCCGCCCCGAGAGCCAGAAGAAGATTCTGGTCGGTCTCGGCCTCGGCAAGATGCACCGCGTCGTGGAGCTTGAGGACACCGCCGAAGTGCGCGGTGCCATCGCCAAGCTCCCGCATATGGTGCAGGTGGTCGAGGGTTAACCCCCTCACACCCAATGACAATGAGATCGAAGCAGGAGGGCATATGCCCTCCTGCTTTTTTATTTTTAGGCGCTGCGTCCGGTCGCGTCTTTGTCTAGT
>DATJWN010000086.1:0-2031 GCA_035501235.1 Reyranella sp.
GCCCTCTTCACCCTGGGTACCGGGATCGGCGGCTCCGTCGTCATCGACCGCAAGATCATCGACGGGCCGAACGGCCTCTCGCCGCAATTCGGTTGCATGTCGATGGACCCCGCGCGTACCGACATCGCGCGACCGGTGCCGGGCATGCTCGAGAACCTCGCCAGCGCCTCGGCGCTGGTCGCGCGCTGCCGGGAGCTGAAGCCTGGCGTCGATACGCCCGATGCGAAGGCCGTGGTCGAACGCGCCAAGCAAGGCGAGCCCGAGGCGTTGCAAGCGTTCGATGAGATGACTCGCTGGCTCGGCCAGGCGGTCGGCATCATGTCGAACATGCTGAACCTGGAAGCCGTGATCTTCGGCGGCGGCGTTGCGCATGCCGGCGACTTCCTTACCGAGCGCGTCTCGAAACACTCCTACGACTTCGTACTGCTGAAGCCTGGCCGTCCGCCAAAGATCCTCACGGCGGAGCACGGCAACAATGCCGGCATCATCGGCGCCAGCGTGCTCGCCATGGACGCTTACCAGGACGCCAACGGGGCGGCGCGCTGATCAGGCCTGCGACGCGCCTTCGATATCCGCTTCCAGCAGGATCGCCGTCGTGGCGCCCAAGTGCCTCGTGAGCAGCTTCACCGCCTTGTCCGCGTCGCGCTTCAGGGTCGCATCCAGGATTGCGCGATGCTCGCCGCCCACGTCGCGCTCCTCCATGCTGAGCGGCACCGAGAGCCGGCGGTAGCGCTCGCTCTGTGCATAGAGCTGCGCATGGAGACGCAGCAGCCAGGGTGAATCGGCGCCCTCGACCAGAGCGGCGTGGAATCCGGCATGGGCGTCGGCCCAATCGTCGGCCGCGCGGACCGGATCGGAAGCGACGCGCTCTGGCGTCTTCGACAGGCGATGAAACGCCGCCACCAGTCGCGACTCCCATTCGACCGTGCCGACCTCGATCGCGCGCTTGAGGCAGAGGCTCTCTACTTCGATCCGGACCATCGTCAGATCCTTCAAGTCGGCGACCGAGATCGGCGCCGCGCGGAAGCCGCGCTGCGGCTCGGAGATCACCAAGCCTTCCGAGGTCAGCCGGGACAGCGCCTCGCGCACCGCGCCGAGGCTCACGGAAAAGCGCGAGCAGAGATCCTGGATCTTCAGCTTGCTGCCCGGCGCGATGCGGCAGGCCAGGAGATCGGCGCGCAAGCCTTCATAGGCGCCCTGCGTGAGGTTATGCGCGGCGTCGCGTGCCATCCTGCTCCCAGATCACGCAAATATATTATCGTCAGCAGTCAGCTTACGTTGCAAAAAATATATTTTCAATTGACAAATATAATCTGGAGGCGCGATGCTTTCCATCACACGTATTGTCGGAGCCAGTGCCACGCGATGATCGAGCTCACGGGAGTCTCGAAGTCCTTCACCACCAAGGACGTCGGCACCGTCGCCGCGTTGAAGGAAGTCTCGCTCCGGATCGACGGCAACGAGTTCTTCACGCTGCTCGGTCCCTCCGGCTGCGGGAAGACGACGCTGCTGCGCCTGATCGGCGGTTTCGAGATGCCGAGCACCGGTGCCATCCGCATCGACGATCTCGATGTCGCCGCCTTGCCGCCGCAGAAGCGGCCGGTCAACACCGTATTCCAGAGCTACGCCCTCTTCCCGCACATGACCGTCGCCGGCAACGTCGCCTTCGGCCTGGAGATGTGCGGTTGGAAGAAGGCCGACATCGACGCGCGGGTGAAGGAAGCCCTCGCCCTGGTGCGCCTCGACGGATTCGCCACCCGCAAGCCGACCCAGCTCTCCGGCGGACAGCAACAGCGCGTGGCGCTTGCCCGTGCTCTCGCGCCGAAACCCAAGGTGCTGCTGCTCGACGAGCCGCTCTCCGCCCTCGATTTGAAGCTCCGCAAGGAGATGCAGACCGAGCTGAAGCGCCTGCAGCGCGAGACCGGCATCACCTTCGTCCTGGTGACCCACGACCAGGAAGAGGCGCTCGCCATGTCCGACCGCATCGCCGTGATGCGGGACGGGCTGGTGCTCCAGGTCGGCACACCTAAG
>DATJWN010000087.1:0-2888 GCA_035501235.1 Reyranella sp.
CCCTTCGCCATGAACGCTTCGGCCAGCCCAAGCTGACCGTCCTGACCGCGCTTCATCGAAGCCTCCTTACAGAGGCCTTCTCTGAATCACTCCTGATCCCTCGTGCCAAGACCTTTTGCAGAGGTCTCATTTGAATGGGGAAGGCGAGAGGGGGTTTGCAAAACCGCCTCTTAACCCCTATCTCCCCCCGCCATGGGATATAGAGTCGCCATCGTGGGCGCGACCGGCAATGTCGGGCGCGAATTGTTGCAGATCCTGGCCGAGCGGAACTTCCCGGCCGACGACGTCGTGGCGCTGGCCTCGGCGAAATCGGCGGGGCGTCAGGTCTCGTTCGGCGACGACAAGGTGCTGAAGGTCCACGACCTCGCCAAGTTCGACTTCAAGGGCACCGACATCGTGCTCTCCTCGCCCGGCGCCAAGGTCTCGGCCGAGCACTCGCCGCGGGCCGCCAAGGCGGGCGCCGTGGTGATCGACAACACGTCTTATTGGCGCATGGACCCCGACGTGCCGCTGGTCGTGCCGGAAGTGAATCGCGACGCCATCAAGGGCTACAAGGCGCGTGGCATCATCGCCAATCCCAATTGCTCGACCATCCAGATGGTGGCGGCGCTGAAGCCGATCCACGATGCCGCGAAGATCAGGCGGGTCGTGGTCTCGACCTATCAGTCGACGTCCGGCGCCGGCAAGGAGGCGATGGACGAGCTTTTGAATCAGACCAAGAGCTTCTTCGTCAACGAGGCGCTCGAGCCCAAGAAGTTCTCCAAGAACATCGCCTTCAACGTCATCCCGCACATCGACGTGTTCATGGACGACGGCTCGACCAAGGAAGAGTGGAAGATGGTGGTCGAGACCAAGAAGATCCTCGACCCCAAGATCAAGGTCCACGCCACCTGCGTGCGCGTGCCGACGTTCATTGGCCATGCCGAGGCGGTGAACCTCGAGCTGGAACAGCCGCTCGACGAGCATGAGGCGCGCCAGGTGCTGGCCGCCGCGCCCGGCGTGCTGGTCGTCGATCGCCGTGAGCCGGGCGGCTACGTGACGCCCAAGGAGATCACCGGACAGGACGCGGTGTTCGTGAGCCGCGTCCGGGTCGACCCGACGGTCGAGAACGGCCTCGCGCTCTGGATCGTGAGCGACAACCTGCGCAAGGGCGCTGCGCTCAACGCCATCCAGATCGCCGAGGAACTGGTGAAAGGCTACATCTAGTAGCTGTGACCAAGTTGTGGCCGCTACAGGCAGCGTTCCGAATCTCCCTTTGAAATCAGATGCTTAACGGCCAAATGTAATGTATTAAGGGAGATGTGAGCGAGGCGGCGCCCCTTCATCTCCTTCGGCCGGAATCGACGGCCGAACCGATCAAGCTGTTCGGTGAGGCCGATGGCTTCACGCAGCAATTGCGGCTGGCGACGCAAGCCCAGCGCTCGGGCCGCCTCGACGAGGCGATCACCTCCTACCTGAAGCTCCTGGCGCAGAAGCCGTACAACGCCGAACTGCACAACAATCTCGGCGTGGCGCTGCGCCTCGCGGGCAAGCTCGAAGCCTCGGTCGAGCATCATCGCCTGTCGCTCGAGTCAGATCCCGACAATGCCGCGCTCCATTCCAATCTCGGCAATGCCTTGCGCGCCGCCAACCGGCTCGACGAGGCGGTGAAGCATCACTTCCGCTCGGTCGCGCTCAACCGCGACTATGCCGAGGGCTATTTCAACCTCGCGCTCTGCCTGCGCGATCTCGGCCGCATCGATGAATCGGTCGGCTGCTTCGCCCGCGCGCTGACCCTGATGCCGGACAACAAGCGTGCGCGGACGGAATTCGCGATCGCTCTGCTGATGCGCGGCGACCTTGCCGAGGGCTTCGAGACCTACGAGACCCGCAAGCGCCTGCCCGAGACGCCGGCGCCCGATTTCGCGCGGCCGGCCTGGGACGGCGGCCCAGTCGAGGGCAAGCGTATCCTGCTCTATCCCGAGCAGGGCCTTTCCGACGTGCTCTTGTTCGTGCGCTTCGCCCGCGAGCTCAAGAGCCGCGGCGCCGAGGTGATCGTGCTCTGCCAGGCGCCGCTCAAGGAGCTTTTAGCCGGCTGCGACTATATCGACGCCGTCGTGGCCGAGGGCGAGAAGCTGCCGCGCTTCGACCTGCACGCCTCGCTGGTCTCGCTGCCGCATCTGCTGCGTCCTGATTTCACGCAATTCACCGCGCCCTATCTCAAGCCGCCGTCGGAAAGCCGCGTGCGGCTGGGTCGTCTCGACAAGGCGCGTCTGCGGCTCGGCATCTACTGGGCCGCGACGGCCAACCAGCCGAACGATCGTCGCCGCTCGGTGCCGTTCGAGAAGTTCCTCGGCCTCACCGGCGATCCCGAGCTGCTGGTCTTCAGCCTGCAGGGCGGCGTGCACCAGCAGGACCTGCAGCGCTCCGGCGCCGCGGGCCTCGTCCACGATGTCGGCCGCGGCATCTTCGATTTCGCCGAAGCCGCGACCGCGCTCGCCCAGCTCGATCTGCTGATCTCGATCGACGCCCCGATCGCGCATTTGAGCGCCGCCATGGGCATCCCCACCTGGGTGATGCTGCCCACCGCCGCCGACTGGCGCTGGCATCTCGGCGGCGAGCGCACGCCCTGGTATCCGTCCGCGCGCCTGTTCCGCCAGTCCCGGCCGGGCGACTGGGACTCGGTCTTCACCCGCATGAACGACGAGCTCGAACTCCTGAAGCTCCACCCGCCGCGCTGGTAACCAAAAGCCAGCTTCCCCATTCATATGAGACCTCTGCAAAAGGTCTTGGCACGAGGGATCAGGAGTGATTCAGAGAAGGCCTCTGTAAGGAGGCTTCGATGAAGCGCGGTCAGGACGGTCAGCTTGGGCTGGCCGAAGCGTTCATGGCGAAGGGACTGGGCAGTA
>DATJWN010000088.1:0-43340 GCA_035501235.1 Reyranella sp.
TGTTCGCGGCCGACGTCGCGATAAAGGGCGACCGCATCGCCGCCGTCGAGGCGCCGGGCTCGCTCAGGGGCGACAACGAGATCGACGCCAAGGGCAAGGTCGTGGCGCCGGGATTCATCGACGTCCACACGCACGACGACACCGCGCTGATCGACAACCCGACCATGGCGATGAAAGCAAGCCAGGGCGTCACCACCGTGGTGTGCGGCAATTGCGGCGTCTCCGCCGCGCCGTACACGCGGCCCGAGATCGGCCACTGGATGTCGCTGATGGTCAAGAAGCGCGAGAACATAGCCAAGGATTTCGCCACCTTCGCCGGCAAGGTCGAGGCGGCGAAGCCCGCGATCAACGGCGCCTTCCTGATCGGGCACGGGACGCTCCGCCTCACCACCATGGGTGACGACCTCAACCGCGTCGCGACGGCGAACGAGATCAAGCAGATGCGCGAGCTGCTCGACGAGAGCCTCGGCCAAGGCGCGATCGGCATGTCGAGCGGCCTCTTCTATGCCGTGTCGAGCCACGCCTCGACGGATGAGGTCGCCGAGGTCGCCGCCCCGCTCGGCAAGCATGGCGGCGTCTACACCGCCCATATGCGCGATGAAGGCGACCACATCCTGAAGGCCATGGACGAGACCTTCGAGATCGGCCGCCGCGCCGGCGCGGAGATCATCGTCTCGCATCACAAATGCTCGGGCCGCACCAACTTCGGCCGCATGAAGGAGACGCTGCCCAAGTTCACCGAGGCGATGAAGACGCAGCAGATCGCCTTCGACGTCTATCCCTATATCGCGGGCTCGACGATCCTGCGCACCGACATGCTGGAGCGGGCGGACAAGGTGCTGATCACCTGGTCCAACAAGATGCCCGGCATGGGCGGCCGCGACCTCGCCGACATCGCCAGGGAAATGGGCGTCTCGATGAAGGAGGCCGGCGATCGAATCCAGCCGGCCGGGGCCATCTACTTCATGATGGACGAGAAGGACGTGCAGGCGGCGATGAGCCATCCCGGCGCGATGATCGGCTCCGACGGCATTCCCTTCGACGCCCATCCGCATCCGCGCCTGTGGGGCACCTTTCCGCGCGTGCTCGGCCACTACTCGCGCGACCTCAAGCTCTTCCCGCTCGAGGACGCCGTGCGCCGCATGACCTCCTATCCTGCCGAACGCTTCCATCTCACCAAGCGCGGCCAGGTGAAAGCGGGCTTCTATGCCGACATCTGTGTGTTCGATCCGGCGACGGTGATCGACACCGCGACCTTCGAGAAGCCGATCGCCCCTGCCCAGGGCATCGACACGGTGATCTGCAACGGCGCCATCGCCTGGCGCCACGGCAAGGAGGGCGACGGCCGTACCGGCCGCCCGCTCAACATGCAGCAGATGCAGGCCGAAGCGAAGGCTTAGGCTTTCGCTCTCTACGCCTCGTCGCGGCGCGTGCGCTCCATGCGCTCGTGGCGCTCCTGCGCCTCGACCGAGAGCGTGGCGATCGGGCGGGCCTCGAGGCGCTTCAGCGCGATCGGCTCGCCGGTCTCCTCGCAATATCCGTAGGTGCCCTCTTCGATCGACTTCAGCGCCGAGTCGATCTTGGAGATGAGCTTGCGGAAGCGATCGCGGGTCCGGAGCTCGAGCGACCGGTCGGTCTCGGCAGTGGCGCGGTCGGCGAGGTCCGGCTGCGCCAGGCTTTCCTCCTGCATGTTCTGCAATGTCTGGTTCGATTCCTCGATCAACTCGCCCTTCCATTTCAGCAGCTTCTGCCGGAAGTACTCCTGCTGCATGGCGTTCATGAAGGGCTCACGGTCCGTCGGCCGGTAGTTCTGCGGCAACGTAATCGACATCGATGGCGACTCCACTCCCCAGCGGATTACACATCCCGCCAACGCGGGTCTCGAAAGCGCGCGGAGTATAGGGACGGTCGGTTGCCCCGCAAGTTTCTTCATGCCTCCGCGGCGACTCTTGTCGTGCAGTGCAGCAAAAGCCGGGCCGAACGAAGCGCCTTAAAGACAGCAGCGTTACGGGAATCTGGCCAATCGACTACCGCAACGCAGCAAAGGCGCCCACAGCCAGCAAGCGGGCGAAGACTGCGGATAGTTCGAAGCCCGGTTCAACGGCAAAAGCGGCTTCGGCCGCCCCTTCCAGGGGCGCCCCCGAGGCCAGCGCCGAAACGAACGCTGCTTCACCCTCACTGAGCCGGATGAAGCCCGCATCGTCCGGTCGACGCAAAACCAGCAGGCAGGCAGCGCCCTCCGCGAGATCGACCGTGCCGCCCGCGGCGCCGGGTTGGGCGGCGGCCCATATGCGGTCGATGGGATAGGCCGAGCGGATCAAGGCCGAGCCGGGGGCCATGAACAATCCCCTGCCCGGCAGCTGCTCGACCTCGACGGCCGACAGGTCGGCGGTCGAAAGACGCGGCGTCGAAGCGGCGTGAAAAGCGACGTTGAGCGCCCAATCCAGCCGTGCCGTGTCCGTGAGATAGGCCAGCCGACGCGCCGGCTCATAGGCGCCGACGAAGTCCGCAAAGGACTCGCCGTACTCGGCCAGGACCGGCTGGGTCGGCAAAGCTCCGCCGACATAGGCACGCGCCATGCCCTTGAAGAAATCCTCGCCGACCAGCGCCTGCACCGTCGGAAACGTCGCGGCCAATGCCGTCGCGAGGCTGTCGCGCACGTGATGGCGATGGACGCGCAGACGAGCGGCCGGGCCAATGACCAGCTCGTCGAGCACAGCCGAAGCTTGGCCATCGAGATGCGCCGCGACCGCGGCCTGCAACTCACGCAACGAGAGCGACACGCCCGGCCTCCGCCAGCAGAACCGAAAGATCGGGAAGAGCGGTGTCCCATTCGACCAGCGTCGGCCGCGCGCCGAATCGCGCGACCATCCGGGCGTAGAGCTTCCACACCGCATCGCTGACGCGACTGCCGTGATCGTCGATCAGGATGGGGGCGCCATCGGCATCGTTCACCGCATGGCCGGCGAGGTGATACTGGGTGATCGCCTCGCCCGGCAGCGCGAGCCACTCGCCTGGATCGAGCCGCAGATTGTGTGCCGTGACATGGACGTTGTTGACGTCGAGCAGGAGCCCGCAACCGCTGCGCCTCGCCACCTCCGCCAGGAACATCGGCTCGGACATCGTCGAATGGGCGAAGGCAAGATAGCAGGAGGGGTTCTCCAGCGAGATCGGCCGGCCGAACGCTTCCTGCACGCGGTCGATGTTGCGCACGACCGTATCGAGCGCTTCCTCGGTATAGGGCATGGGCAGCAGATCGTTGAAGTAACGCCCTCCCTGCGTGCTCCACGCCAGATGATCCGAAAGCCATTGCGGCTGCAGGCGGCGGACCAGCGCCGCGACGCGATCGAGGTGCACTTCGTCGATGCCATCCGCCGAGCCGAGCGACAGGCCGACGGCGTGAATGGAGAAGGCATAGTCCATGCGCAGCCGTTCGACGATCTCGAGCGCGGGCGACGGGGCGAGGTGGTTCTCCGCGTGGATTTCCAGGAAGCCGGTCGCCGGCCGTTCTCGCGCGATCTGCTGCAGGTGTGGCGCGCGCAGGCCGATGCCGGCCGCAGTCACGTCCTCAGCCCTGGCTGAGCGAACCGCCCACGATCTTGGCGCAGGCGCCCTTGGGCAGTGCGATCCAGGCATCCTTCTGCCCATCCTGCTTGGATGTGCCCGCGCACGAGGAATGCGCGGTCTGGCAGTCGTTCTTGCCGGCCTTGGCGACGCCGTAGCACTTCTCGACATTGCCCTGTGCCTCGGCGGCCACGGGCAATGTGAGCGCGGCCGCCAGGGCGGCGGCGATGGCGACGCGGGTGTTGTTCATGCGATGCTCCTCGAACGAACGGTCAGGTCTTACTTAACATGGTCGAGAAATCGGGCAACGCCATGCTGACGCCTGGCGACTTCGTGCGTCATCCGGACCGGCCGGATTGGGGCCTGGGACAGGTGCAATCCAGCGTGGGACACCGCGTTACCGTGAATTTCGAGAACGCGGGCAAGCGCGTCATTGACGCGAACGTGATCGCGCTCGAGCCAATCGACGGGCCAGTCGACCTGCCGCGACGCTGAGATCCTCGGGCGTGTTGACGTTCATGAAAAGGCCCTGATCGCCCGGCCAGACGAGCTCGGCGTGGCGATGGCGATGGGCGAAGCCTTCGACGCGGCGCAGGCCTTCCTCGAGGATCGCCTTGCGCAAGTCGGCCGCGAGCTTCACCGACCAGACGCCCAGCGCATGCTCGCCGCGCACCGTCAGCACGTCGGGTTCCGGCACGTGCATGTGGCCGCAGAGGCGCACCGTGAGATCGAGCGGCAGGAACGGCACATCGGCCGGCGCGGTCAGGATCCAGTTGGCATGCGGGTGATGCTTCATCGACCATTCCATCCCGGCAAGGACGCCCGCGAGCGGCCCGAGCCTTCGCCCCTCGCGCTTGGCCGCGCGCTGGATATCCGGCGGATCGGGGATCACCGCCGCGCCGAGCCGGCGATAGGCGGGATCGGGATCGTTGGCGACGACGACCAGATCCATGACCTGCGGACGGAGGCGCTCCACGACATGCGCCAGCATCGGCCGGCCGCCCAGCCTGCGAAGGGGCTTGGCGAGGCCGGGCCCCATGCGCCGTCCCTCACCGCCCGCCAGCACGACACCCACCAGGGCGCCGGCGCGTACGGGGCCCCGGGTGCGTGACGCGTTGACCACCATGGCCGCACTATGCGAAGCGCTCGGGGACACGCAAGGGAGGAAAAGATGGCGTTCAGCGTTGCCAAGGCCGCCAAGTGGTTCACGCAGGTCGACAAGGCGGGCGCTGTCGTCGCCTGGCCGCCGCCACACGTCATGCCGCAGGACGAGCGCACGGCCTACAAGGTGCAGGACGCCTTCCTCAAGAACCTGATTCCCAGGCAGGGCCCGCTCGTGGGCTACAAGATCGCGCTGACCTCGCCGCAGATCCTGGCGCAGACCGGACTCAAGGGGCCCGTCTATGGCCCCATTCGCAGGAAGCGCGCCTTCGAGAACAAGGTCACGATCCGCGCCGACAAGTGGACGCGGTTGGGGACGGAGCTCGAGATCATCTTCATCATGGCGCGCGAAGTGCCGTTGCCCAAGACCAAGCCCTACGACAAGGACTCCATCGCCGAGTTCGTCGGCGATGCGCGGGCGGGCTTCGAGCTGATCGAGGATCGCGGCGCCGATTACACCAAGCTCACCGTCAACGGGCTGATCATGGATGTCGGCTGGAACGGCGGCTCGCTGATCGGCAAGCACAACAAGAACTGGCACAGCCTGGACCTCGCCAATCTCAGCGGCACGATCTTCTTCGACGGCAAGGAAGTGCGCTCGGGCCATTCGGGCGACGTGCTGGGCCATCCGCTGAATGCGCTGGCCTGGCTTGCCAACAAGCTCGGCGAGCACGGCAAGACGTTGAAGAAAGGCGCCATCGTGTCGAGCGGCAGCATGGTCGCCTGCCAGTTCGTCCCGCCCGGCAGCACCGCCCGCGGCGTGATCGAGGGGCTGGGCGAGGTGACCTTGAAGTACGAGCTGCCGCGCTAAGGTCCGGACTCGATTCGCCTCGAGACCGTCCTCGGCGCCACGTGAACCAGTCTCACGGCCCTGAGCCCCGAGTCTCAGCGCCGTGAGACCGGTTCGATGCCGATGGCACAAGACTTTCAGCTCCGAGTCTCAGAGTCTCACCACCCCCCCCTCGCTAAGTGGCTGAAGAACCACAAAAGACGAAATGCGTCTCCCTCGCGTTCGCCCGACCTGGGGCGACGCCTCAGGTCTTTCGCAGGAACTCGAGCATCGCCCGCCACGCCGCCTGGCAGCCGTCGAGCTGGAAGAGCTGCAGGAAGGCATGGGGCATGCCGTCGACGATCATCAGCTCGTGGCGGACGCCCGCCCTGGCGAGCTTGGTCGCGAGGATCGCCGCCTCTCCGCCCACGAAGCGGTCGACGCTGCCTTCGATGATCAGGCAGGGCGGCAAGTTCGATGGCATCTCGGCGAAGAGCGGGCTGACCAGAGGATCGGAGATCGCGGTCGCGCCGGCGTAGTTCTTGACCTGGGCGACAAGGCCCGGGTGGTTGTTCACGCGTTCGAGCGCCGCATTCAGATCGTAGACGCCGTAAAGCAGGAGCAGCGCCGATAGGCGGCGGCGAAAGGCTTCGGGTTCGCGCAAGGCCGCGGCCAGGGCGAGATTGGCGCCGGCTGAGTCGCCACCGACCGCCATACGCGATCCATCGGCACCGTAGTCGGCGGCGTGACGTCCGATCCAATCGACGGCCGCGCGCACATCGTCCAGCGCGGCGGGAAACGGATGCTCAGGCGCCAGGCGGTAGTCGAGATTGACCGCCATCACGCCATGGTCCGCGAAGGTCATGCCGACCTTGAGCGTGCTGCGCGCACTACCGAAGGACCAGCCGCCGCCATGAAGATAGAGCACGACCGGAAAAGGCCCCTTCCCCGCCGGCACCGAGATGTCGGCCTTGAGACCGCCGCCGAGATCGACCTGCTCGTGGAAGACGCCGATCTTCGGCAAGTCGTCGTTGAGATAGTGGGCGGCATGCGCCTCCCAGGATTCGCGGGCGGTGACGATGTCGGCCGGCGGATCCCAGTCGATCACCTGGCTCAGGAGCTCGCGATCGCGGTCGGTCATCATGAGAGATAGGCATCCGGTCGCAGTTGCCGCCACGACAGTCGACGCACGGCGTCGCGTCCGACCACCAGCGCGTCGTAGTCGGCGGAAAAGAGCTGGGCGATCGCCGGATCGAGCGCATTGAGGCCGCCGGCATAGGCGCCAAAGGCCGGCAGGATCACTCGGCTGCCATCGGTGAGGAAGCAGCGACGGCGGAAGCCACGGCCCAGCACGGTGAGTGCCGCCACCGGATGGTAGTGGCCCGAAACCTCGCCCTCGGCCGGGCCGAACTGCGCCTCGTGGCGAAAGACCAGCGGCGCGTCGGCGATCTCCTCGGCGACGTGGCCCCAGCCGGCGGGCGGCGGCGCGGGATCGTGGTTGCCGGCGATCCAGACGAATTGCGTCGCCGAGGTCAGGCGCTCGATTTCGGCCAGTTCGCCGCGGGGCAGACGTTCGATCGCCTCGCGATCGTGGAAGGAATCGCCGAGGCAGACGACGGTCTCGGGCCGGAGCGTGTCGATGGCCGCGGCCAGCATGGCCAAGGTCTGGCGCGTGTCGTGCCGCGGCAGCAACTTCAGCGCGTTGACCGCGTAGGACGAGCCCTTCTCCAGGTGCAGATCCGCCACGGCCAGCAGGCGCCGCGCCGGCCAGTGCAGCGCGCCCGAGGGCAGCGCCTCCAGCTCTTCGCCGGCACAGGTGAAGGAAAGCGGCGTCATCGAAAGCCCACCTCCTGCCATGCCAGCGCCATGAAGTCCGGCCATCTCATCGGGCGCACGATTGACCGGACTGAAGCTCCTGCGCAAGGTGAAGAAATGCGTGGATCTGTGTGTCTCCTGTTCGCCGCCGTTCTGGCATGGCCGCTCGGCGCCGTCGCGCAGGTGCAGCCTCATCATGCCCAGTACATATTGCGCCTGGGCCCCGCGCCCAATGCCCCGCGCATCGGCACGGCGACGCAGGACCTGACGGCCGATTGCAGCGGCTGGCATCTCAAGCGCGACATCTCCACCGAGATCGCCATCACGCAGTCCTGGAAGATGAGCGTGGGCTCCCGGCTCGACGGGGAGGAACAGCGCGGCGGCAACGCCTTCCGCTATCGCCTCGCGCAAATCCAGAACGGCAACGAGCGCGAGGTGCGTGGCCGCGTGCAGCATGCGGGCAAGGAAACGCACGCCGAGATCGTCTGGCCGGACGGTCCGCAGCAGCTCATCCTGCCGGGCATGACCATGATGCCGGTCTCGGCCATCAGCCACATGATCGCGAGGCTGCGCGAGGGCGTGGACGCCTTTCCCGCCCTGACATTCGATGCGGAGGTGGTGGGCGATGCCTTCCTGGTCGATGTCGAGCAGCTGGACGCGGGATCGATCCGTCCGCGCCGGCCGGTCGACGCCAAGATCACGCCGCCCGGCCGGTCCTGGCCGGTCCACATGAGCTTCACCCGCGGCAGCCGGCAGGACCAGAAGCCGCTCTTTGCCGTCAATACGCTGGTCTACGAATCGGGCGTGCTCGACCGGCTGACCGTGGATACCGGCCTCGTGAACGTCACCGCCGACCTGCAGTCGCTCAAAATGTACGATCCGCCGTCCTGTCCGCGCTCCTGACGGCGGCCCCGCCGGCCCTTGCAACTTTGGCGAAAGCGGGCGAAATTTTGCCATAAAGCTCATGCCTCTCGCCGCCCGTTTTGTCTTCAACGCCCTGGAACGCCTGACGATCGGAAGGCTGATCGTACGCCTGCCCGACGGCTCGATGCGTTCGTTCGGTCCGGGCGGAGATGGGCTGGAGGCCGAGCTGCAGATCAAGGATCGGCGCTTCTTCCGGCGCATCCTGCTCGACGGTGAGATCGGCCTCGCTGAAGCCTACATGGCAGGTGACTGCGATTCGCCCGATCTCGCCCGGCTGATCAAGCTGTTCGCCGAGAACTTCCACGCACTCGAGAAGGTCGCGCGCAGCAATCCGGTGCGCAATCTCCTGTTGCAGCTGCTGCACAGCTTCCGCCGGAACTCGCGCGCCGGTTCCAAGCGCAACATCCACGCGCACTACGATCTCGGCAACAAGTTCTACGGCCTGTGGCTCGATCCGACGATGAGCTACTCCTCGGCGCTCTATGAGGGCCGCACCGAGACGTCGCTGGAAGTCGCCCAGATGGCCAAATACGAGCGCATCCTCGACCAGATCGGCGCCAAGCAGGGTGACAGCATCCTTGAGATCGGCTGCGGCTGGGGCGGGTTCGCCGAGACGGCCGCGCGGCGCGGCATGCGCGTCACCGGCATCACCATCTCCAAGGAGCAGCTCGATTACGCGCGCGAGCGGCTGGAGCGCGCCGGCCTCGCCGACCGCGTCGACCTGCAGTTCCGGGACTATCGCGACATCCAGGGCAAGTTCGACCACATCGTCTCGATCGAGATGATCGAGGCGGTGGGCGAGAACTACTGGCCGGATTACTTCGCCGTGCTGAAGCGCCATGTCGTGCCGGGTGGTTCGGCGATGGTGCAGGCGATCGTCATCGCCGACGAGTTCTTCGAGAGCTACCGCAAGCAGCCCGACTTCATCCAGACCTACATCTTCCCCGGCGGCATGCTGCTGTCGCCGCAGCGCATCGCCGAACAATGCCGCAAGGCCGGCCTCAAGGTGGCCGAGCTCTACAGTTTCGGCCTGGACTATGCGCATACGCTCGAGACGTGGCTGCACCGTTTCGATCAGGTCGCCGACCAAGTCTCGTCGCTCGGCTTCGACGAGCGCTTCCGGCGTATGTGGCGCTACTATCTGGCTTATTGTGCCGCCGGTTTCGCAACGCGCCGCACAGACGTTTTGCAGGCGCATTTCAAGCATATATAACAGTCGGTAACGACCAAGCCGCCCGACCAAGGGCGGTATCATAGGAAGGCGTACCGGGTGAACGCAGGATCGATGGAAAGCGGCACGTCCGCATCCAGCAGAATTGGCTTTGGCCGCCTGATCGCCTACTCGACGCTGCAGCTGCCGCTCGCCATGGCGGCGCTACCGGTCGTACTCAACGTCAGTCACTTCTACGGCGAGCTGCTGCAGGTGCCGCTCAAGCTGATGGGCGTGCTGTTCATCTTCGCGCGACTGGTCGATGCCATCCAGGATCCCCTGATCGGCCTGATCAGCGACCGCTTCACCCATCGCGGTCCGCGCGGCCGCCTCGTCTTTGTCGGCATGATGGTGCCGCTGCTGGGCCTGGGCTTCTACATGCTGTTCGCGCCCCCCACGAGCTGGCTGACGAGCACCACGGCGATGGCCGCCTGGCTGATGATCTCGCTGCTGGTCGTGCACTTCGGCTATTCGGGCGTGTCGATCAGCTATCACAGCCACGGCGCCGAGCTGACGGACGACTACAACGAGCGCACGCGTGTCACGGTGGGACGCGAGGTCTTCGGGCTGAGCGGCATGACGATCGCCGTCGTGCTGCCGACGGCGCTCGCCAGCATAGTGGGCGAGCAGAAGAGCTATTACGCGCTGGCCCTCATCTTCATCGCCGTCCTGATCGTTTTTGCGCTGCCAACGTTGCTCAAGTCGGGCAGCTCGGTCCATCCGCCGGTCGACCACGGCGAAAGCAACCCCTTCGTCGCATTCTTCGCGCCGCTCAAGAACAGACTGTTCCGCCGGCTGCTCCTGGTCTTCGTCGTCAACGGCTCGGCGCTCGGCGTCGCCGTCACGGTGATGCTGTTCTACGTCGAGCATGTGCTCGAAGGCACCAAGACCGAGGCCGGCATCATCCTGCTGGTCTATTTCGTCGTCGGCGCGCTCAGCGTACCGGTCTGGCTCCTGTTGTCGCGGCGCATCAGCAAGGGCGCCGCCTGGTTCGTCGGCATGGTCTGCACGGCGATGGCGATGGCGCTCGCCGTCTTCATCGGCCCCGGCGATTTCTACTGGTTCCTGGCGATCTCGGTGATGACGGGACTTGGCCTCGGCGCCGACTACGGACTGCCGCCTTCCATCCTGGCCGACGTCATCAACGCGCCGGAGGGCGGCGAGACGCGTGGCAAGACCGGCACCTATTTCGGCCTCTGGGCGCTGGCCACCAA
The DNA here is from genome assembly GCA_035501235.1 of Reyranella sp. Lineage (GTDB taxonomy): Bacteria > Pseudomonadota > Alphaproteobacteria > Reyranellales > Reyranellaceae > Reyranella. Next base: position 10,658 of record DATJWN010000088.1, read on the forward strand.
GCTCGCCACGGCAATCGGCGCCGCGGGATCGCTCCCGGTCGTGGCTTTCCTGGGCTTCAACCCGGCCAAGGGCGCCTATCGTTCATTCGCTCTGGTGATCGTCTACGTCGTCGTACCGGTCGCCATCAAGATCGTGGCGGCGCTGATCATGTGGTTCATCCGCATCGAGCCGGAGCGGGGCTCCGTGCACGACGCCGTCTTCCGCAAGCTCTCGATCAAGCGAGGAAGCTGAGCGACTGCCGGTCGCGCTGGCCGAAATCGTGGCGCAGGCCCCAGCAGCCCTGGGCCACCGTCGAATAGACGTTGCGGAAATCCATCGTGTGCTTGAGGTCGCCGTCCTGCAGGTCGGCAAGCGACGGATAGACGCCATGCAGGCCGCCGCGCACCTTGCCGCCCAGCACGAAGTGAGGCGCGGCCGTGCCGTGATCGGTGCCGCCGCTGGCATTCTGCTTCACCCTCCGGCCGAACTCCGAATAGGTCATCATCACCACATCGTTCCAGAGGCTCGCGGCGATCAAATTCCTGCGGAAGGTCGCGAGGCCCGACGCGAGCACGCCCAATAGACGCTCCTGCGTCGCCACCTGGCCGGCATGCGTGTCGAAGCCCAGCAGCGCGACCTTGATCGCGACCACCGGCACACGCGCCATCAGGATGCGCGTGGCGAGGTCGAGCTCGCGGCCGAAGCCGCCATCGGCTGCATAGGCGAAGGCCGGCGTCGGACCGTCATGCAGCTTGTCGCGCAACCCGGCCGCCGCGCCGTTCACCTCATGGCGAACGTCGAGAAGATGCTGCAGTGCCGGATTGGCGTTCTCGCGCGGGTCGCCCTTGTCCTTCATGGCCGCGGCCTGGCGCAGGAAGTTCTCGGCATCGGACATCACGATGGTGCGCAAGCCGGGGCCCATCATCGGCAGGGCGTTGTTGTCGACCACGATGCTGTCGACGCCCGCCCCCGGCGGCAAATGCGAGCGGTCGAAGGCGCGCGATACCCAGCCCTCGCTCAACGTCTGGTTCGAGGCGGACGCCGTGTCCCAGATCTCGATCGAGCGGAAATGCGATCGGTTGGGCGCGGGATAGCCGACACCCTGCAGGACGGCGAAGTCGCGGGCCTTCCACGAGTCCATCAGCGGCTCGAGTGCGTGATGCAGGCCGACACGCTCGTCGAGCTGGACGATCTTGTCGCGCGCCAGGCCGATGCCCGTGCGATACTGGTGATAGAGCGGATCGGCATAGGGAATGACGGTGTTCAGCCCGTCATTGCCGCCCTTCAGCTCGATCAGCAGGAGCACCTTTCGATTTTGGTCGGCGAGTGCGGAACGGCCGGCCAGGACGACTGAAAGGGCGCTGCCGCCAATCAGGAAGTCGCGACGGTTCATGGCCATCTCCTTACTTCAACTGGTACGCGGGATCGAGCATGGCGCTCGCGACGACGAGGCCCGGCGCGGCGCCGACATCGAAGCCGTCGATCGGCTTGCGCGGCAGCAGGGTGCGGACGAGCGTGTCCGTCTCGACGCCGGCCAGCGTAGGGCCGAGGCTCGCCTCGGTCACGTTGCGCAGGCTGCGGCCCTCGATCGGCCGTGACGGCATCATCTGCTGCTCGGCCGGCATCTGCTGTTCACGGCGGTCGGCACGGCGGTTCGGGCGATTGCCCATCGTCCCCGGTTCGAGCGAGGCGACGCTCGTCGCCTCGACCATGCGGCGCAGGAACTGCTGGCGCAGCAGCAGGGTATTGGTGGTGATCCAGCTCTCGCCGCCCGGCCAGCCCTTGACGTTGGGCGGATCGAACGGCAGCTGGCCGAGCCCGCCCATCATGCGCACGAGCTGCGTCGGATCGTGCACGGGCAGGCCGAGCAGATGGACCGAGCCCACGATGAGCTCGACCGGCGACTTGATCAGCGCCCCGCGATTGGCGGGGTCGCGGAAGGCGGGCGACAGGAACATCGCGCGCAGCACCGGCTTCATCTCGTAGCCGCTCGAGCGGAAGATGCCGGCGAGCCGCGTCACCTCGGCCCGGTCGGGCGTCATCGACACGAACTCGCGCCACAGCTTCTCGACGATGGTCTCGGCCGTGCGCGGATGGCGCAGCACGATGGCGATGATGTCCTCGCCGGTGAAATGGCCGGTCTGGCCGAGGAAGGTCTTCTCGCCCTCGTCGTGCTGCTTGGGATGATTGACGAAGCGCCCGCTGTCGCGGTCGATCGACCATCCGGTGAAGGCGCGCGCGGCGTTCTTGATGTCGGCCTCGCTGTAGTGGCCCTCGCCGAGCGTGAAGAGCTCGAGCAGCTCGCGGGCGAAGTTCTCGTTCGGCTGGCGGGCGATCGAGCGCTCGCCGTCGAGGTAGAACAGCATGGCCGGGTCCTGCGCCACGGCCTTGAGCAGCGTGGCGAAGTTGCCGAGCGCCTCGCGGCGGAACAGCGCGTTCTGCCAGTACATCGCCGGCACGAAGCGCACCTTCTGGATCGAGGAGGTGAAGTGGTTGTGCCAGAAGAGCGTCATCTTCTCGACCAGCGGCTGGTCGGTGGCGAGCATCTCCCCGACCCACCAGTTGCGCAGCTCGAGGCCCTCCTCGCGCACCATCTTGGCGGCGGGATTGACGACCTTGCCGTCCTTGTCGGCCTTGAGCGCCTGCGCCTGCTGGCGCTTCTCGCGCAGCACGATCAAGCCTTCGTTCACCCAGCCCGGAGCGGGGGTCGCGGTCTGCGGACGGCTCTTCGACAGCAGGCGGTCGACGGCCTGGGTGAAATCGATCGGCACGAGCGCCTCGATCTCTTCGGGCGTGCCGCCGAACGTGGCGCGCGACAGGAGATGGCGGGCATCGTCGAAGCCCATCGCCGAGGTGGCGAGGGCCGGACGCATCGCACCCGACAACGACGCTGCGGACAAAGCTGCCGCTCCGCCCACGAATCCACGTCGACCGAGCCGAGCCAGCATTTTCGTCCTCCTGTTACCGGGGCGGGCGCTCCTGTCCCTGCCCTCTAGGCATACGGCGCTCACCCGGCGGACGTCCCCCACCGTAGCGATCGACGAGGATCTGGTGAAGATGCTCGCGCTGCTCCGGCGTGAGCTGGGGCGAAAGCTGCGCAATCGCCGAAAGATTTTCCTTCTGCTGCTCGGCGCGCAGCTTGCTCATCTGGTCGACCAGCGAGCTGATCTGGGTCATGTCGAAGTCGGGCTTCTTCAGCTGCTCGATCATGCTCTCGCGGACCTTCTGGATCTCGCGGAAGCGATCGCGGCGCTCGGTGCCGTACTGCTCGAACAGCCCGTGCAGCGCCTTGCGCTGGCTATCGTTGAGCTTGAGGTCGTCCGACAGCAGCTCCATCGGCCCGCGGCCCGGTCCCGGCGGCGGCATCATCGGCCGCTCCCAGTGCGGCGGCGCGATCCAGCTGCGATAGACGAAGCCTGCGAGGACGAAGCAGTTCAGCAGCAGCGACAGGCCAAGCAGCAGCTGAGTTAGCCGCGCCGACATCTAGGTGTTGTCCGTGAACAGGTCGTTCAATTCGCTCGTGGTGTCCGAGCCCAGCGGCTGCTGGACGGTCGCCGTCGTCGCGTACTTCTGCTCGGCATAGGACTCGCCCAAGCCGCCGCCCATCAAGAAGCCCATTGCCGCGACCAGCAGGGCCGCAGCGGCCATCACGCCGCGCTGCAGCTCGAAGGACGGCAGAAGACCCGCAAGCCAGGACCGGCGCGGCGCCTGATTCTCGGCCGCGAAGCCGACCAGCGCCTGCGCCCGCACGGCAAGCCGCGCGGGCGCCGCCGGCAACGGCTTGCCCAGGATGTCGGCCAAATCGACAGCCGCACGACGCAGCTCAGGATTGGCCGCGATCGAGGCGTCGATGCGGGACGCTTCGGTCTCGGACAGATTGCCTTCCAGCCAGGCCGCGAAATCCATGTCGGAGACGGCCGCTGGCGCCACAGGATGGCTTGCGGCAGATGCCTGCCACAGCTCCTTGTCGCTCAGGGGAATGCGTTCCGTGCTCATAGGGGTTCTCCTTGCCCTACCTTACGGCATACTGACGAGACTCATCCCCGTCCTCACGCCGATTCTTCCTTAAAATGTTCGCGAAGCCGCAAAAGGGCCTTGTGGTGCGTACTACGGACCGTCTGGGCATCGATTTTCAGGATTTGTGCAATTTCGGCAACATCTCGTTCCTCGTCATATAGGAACTTCAGGATCAAAGTCTGCCGCTCCGTGAGCAAACCATCGGGGATTTTGAGCTTTTCGACGTGACGGTCCTCGACGGCCAGGACCGATTCGGGGACGTCGTCGATCGGCGCCGTCGCCTGCCGCCGCCGCCGGGCATAGTCGACTGCCGCCGACCGGGAGACGACCGCCAGCCATGTCGAGAGGCCCGCACGGGCGGGGTCGTAGGTCTTCAGCAGGCGGAAGTCGTTGGCGCAGAGCCGGACGAACACATCCTGTGAAGCGTCCATCACGTCGTCTTCGCTCAGTCTGTAAGTCGAGAGCGTGCGGCGCACGACCGCGCTGACCAGGGGTGACGCCGCCATGACGAAGGCGTCCCAAGTCCGCTTGTGCCCCGCCGCCAATGAGCGCAGGTCGATCTGGGTCAGTTCCGTCACGCCTGCGTTCCGTTCTGCGCCGTCCGCCTGGCAGTCTATCAGGGTTTGTGGCGAAAAGAGGCCCCGCTACAGTCGAGCCGCAACGGTTGAGGATGGATTTATGAGCGAGTCGCTGACACGGCAACTGAAGATCACCAAGCAGGCGGTGCGGGGCAAAGGGGTGGTCGTCGCCCAGAATTGCCGGGCGGCCGAGGTCGGCGCCGAGATCCTGCGCAAGGGCGGCAACGCCATCGACGCCGCCGTCGCCACCGGCATGGCGATCGGCGCGCTCGAACCCTGGATGAGCGGCATCGGCGGCGTGGGCTTCATGACCATCTGGAGCGCCAAGGAGAAGCGCGCCTGGACGGTGGCCTATGGGCCGCTCTCGGCCGCCAAGCTCGACGTCTCGCACTACAGGATCGTCGGCCCCGGTCCGGCCAATCCCTTCGCCTGGCCCGACATCCAGAACCAGAACAACGAGGTCGGCTACCATTCGATCGCCGTGCCCGGCATGGTCGCGGGCCACGGCAAGGCGCTCGAGCGCTTCGGCACGATGAAGTGGGCCGACCTGCTTCAGCCCGCGATCGAGCTCGCCGAGCGCGGCATGCAGCTCGACTGGTACATGCAGGTGATGATCGCCAATGGCGCGGAGAACCTCTCCAAGTTCCCCGCCTCGAAGGCGGCCTACCTCTGCGACGACGGCCGCGTGCCGACCAATGACTGGCAGGGCACGCCGCGCTTCCTGAAGCTCGGCAATCTCGGCCAGACGATGCGGCGGCTGGCCCAGGGCGGCCCGCGCGAGTTCTACGAGGGAAGCCTGGCGCGCGACATCGCGGCCGACCTTCAGGCCGGCGGCTCGGCGATCTCCTATGACGACCTCAGGAACTATCAGGCGCAGATCGTCGATCCGCTGTCGTTCGAGCATCATGGCGTCACGATCAACGTCGCGGGCGGCCTGACCGCGGGTCCGACGCTCCGCCGCACGATCGAGCTCGCGGGCGAAGCGACCAAGGGCAAGGGGGCACCCGACGCCGACTTCTTCACCGCCATCGCGACCGGCATGCACGAGGCCTATGTCGAGCGGCTGAAGACGCTCGGAGACAAGCCCAACAACACCAGCACGACCCACTTCTGCGCCGCCGACAGCGAAGGCAACATGGTGGCGCTGACGCAGACCCTGATGAGCCTGTTCGGCTCGGGCGTCATGCTGCCCAGGACCGGCATCACCATGAACAACGGCATGCTGTGGTTCGATCCCGAGCCCAACCGGCCCAATTCCATCGCGCCCGGCAAGCGGCCGCTTTGCAACATCTGCCCGGTCGTCGTCGTCAAGGACGGCAAGCCGTGGTTCTGCATCGGCGCCTCGGGCGGCCGGCGCATCGTGCCCGCGGTGACGCAGCTCTCGCTGATGATGATCGATCGCGGCCTCGACGTGGAGACGGCCTTCCATCAGCCGCGCGTCGACGTCTCCGGCGTGGGCCCGATCCGCGTCAATCGCGACCTGCCTGAAGCGGTCAAGAAGGCGATTGCCGCAAAGTTGCCGATCGTCGAGGTGACCGCCCAGATTTCGCCGCTCGGATTTGCTAATCCCTCCTGCATCGTGCGCGACCCGGCGACGGGCGAGCTCACCGGCATGAACGAGGTGATGTCGCCCTGGGCAGGTGGGGCCGCGCAATAGGCGGAGGGACTGCGATGCAGAGGACCTATCGAAAGAGCATGCTGCTGGCCGCGGCGTTGACCGTCGTCGCGGGTGCAGCGCTCGCCCAGACGCGGCCGCAGCCGGCGCCGCCGCCAGGCGAGCCCTCCTTCCGCGATCCCACGACCGGCCGGATCTACACGCCCGACAATGTCGGCAACGACACCAAGCCGGTGGCACCCGAGGATCGCGCCTTCGATCCGAGCGGCCAGGCCGTCGTCGAGCGCGGCGTCTTCGATGAATCGGTGATCGGCCGGCCGATCCGGCGTATCCCGATCACGGCGGGCCCGACCGTGCCCCTGGTCGATGTCGGCGGCCTGCAGCTGCGCGTCGAACCGGGCGATCGCTGGAGGGTGATGTTCCAGCTGCGCAACAACTCGGCCAACCTCTACGAGCCCGTCGTCGTGTGCCGCTTCACCAACGGCGGCCAGCCCGTCGCCACGACACGCGCCCATGTCGGCCCGACCGGCCCGGGTGAGGAGGTCGAGCTCACGGTCCGCGGGCCTCGTGGCGAGGACTATGTCGATCAAGTCCGCTGTGCGGTGACCTCGCCCTGACTGGCCATGCTGAAGGGGAAATTCCCCCTGCCGGATTTCCTCCGCCGCCGGCTTCTCTTTCTGTGAACCTGCGATGCAACTTCGTCCGCTAGCGTACGTTGCCCGTATAGCGGGGGTTGTGGCCGCCGTGATTTATGCAGGCAGCAGGAGGGTCGCGACATGTCGCGCGCCGTCGTTTCCACGCTGCTGGCGTCCGCGTTGTTCGCCAGCGTATCGCTTCCGATGACGGCCGCCCGGGCCACCGATCCCGTCCCCTTCCGCTCGGCCGACATGCTGCCCACCGATTCGCCGTCGGTGCAGGGGGTGAAGCGCATGGGCGAGATCATCCGCGAACGATCCGGCCGTCACCTCAGCATCGATTCGCTGGGCGCCGACAACAAGGACTCCGAGACCTACACGATCAACCAGGTCAAGAACGGCCAGATCGACATGGCGCGCCTGAACGTCGCCGTCCTCAGCAGCGCGCTGCCGGAGGTCAACGTGCTGTCGCTTCCCTATCTCTTCCGTTCGCGGCAGGAGATGCGCCACGCCCTCGACGGACCGATCGGCCGCGAGCTGCTGGAGAAGATGGAAAGCGGCGGGCTGATCGGCCTCTGCTTCTACGATATGGGCGCGCGGGGCTTCTACAGCCGCAAGCCCATCCGCTCGGCGGCCGACATGAAGGGCCTCCTCGTGCAGATCCCCACATCGGAGGCCGCGGTCGACACTGTCCGCGCGCTCGGCGCCCAGCCGGTGCCCATGCCCTTCGCCCGAGTGAAGGCCGCACTCGAATCCCGCGCCATCGACGCCGCCGAAAACACGCTCGCGGGCTATTTCGGCGGACGTCACTATCGCGCCGCGCCCTATTTCGCCGCCACCCGCCATTCCTGGGCGCCCGGTGTCGTGGTCTTCTCCAAGGCCGTCTGGGACACGCTGACGCCGCAGGACCACCTGATCATCCGCGATGCCGCGCGCACGTCGGCTGCCTATGTGAGCAGCCAGCTCGACGCCTACGAAGCCATGGCGATCGAGAAGGCTCGCCAGGCCGGCGCCGAGATCGTCGACGTCGACGTCGGTTCCTTCGAGGCCGCGCTCTCGTCGGTCGGCAGCGATCTCCTCACGAACGCCGACCTGAAGAAGTTCGCGGACCGCATTCGTCCGCCCAGCATTGCGAACATGCCCGACCAGCAGCCGGCCAAATAGAGTTGCCTGCGACGGCGGCGCGGGTTCACAGTCCCGCACCTGCCTCCATGACGACCGCCGTCCCCGACGCCCCCAGCGAGACCATCAAGCGGCTTCTGCCGTGGCTGGTGGCGATCGCCTTCTTCATGCAGTCGCTCGACACGACCATCCTCAACACCGCGGTGCCGACCATCGCGCAGGCGATGAACGTGACGCCGCTCAACATGAAGTCGGTGCTGGCGAGCTATACGCTCAGCCTCGCGGTCTTCATTCCGATCAGCGGCTGGATGGCCGACCGTTTCGGCACGCGGCGCGTCTTCGCCGCGGCGATCGGGATCTTCACCCTGGGCTCGCTGCTCTGCGGCGTCTCGACCAACATCACCATGCTGGTGGCCTGCCGCGTGATCCAGGGCATGGGCGGCGCCATGATGGTGCCGGTCGGACGCATGACCATGGTGCGCACCTTTCCCAAGTCCGAGCTGATCCGCGCCATGAGCTTCGTGTCGATCCCGAGCCTGATCGGCCCCATGCTGGGCCCGGTCTGCGGCGGCCTGATCGTGCACTACCTCCACTGGAGCGTGGTGTTCTTCGTCAACATCCCGGTCGGGCTGCTCGGCCTCCTTCTCGTCTGGCGCTTCCTGCCCGACTATCGCGAGCGCGAGACGCACGCCCTCGACATCGTGGGGCTCGCGCTGTTCGGCTCGGGCATCGCGCTCCTCTCCTATGTGCTCGAGGTGTTCGGCGAGCACACGCTGAGCGACCTCGCGATCATCGGCCTGTTGCTGCTGGCCACGGTGCTGATCACCAGCTACGGCATCAAGGCGACGTACACACGCTTTCCTCTGCTGCAGCTCGGCCTCTTCCGCCTGCGCACCTTTCGTGCCGCCGTGGGCGGCAGCTTCTTCAGCCGGTTGGGCCTGGGCGGCATCCCCTTCCTGTTCCCCCTGCTCTACCAGATCGGGCTCGGCTACTCGGCCGTGCAGTCGGGCTTCCTGATCATGCCGCAGGCACTCGCCGCCATGGGCTTGAAGGTGATCGTGCCCCGCATCCTGGCGCGGCTCGGCTACCGCAACGTCCTGATCGGCAACACGCTGATCCTGGGCGTGCTGATCATGCTCTTCGCCACCATCGACGCCGGCACGCCCGCCTGGCGCATCGCGCTGCAGGCCTTCATCCTGGGCTTCTTCACCTCGACGCAATACACCAGCATGAACACGCTGGTTTACGCCGACGTCACCGCCCAGCAGACCAGCGCCGCCAGCACCATCGCCAGCACCGGCCAGCAGCTCTCGATCAGCTTCGGCGTCGCCTCGGCCTCGCTGATCGCGGCCTTCTTCGTGCCCGAGAACCTGCGCAGCGACCCGCAGGCGCTGATCCACGGCGTGCACCAGGCCTTCATCGTGCTCGGCATCATGACCATGGTGTCGTCGGTCGTGTTCATGGAGCTGCGCCGCGACGACGGCGGCGCGGTGAGCCGGCACCAGTCGGCCGCCAAGCAGGCCAAGCCCGCGGCCTGATGCTCAGGAGAGCAGGCTGGCGCCGACGTTGATGGTGAGCGCCAGCAGCGCGGTGTTGAACGCAAAGGCCACGATGCCGTGGATCAGCGTGATGCGGCGCATCTCCGGCGACACGGTGTTCACGTCGGCCGTCTGCGCGGCGCAGCCGATGACGAAGGCGTAGTAGAGGAAGTCGCGATAATCGGGATCGCGGTCGCCGGGGAATTCCAGCCCGCCCGGCGGGCCGTGATGGCTCGGCCGGTAGTAGAGATTGGCGTAGTGCATCGTGAAGATGACGTGGGTGAAGGTCCAGCCGAGCACGACCGTGGCGCCGGTCAGGCCGAGGCTGAACAGCGGCAGCTGGCCCGAGGACTTGAGCTTCGCGAGCTCGGAGAAGATGGCGATGAAGCTCGTCGCGGCGCTGCCCACGATCAGCAGCGTGATCACCCAGTCACCTTCGTCGTAGAGCGCCGCGCGCCGGTGGCAGGTCTCGACGGTCGAGCGGCCGATCATGTGGAAGACCATGCCGATGTAGAGGAGGGCCGTGAGGTCCCAGCCCAGCAGGGCGCGCGTCGACAGGCGCATGTGTTGCGGCAGCAGCAGGAACAGCACGACACCGATCACGACCGAGCCGAGCAATCGGCGGCGCAGCAGGAACATTCGCTGCAGGCGCGAGGTGCGTGCGGTCGACTTGGCCATGCTTCTCCCCAGGGCCGCTACTTTGCCATTCCGGCGGCGGGCCGCAATCGGGGTTAAGCTGCGGCATGCTGTTCGACATCGTCGATCTCGGAGCGACCTTCGTCTTCGCCATCAGCGGCGCCACGCAGGGCGTGCGCCATCGGCTCGACCTGTTCGGTGTGCTGGTCGTGGCCTGGGCCGCCGCCGTCACCGGCGGACTGGCGCGCGATCTCCTGATCGGGGCGGTGCCGCCGGTCGCCATTTCCGACTGGCGCTACCTGGCCGCCGCTGCAGCCGCGGGCCTGCTCGGCTTCCTTGCCTCCGGCGCGATCGCGCGGCTCAAGACGCCGGTTCAGCTGTTCGATGCGGCGGGGCTCTGCCTCTTCGCCGTGACCGGAACGGAAAAGGCCCTCGCCCACGGGCTGGAGCCCGCCATGGCCGCCGTCCTCGGCATGATCACCTGCATCGGCGGCGGCGTGGCGCGCGATCTGCTGACCCTGCAGGTTCCCGCCGTGCTGCGCTCGGAGATCTACGCCATCGCCGCCCTGGCCGGCTCGGCCTCGATCGCGCTCGGCCGCTGGCTCGAGCTGCCGCGACTGCCGGTCATCGCCTTCGGAGCCGGCCTCTGCCTGTTCCTGAGGCTGATGGCGATCTACCGCGGTTGGCGGCTGCCGATTGCCCGATTTGCTGCAAAGTCTCCCGAAGAGACCGAGTAGTCCGGCCTCCGCCGGCCGCCTATTTCGTTATCCCCTGCCCTTGCCGGTCCTGTGGATGAACGCTAAACACACGACCGTCATTTTGTCGCAAAAGGCTCGGGGGGAAAGTGCCATGGCGACGGCGAAGAAGGGGGCGAAGCCGGCTTCACAGCCAGCTTCAACAGCACCCTCCAATAAGCTGAATGGAAAAGCGATTTCGGCTCGGGCGACCGGTACTTCCGAAGCCCGCGATACCGCTCGCCTGTTGCTCGATATCGAGGCGATCCACTGCCGCCCGGACAACCCGTATATTTTCACTTCAGGCCGGGCGAGCCCCGTCTATATCGACTGCCGGAAGTTGATCTCCTTCCCCGAAGCACGCGCCAAGATCATGAGCCACGCGCTGAAGGTGATCGACAAGCAGATCGGCTGGAACAAGGTCGACGTGGTGGCGGGCGGCGAGACGGCCGGCATCCCCTTCGCGGCCTTCCTGGCGGCGTTGGCCAAGAAGCCCATGATCTACGTCCGCAAGCAGCCCAAGGGCTTCGGCCGCATGGCCCAGATCGAGGGCGACCTCAAGCCCGGCAAGCGCGTGCTGCTGGTCGAGGATCTCGCGACCGACGGCGGCAGCAAGCTGGTCTTCATCGACGCGCTCAAGAAGGCCGAGGCCAAGGTCACCGACTGCTTCGTGATCTTCCATTACGGCATCTTCCCGCAGAGCGTGGAGACTCTCGCCGTCGCCGGCGTGAAGCTGCATGCGCTCGCCACCTGGTGGGATGCGCTGGAGGCCGCGCAGAAGGGCAAGTACTTCGACGAGAAGGGTCTGGCCGAGACGCATGCCTTCCTCGAAGCACCCGAGCAGTGGTCGGCCAATCACGGCGGCCGCCCGCCCGCCCCGCGGCCCAGCCTCGGTCGCTAGACGCTTTCGACATCGTCCGAGACGTCTGCGTCGGGTGGCGATTACTGAAGGTTACCGTCAGACGTATCGAATCTGACGGTGAGATTGACCATACCAACCCTCATTTCACCGCGCTTGATCTGCCCCGCCGTGCAGCGTCTCCTTGGTGATTTGGCCCAAAGCCGTGGATCCGGGTCTCCATCAGGGCGAGTGTAATCCGCCCATGATCGCAGGCCGGATTCTGATCAATGGATCGGCTCAAGCCGACGGTTTCCTCAATTCGGCAAAGCGCTCGCGGCGGCGCTTGCCCGCTTCCAGAAGCTTCTCCCGCTCGGCCGGATCGACGCGCCCGTAGCGATCGCGCCAGCCGGGATCGTCCTTCCATTTGATCGGTGCGGTGATCGTCGTGCGCGGGCCACGCGCCGACTCGAGTAGATCGAGGGCCAGCCCGACGACCTGATGCTGCATGTCGCGCCGCCAGGGATGACCGACAGGATTGCCGAGCGGCATGTCGGTGAAGACGAAGCGCGGCACGCCGCAATGCTCGACGATGTCGAGCGCCGATCCGACGATCACTGTCGGGATGCCGTTCGCTTCGAGATGTCGGGCGACCAGACTCACGGTCTGGTGGCAGACGGGTCAAAGCGGACAGAGGATCGCGGCGTCCGCGCCATCGTCGCGCAATCGCGCCAGCACTTGCGGCGCGTCCTCGTCGATCGTCTTGCGCTGGCTGTATTCCGTCGGCGTGCCGTGGAAGTGCGCGGCGAGTCCCGCAAAGCGGCCCGAGGCCGCCCACTCCTGCGCCGCTTCGATCGGCAGGAAGCTCGCGCGATCGTCGGTATGCGTGGTCTCGCGATCCCAGGCGAGATTGTCGGTCGAGAGCCTGTCCGGAGCCGGCGTCACATCGCCCGACCAGACATGCCGCTGTCCCTTGGCATCGCGCCGATAGCCACCCGGCGGTCCCGCCGTCGTGACCAGCCCGATGCGCAGCTCCGCGAGCGGCTTCTTGAGCTGCGTGAAGGGCACGTCGTCGAAATGCGCCCACACATAATCCGACTCATAGCCCAGCGCGCGGTAGTAGAGCCGCGTGCGTTCCATGTAGCGGATCGGCCGGTCGTTGTGATCCATGAGACGGAGGATAGCGTCGTCTCGGTTGCCTTGCCACGGCGCTGATGCGACGGTGCGGGCGATGCTGCGCCGCATTCTTCTGCTCGTCCTGGCCCTCCTGCCCTTCCGGGCGCTCGCCAACGACGAGCTGGTGATCGGCATGAGCTCGGCGCCCATCACGCTCAACCCGCTCCTCAGCGACATGCTGGCGGCCTCCTTCATCATCTCGATGACCGCACGGCCGATCACCACCTACGACGCCGACTGGAAGCTGGTCTGCCTGCTCTGCACCACGCTCCCGACCGTCGAGAATGGCCGCGCCCGCATCATCGACCTGCCGCCCGACGACAAGGGAGTGGTCAAGAAGGGCATGGAGGTCGATGTCGAGCTCAAGCCCATGTACTGGGCCGACGGCACGCCGGTGACCGCGCGCGACTTCGAGTTCACGTGGGAAGTCGGCAAGCATCCGCTGTCCGGCCTGCCGTCGGGCGAGGAATACCGACGCATCCTCAAGTTCGACATCAAGGACGACCTGCATTTCACGCTGACCAAGGATCGCGTGACCTTCGACTACAACATGCTGAACGAGTTCACACCGCTGCCCGCCCACATCGACAAGAAGATCTTCGAGGCCAGCCCGGCCGAGTATCGCGTCCGCACCGCCTACAATTCCGATCCTGGCAATCCCGGCCTCGCCTTCGGGCCGTATCGGGTCGTCGACTTCGTGCCCGGCAGCCGTGTCGTGCTGGAGCAGAACCCGCACTGGACCGGCGCCAAGCCGCAGTTCAAGCGCCTCCTGATCAAGTTCATCGAGAACACCTCGTCGCTCGAGGCCAACCTGCTCTCGGGCAATGTCGACTACGTGCCCGGCGAAAGCGGCCTCTCGTTCAGCCAGGCGCTGGCCTTCGAGCGGCGGCACGCGGACAAGTTCAACGTCATCTTCAAGCCCTCGCTGGCTTACAGCCACATCGACACCAATCTCGACAATCCGCTGCTGGCCGATGTCCGCGTGCGGCGCGCGCTCCTGATGGCGATCGACCGCCAGACGATCTCGAACAAGCTGTTCGAGGGCAAGCAGCCCGTGGCCGATGGCGAGCTCAACACGCTCGATCCGATGTACAGCCCGGTGGCCCGCCACTACGACTACGATCCCGCCGCCGCGCGCAAGCTGCTGGACGAGGCAGGCTTTCCCGAGGTCGAGAAAGGCGTGCGCCGCAATGCCAAGGGTCAACGTCTTTCGCTCGTGCTCTCCTTCGCCAGCGGCAGCCGGGCGAGCGATCAGATCGCGCAGGTGATCCAGAGCGAACTGCGGCAGGTGGGCGTCGAGCTGCGCCTGAAGGCGGCGCCCGCGCGCATCTACTTCAACGAGCTCACGCATCGCCGCTTCGAGCTCGCCTTCTATTCCTGGATCATGAGCCCGGAGAACGTGCCGCGCACGACGCTCCATTCCAACGAGATCCCGTCGAAGGAGAATGGCTGGAGCGGGCAGAACTTCCCGGGTTATCGCAATCCCGAGATGGACAAGGCGCTGGATGCCGCCGAACGCGAACTCGATCCCGCCAGACGCAAAGGCTATTTCGCCGATATCCTGCGCCTCTATGCGGACGACCTGCCGGCCCTGCCGATGTACTTCCGGGTCGATACCTTCATCATTCCCAAGCAGCTCAAGGGCGTGGTGCCGACCGGCCATCAGTACTGCACCTCGCTCTGGATCGAGAACTGGCGCTGGCAGGACTGACGAACGGATATATGACCCGCTACCTCGCCTCCCGCACGGTGCAGATCGCGCTCACGCTCGCGATCATGAGCCTGGTCGTCTATCTGCTGATCGGCCTGATGCCGGGCGATCCGATCGAGATGATGATCTCGGGCAATCCGCGGATGACTGCTGAGGATGCCAAGAACCTGCGCGCGCTCTACGGCATCGACAAGCCGCTGCTCGAGCGCTACCTCGCCTGGGCGCACCAGGCGCTGCAGGGCAATTTCGGCTTTTCACGCTCCTTCCACCGGCCGGTGATGACGGTGCTGTGGCCCCGCCTCCTCAACACGCTGGAGCTCGAGGGATGGGCGTTCCTGATCGCCTCGGTGATCGCGCTGCCGCTCGGCATGTGGGTCGCGGCGCGCCCGCGCAGCAAGGCCGACTATCTGGTCAACCTCTTCTGCTTCGCCGGCATCTCGGTGCCGACCTTCTGGTTCGCCCTGCTGATGATCTCGCTGTTCGCCGTGAAGCTCGGCTGGCTGCCGGCCGGCGGCATGGCCGATCCGCGCGCCGGCACGCCCTTGCTGGTAGCTCTCGGCCAGGGCATCCGCTTCGCCGTTCTGCCGGTGGCCACGCTCACCATCGTGCAACTCGGCATCTACACGCGCTTCATGCGCGGCGCCATGATCGAGACCCTGCGGCAGGACTATATCCGCACCGCGCGCGCCAAGGGTGCCTCCGAGCGGCGCGTGCTGATGCGCCATGCCTTCCGCAACGCATTAGCGCCCGTGCTGACGATCCTGGCGCTTTCGTTCGGCGCGCTCTTTTCCGGCGCCATGATCACCGAAACCATGTTCGCCTGGCCCGGCATGGGCGCCACGATCTATCAGGCGATCCAGACCAACGACTTCAACCTGGCGCTGGTCGGCCTGCTGCTGGCGACGTTCACGACCATCGTCGGCAACCTGCTGGCCGATATTGCGCTGGTCGCCGTCGATCCGCGCGTGTCGATCGTGGATCGCGCATGAGCGTCGCGACCAGCCCGGCGCGCCTCGTCTGGCGGCGCTTCCAGCAGCATCGCCTGGCCGAGGTCTCTCTCGTTTTCCTCGTCGTACTGCTGGCCCTCTCGCTCGCCGCCCCCTTGCTCGCCCAACTGCGCGGCATCGATCCGTCCTTGACCGATCTCAACCATCGCCTCGAGGCTCCCTCGGCCGCGCATTGGCTCGGCACCGACGATCTTGGCCGCGACCTCTTCCAGCGCCTGCTCGACGGCGGCCGCGTGTCGCTGACGGTCGGTATTGCAGGCGCCATCCTCTCGGCCATCCTGGGCGCGATCATCGGCGTGGTCGCGGGCTATCTCGGGGGCCGGCTCGACAGCGTCCTGATGCGTTTCACTGACGGGGTGATCGCGCTGCCGATGTTGCCGCTGCTGATCATCCTGGCCGCCATCGATCCCGCCAAGATCGGCATCCCGACGAGCGTCTCACAGACCGAGACGTTTGCGCTCTATCGCATCGTGGTGATCGTGTCGCTCACCGGTTGGACCACCGTGGCACGCCTCGTCCGTGCCGAGACCCTGTCGCTGAAAGCGCGCGACTTCGCTCGAGCAGCCACTGCACTGGGCGCGCGCCCGGCGCGCATCATGTTCCGCCACATCCTCCCCAACGCCGCGGGCTCGCTGGTCGTCTCGACCACCATGTCGATCGGCGGGCTGATCCTGCTCGAATCGACCCTCTCCTTCCTGGGCCTCGGCACGCAGCCGCCGGCGGCGAGCTGGGGCAACATGCTGACCGGTGCGCAGGAGCTGCTGCAGGAGGCACCGACCTTGGCCATGTGGCCCGGCCTGCTGATCTTCCTCACCGTGATCGCCTTCAACTTCCTGGGCGACGGGCTGCAGGACGCGCTCGATCCGCGCAGCGAGCGGCGCACATGAGGCCGGATACTTCCGGACCGCGGACCCCTGGCCTGAGCGGAGCCGAAGGCTCCAAGTCCGCTCATGATCATGATGCGGGCCTGGAGGCCCGCGGTCCAAAAGAGCCATGAACTACACGTTCCAGTTCCGCGACGTCTTCGCGGCGTCGGACTTGCTGCTCGACGGCCTCGTGCTGACGCTCGAACTGTCGGTCGTGACCATGGTCAGCGGCCTGCTGATCGGCATGGCCGGCGCGGCCGGCCGGGTCTACGGGCCGCGCTGGGTGCGGGGCCCCATCGCGGCCTATGTCGAGGCGATCCGCAACACGCCGCTCATCGTGCAGCTCTTCCTGATCTTCTTCGGACTGCCGAGCGCGAAGCTGATCAAGCTCGACGCCGAGACGGCGGCCTACATCGCGCTCTCGATCAATTTGGGCGCCTACTCCATCGAGATCGTGCGCGCGGGCCTCGAGGCCATCCCGAAGAGCCAGATCGAAGCCGGCCAGTCGCTCGGCCTCTCGTCCTTCCAGATCTTCCGCTACATCGTGATCTTCCCGGCGCTGCGGCTGATGTTCCCCTCGCTCACGAGCCAGTTCGTGCTGCTGATGCTCGCGACCTCGGTCGTGTCGCAGATCTCGGCGCAGGACCTCTTCCACATGGCCTCGATCATCCAGTCGCGCACCTTCCGCGACTTCGAGGTCTATATCGTCGTGGCCGGTGCCTACCTGATGCTGGCGCTGATCTTCCGCCTGCTGTTCGCCGGCCTCTATCAGCTCGTGTTCAGGCGCCCCAAGAGCAACGGATGATTCGCAGCTTCAACGTCTACGACGTCCTCTACCTGGTCGCGGCCATGCGCTGGACGCTCGCGTTGACGGCGATCGCCTTCCTGGGCGGCGGCATCGTGGGACTCACCATCGCCCTCTGCCGCGTCTCGCGCGCGGGCCCGCTGCGCTGGATCGGCACGATCTATGTGCTGGCCGTGCAGGGCACGCCGTTGCTCGCCTGGCTGTTCGTCTTCTTCTTCGGCCTCTCGATCTTCGGCATCGAGGTCTCGCCGTGGATCGCCGCCGCGGCCGCCTACTCGATCTATGCCGGTGCCTTCCTGGGCGAGATCTGGCGCGGCTGCCTGCAGGCGATCCCGCGCACCCAGTGGGAGGCCGGCGCCTCGCTCGGCCTCTCCATGACGGCGCAGCTCCGCTACATCATCGTGCCGCAGGCGGTCCGGCTCGCCATCCCGCCGACGGTCGGCTTCCTGGTCCAGCTCATCAAGAACACCTCGCTCGCGGCCGTCATCGGCTTCATCGAGCTGACCCGCGAGGGCCAGCTCACCACGGCCGCCACCTACCAGCCCTTTTCCGTCTACCTCACCGTTGCCGCGCTCTACTTCGCGCTCTGCTTCCCGCTGACGCAGTTGAGCCGGCGCCTCGAACGGAGGCTTCATGTCGCTCGTTGAGATCGCCAATGTCGTCAAGCGCTACGGCAACCACACCGTCCTGAACGGCGTGTCGCTTGCCGTCGAGCAGGGCGAGATCATCGCCATCATCGGCCGCTCGGGCTCGGGCAAGAGCACGCTGCTCCGCTGCGTGAACGGGCTCGAGCCGATCCAGGGCGGCTCGGTCGCCTTCGACGGCACGCGAGTGAACGACCCAGATACCGACCTGCGCAAGCTTCGCCAGCATGTCGGCATCGTGTTCCAGAGCTTCAATCTCTTCCCGCATCTCAGCGTCGAGAAGAACATCACCCTGGCGCCCAAGGTCGTGAAGGGCATGGCGTCGGCCGAAGCGCGCACGCTCGCCCAGTCGGTGCTGCGCAAGGTGGGGCTCGCCGAGAAGATCGACGCCTATCCCGACCAGCTGTCGGGCGGCCAGCAGCAGAGGGTCGCCATCGCCCGCTCGCTCGCCATGCAGCCGCAGCTCATGCTGTTCGACGAGATCACCTCGGCGCTCGATCCCGAGCTGGTCGGCGAGGTGCTGAAGGTGCTGGAGGAGATGGCCGCCGACGGCATGACCATGATGCTGGTGACCCACGAGATCGGCTTCGCCCGCCGCGTCGCCGATCGCGTGGTGTTCATGCACCAGGGCAAGATCTGGGAACAGGGACCGGCCGCCGAGACGCTGGGCAAGCCGAGTACGCCCGAGCTCGAGACCTTCCTGAGCGCGGTGCTGCATTGAGGCGCCTTGCCCTTTTCCTGGCGTCGCTGCTGACCCTGGCCTCCTGCCAGCAGACGCCGCCCGACTACGCCATGCCGCCGATGGCGATCGCACCGCCAGGCAATATCCGCGAGATCTGCTTTGCCGGTCCCGACCTTGCGACCCTGCATGCCGCCATGCTGCGCACCGAGCTGCTGGTCGCGACCCTGCATTGCACCAACGCCGATGGCTCGCGCTCCTTCGACCGGCCGCGCGATGCCTTTTTCCAGAAGTTCAAGGTCGAGCTCGAAGCCAATGTCTCCGGGCTCGATGCCTTGGCGGCGCAGCGCCATGCCAGCCATGACGTCTGGGTCACCGAAATGGCGGGCCGCGCCTCGCAGTACACCGCCTTCGATCGCGATTTCTGCTCGCGTCACAAGCGCGTGTTCGACTGGGCGCTGAGCGCTCCGGTCAAGTCGCTTGCTCAGGTGCCACCGCCCTACGATCTCGGGCCCGAAATGAATCTCTGGCCCTGTCCCGCGCCCTGAGGCGCAACCGCACCGCTCGGCGGAGCGTTGCCCTGCGCGATGTTCATCAAGCATTGGTCCCTGCCGGCAACGGCCGCTCTCCTCCTGGCGCTCGCGGCCTGCGTGCCGCAGAAGCCCGCATCCAACCTTCCGAACTACCAGGCGCCCGTGACGCAGCTCGCGCCGCCGGCCAACCTCGCCGCCATCTGCTTCGATTCCATGGACATGGGCGTCATGCACGAACGCATGGTGCAGCAGGAGGTCGTGGTCGGCGTTCTGCAGTGCAAGAACGACGATGGCACGCGCAAGCTCGATGCCGCGTATGGCCAGTTCATCCAGAAGTTCGGGCCCGAGCTCACGGCCAACGCCGAGAACCTGAAGAGCCTGGCCGCACGCAAGCACGGCAACGTGGATCGCTGGGTCACCGAGATTGCCAACCGCACCGCGACCGTGCGCAACGAGGATGCAAAGGCCTGCCTGCGCCAGCAGAGCGCACTCGAATGGTCGCTGAGCCCGTCGGTCACCACGCTCACCCAGGTGCCGCCGCCCTACGACTTCGGCCCGGAGATGAACGTCTTTCCCTGCCCCAAGTAGTCGGGATGCGCTAAAAATCCTCCCGTCGAGGGAGGATCGCATGGCAGTCGTGGAGACCGAACGTCACGGGCAGGTATTGGTGGTGCGCCTGAACCGCCCCGAGCGGCTGAACGCGCTCAACACCGAAATGCGCGCCGAGCTCGCCAAGGTCTGGACCGAGTTCCGCCATTCCACCGAGCTGGAGGTCGGCATCCTGACCGGCACCGGCCGCGGCTTCTGCGCCGGCGAGGACATGAAGGAATCTCTGGAGCGCGGCGCGCCGGGCGGCCAGCGTCCCAAGATGGAAGACCCGTTCATGACCGGCACGCTCGAGAAGCCGGTGATCGCCGCCGTCAACGGCTTCGCCATGGGCGGCGGCTTCATGCTGGTCGAGCGCACCGATCTTCGCGTCGCCGTGCGCGAGGCCGTGTTCGAGGTCTCCGAGGCCAAGCGCTGGCTGGTGGGCGGCTACAATCACGGCCACATCGCCAACCTGCCCTATCCCGTCGCCATGGAGATGGCGCTGGGCTTCCGCTTCACCGCGCAGCGCTTCTACGAGATCGGTTTCCTCAATCGTCTCGTCGACGCCGATCAACTCCTGCCCGAGGCGATCCGCATGGCCGAGCACATGCTCACCCTGCCGCCGGCCTCGCGGGTCAACACCGTGCACATGATGCGCCAGATGCGGCCCGCGCCGTCGGCCGACCAGCAGAAGCTCGCCGCCGCGCTGCACGAGCACGGCGCCAAGAGCGATCTGATGGAATCGCGCGCGGCCTACGCCGAGAAGCGCAAGCCCAACTTCAAGGGCTGGAACGATCCGCAGGACCGCTATCGTCTGCCCAAGCTTTAGGGTCGAAAAGCCTCATCCTGAGGAGGCGCTGGAGGCGCGTCTGACGCGCCGTTGCGCCGTCTCGAAGGATGGGAACGAGCACCTTGCCTGAGGCCCATCCTTCGAGACGCCATGCTGCGCATGGCTCCTCGGGATGAGGTGGTGCGGTGTTCTCGCTGGCCTTTAGAGATACTTCGCCGGCCGGATGATCGCGCGCCACATGTGCGCGACCGGGCTGTTGTCGTAGCCCAGGCCCTCCTCGGGCTGGCGGAAGTGGCGGCCGATCACGTCGACGAACTCGTCGAGCTCGACGTGGAGGCTGGGATCGAACGAGTAGATGTCGTTCATCGTGATCAGGCGGCCGGACATGTACCACTTGTGGTTCCGCATCCGCTTGTAGTCTTCCTCGATATACGGATCGGGCCGGTAATCCGCGCCGAACCAGGCCGTGTAGTTCTCGGGATATTCGTAGCCGACCGACGGATCGGGATAGAAGCGCAGCACCTGATGGGCGCGGATCGCCCAGCACACTTCCTCGTCGACATAGGGCTCGACCAGCTGGGCGCCCCAGTAGCCGTGATCGCCGCGGATGAAGCCCACGACGGCCAAGTCATGCAGCAGGCTCGCCAGCACGAGCTTCTCGGACACGCCGGACTTGCGGGCATGATGCGCGCTCTGCAGCAGGTGCATCGAGGGGCCGAAGCGGAACTTGAAGAAGTCGAGCAGCGTCGGCTTCTCGGGCATCGCGGGCAGGCGCGGATCGTCGCCCATCAGCAGGCTGGCGCCCGGATTGTCGCGCAGCATCATGCCGGCGTTGGGCGGCGGGCCCATGTTGCCGTCGGCATACATGTGCAGGCGCGACTTGATCACGATGTGATCGAGCTCGCGCGCCATCTTCTCTTCCAGGGCGTCCGCGCGCTGCGACAGGGTCATGGCGTCATTCATTGAGCGTCTCCTCGATTCGACGCCAGCCTATCACATCGGGCGGGGGACTAGGCTCGCCGGGGCAGCTCGACCTGCATGTCCTTGAGCGCCTTCTCCAGGGCCCGGATCGAGGCGGCCGGCGTGGTCTGGCAGCCCACGATCGCCTCGCCGATGCCCGGAACCGGCGAACTGCCGGCGGCGACGGCCTTGCGGTACGAAGAGGTCAATGCCTGACAATAGGCGGCATCGGTCGCCGCTTGCGCCAACGCGACACACGGCAACATGAGAAGCGCAGTTGCTGTCAGCATACGCATGTAGCACCCCAAGTCGTTGGTCCGTCCCCTTCCCACAGGAGACGGGCGGATTGTTTGGAGCGCTATCGTACGGTTCAAGGTGCGGAACGGCGCACCCCTGCGGCGCGACGGCGCAGTCGCTGCAATAATCTCGGGGCCCCGATCTTTCCCCGGACGTTCCTTGGAAGGGCGCGATTGGTTACCGTTCCCGGGCGAATGAAACGTCGAATTGCACAGCTTGTGCTGTGGATGGCTTTCGTGGCCTCCGTGGCAGGGGCGGGAGTCGTTCTGCTGCGTGCCTGCGGCGTGCTGCTGCCGCAGGCCGTGGCGTGGAACTTCTGTCCCGCGCCCTCGGAAGCCCTGAGCGCCGACCACCGGCAAGGCGATCGTCTGCGTGAACAGGTGAGCACGCTGGAGCGGCAGCTCGCCGAGAAGCAGCTCGCCTGCGCCAGCATCCCCAAGCCCCCGCCGCCGGCCTACCAGCTCCCCCGCCAGGCCGGAGCGCCGCGACCGCAGCAGACGGCCCAGCTGAAGCCGCCCCCGCCGCCGCCACCTCCACCGCCGCCGCCCTCCCCGCCGCCGCCGCTGCCGGCCGACCGCTGGGCCAAGAAGGACATCAGCCTCCTGCAGGGCTGCTGGAAGCTCGGCGAGGACGCGCCGTCCGTGATCGGCAACGAGAACTGCACCACGACTGCCGGCACGCTCTGCTTCGATGGACAAGGTCACGGGCAACACCAGAGCACCGACATCTGCCCGCGGCGCGGCACGGTGTACTGCAAGGCGAACATCGCCATGCAATTCGTCGGCGACGGCGCGCTGAGAGGCGAACAGGAGGAAGGCAGCTGCATCGGCGCGCGCTCCTGGCTGTCGCTCACGTTAATTTGTGAACGCGCCAGCGACACGGAAGCCCTCTGCCGGGCGCTCGCGCACCAGGGAGTCCCGCAGACTCTGCGTTTTCGCCGCGCTCCCTGAATTCTCGCCTGACGGTGCCTGTCAGCTTCGGGACAGGTTGGAGAAAGCAGCGAGGCGTAGAACGCTGGCATGCGCGACGCTCCGAGAACCTTCCGCTTCTTCTAGCCATCGCCCAGGACGGTACGCAGCAATGCCAAGACCGATCCAGAGCCTGTGCGTCGCGATCGGCGATCCGATGCCGCGCGTCACGCTGCCGACAGCGGGCGGCGCGCTGTTCGACTCCTGGGATCCGACCACTGCCGGCATGGCGCGTGTCTATTGGCCCGGCAGCTCGGCGATCCCGCCCGGCCTCGGCCAGGCGCTGGCGGCGTGCGATACGCTCCTGCATGTCGTCGACTCGCGGCCTGCGGACGATCCTTCCTGGCTGGTCGATCGCGGCCACGAGCTCGAGCGCGCCTTCGCGGCGACCGCGCCGCTGGCGATCGTCGTCGATACGGCCGGCCGCGTCGCCGCCCTCGTGCCGTCGCCGACCGCGCAGGCGATCACCAATGTCGCGACCGCCTTCTACCGCGCCAGCACGGCGGCCATCGTGCAGGCCAAGGCGCCGGTGCTGATGCTGGAACGCGTGGCCGAGCCGGCGCTTTGCCGCGCGCTGATCGACTACTGGCAACGAAGCGACAAGCGGATGAACGAGGTGGGCTCCTCGGCCGGCAATGTCGTGAACGACGACGTCAAGCGCCGGCAGGATGTCCAGGTCGACGAGCCGGACCTGTTGACGGCGCTGCGCGACGGCATCGTGCGGCGGATCGTGCCCGCGATGCAGCAGGCATTCCATGCGCGCATCGCCGTGATCGAGGCGCCGCTCGTCGGATGCTACGACGCCACGGGCGGCGGCTGGTTCCGGCGCCATCGCGACAATACGAGCCGTGCCAACGCGCATCGGCAGTTCGCGCTCAGCCTCAACCTCAATGCCGGCGACGAGTACGAGGGCGGCGCGGTGCGCTTTCCCGAATATGGCCGCGAGCTCTACCGGCCGGACGCGGGAAGTGCGCTGGTCTTCTCCTGCTCGCTTCTGCACGAAGCGGAGCCCGTCATCCGCGGCCGCCGCTTCGGCGTGTTCAGCTTCCTGTCGGCGACCGGCCCTCTGCCGCCACAAGCGCGACGCTGAACAAGGCATCCTTGCCAAGCAGGGCCGCCTCCTTCATGGTGCCCCGACTTCAGGGGGACTTCTTCGAAATGAGCCAGCACTGACCGATTGAGCTTGGTTGCCCGTCGATGACGGGCGTTGCTGCCGTTTCCCGGAGTCCGTCTTGTCCCATCCTCTTCTGACCGCGCCCATCGGGCGGAGCTTGCTGCGCCTTGCCGGTCCCACGACAGGGATCATGGTCGTGCAGCTCCTGTGCGCGATCGCCGATACCTGGCTGGTGGCCCAGCGCGGGCTCGATGCCATGGCGGGCATCGCCCTCGTGCTCCCTTTCATCGTTCTGATGATGAACATCGCCAATGGCGGCATGGGCGGCGCCGTCGCCTCCGCGCTCGCGCGGGCGCTGGGGGCGAACCGGCAGGAGGATGCGCGTGCGTTGGTCCTGCACGCCCTGGTGCTGGGGGTGGCCGTCGCGCTCGCCTTCGGCGTGCTCGCCTGGACGCTCGGCCCGATGACGTTCCGGGCCATGGGCGGGGAAGGCGCCGCGCTCGCCGAAGCGCTCGCCTATACGCGCCTCTGGTTCAGCGGCGCGATCCTGCTGTGGACCACGGCCTTCCTGTCCGCCCTGCTGCGGGGCGCCGGCGATTCCGCGACGCCCGCCCGCATCGGCCTCGTCACCACCTTCGTCTACCTGCCCCTCGCCGCCGGACTGATCCTGACCTCGGGCCTGCTCGGCGCGGCGGCGGCTTCGCTGCTGGCCACGGCCTTCAATGTCGTGCTGCTGGTGCGAGCGCTGCAGCGCGGCCGCCTGGGATTTGCGCCGGCCTTCAGGGGCGTTCGCCTGCAACGCCGCCTGTTCACCGAGATCCTGCGCATCGGCGCTCTCGGATCGATCACGACCGTCACGGCAAGCTTCACCGCGGTGGTCGTGACCGGGCTGGTCGGTCAGTTCGGCACCGCCGCGCTCGCAGGATACGGCATCGGCATTCGGCTCGAGTTCATGGTGTCGCCCGTGGCCTTCGGCATCGGCACCGGCGCCGTCACCCTGGTCGGCATCGCGGCCGGTGCGGGAGACTGGCGGCGCGCGCTTCGCGTCGCCTGGATCGCGGGTCTTTCGGCCTTCCTGTTCATCGGCGCGATGGGCTGGGCGATCGCGTTGCTGCCGGAGACCTGGTCGCGGCTCTTCACCCAGGAGCCCGATGTGGTTGCCGCGAGCGTCGCCTTCCTGACGCGCGTCGCGCCGTTCCACTGCCTGTTCGGCCTCGGTCTGACGCTCTACTTCGCAAGCCAGGGCGCGGGCCGCATGACCGCACCGGTGCTGGCCGGCCTCGCCCGCACTCTCGTGGCGACGGGGGGCGGGTGGCTGTTGACCGAGCGGCTGGGCTGGGGATTGAACGGCGTATTCGTCGCCATCGCCGCCGGCCTGGTCGTCTATGGCTGCCTGATCGCGGGTGCGCTCCTGCTCGCGCCCTGGCGTCCGCGCCGGACCTAGGCGGGAGAAGCGTGCAATGCCGCGGCGAGGATCGGCGCCGCGGCGGCCGACATGCGCTCGCCATCGTGACCGACGCCCGCCACGTCGACGATCGTCCAGGCGCAATGGAAGGCGCGTTGCGCAGCCGCCTTCCGCGCCTCGGCGACGTAGCGATGCGCCCGCTCGTAGCGCGTGCCGCCCTGGAGCATCGCCGGCGGCTCCTTGGGGAAGTTCTCGCTGGTCGTGTCGGTATCGGCGGTGCCCGCCATCACCGTCAGGCGGAAGCGCAGCAGGCCGCGCAGCTCTTCCTCATCGAGTCCCGTGCCTCTCAGGCCGTACGGATAGTCGACGCCGAGATCGGGCATGGCATAGGTGCCGGCATTGGCGGTCACCGCCGCAACGACCTTTTGCCGCCAGCCGAGCGAGAGCAGGCGATGGACGAACTGCCCGCCCGCTGAATGACCGAACAGCCCATAGCCCTCGCGGCGCGTGATGCCCACCGATCGGAGCGCCTCGAACAGGCGCCCGACGACGGCGTAGGTGCACGCCTCCGCCGGCTGCGGCCGGCCTTCCTCGTCGCGCAGGTTGCCGAAATTGTACCAGCGCGCGCCCGGAAAGGCCTCCTTGGAGAATTCCGGCGCGATCACCAGCACCCCGGCCTCGTCGACGAGCGGCAGCCAGAAGTCGCGATAGTCGTAGCCGTTGCGATTGGCGCCGTGATGCACGAACAGCAAAGGCGTATTGGGCGTGCAATGCCTGGGCCGGGCGACGCGCAGGATGAGCGGACGATCGGGGAAGCGCGGGTCGACATAGGGCACGTCGTTGGAGCCGGCGCGGGCATGGATCGCCTGCAGGTCGTTCATCAGAAAGCCGGATGCTTTCGATAGCGGCGCCCCTCGACGAGAGAGCGCACATGCTCGGCGCCCGCCGCCGCGTCGCGCCGCAAGGCGTCGATGTCGATGGTGGTGAACTCGCCGTCACGATAGAGCACGCGGCCGTTCACGACGGTCGCCTTGACCTCGCCGCGCGTGGCGAAGCGCACCAGGTCGCTCGCAAGATAGTGTCCGGCGAGAAGGTGCGGTGCGTTGCCGTCGAGCACGACACAGTCCGCCGCCTTGCCGACCTCCAGCGAGCCGGTGAGGTCATCGACACAGAGCACATTGGCCGATTCATGTGTCGCCATGGCCAGCAGATCGCCAGCCGGCAGGAACTCCGGATCGAACGCCGCCACGCCCCAGCGCGCGCCGTGAATCAGCCAGGCCGCCCGCATCGTGTCCCACATGTCGTTGCCCTGGTTGTCGCAACCCAGCGCCACGCGGATGCCGGCGGCGCGGAACCGCGGCAGGTTGGGCACGGCGTTCATGTTGGCCACGCTCTCCGTCGGCGAATGCGCGACCGCCGCACCGCTCCTCGCCAGCAGCTCGATCTCCGGCTCGCTCGCCAGCACCGCATGCACCGCGACGAAGCGCCGGCTCAGCACGCCCAGATCGTGCAGCCGCTCGATCGGCCGGCGGCCCCAGACGGCGAGGCTGAGCTCGACCTCCTCGCGGTCCCGGGAGACATGGGTCTGCATAGAGACGCCATGCCTCTCGGCAAGCTTGGCGCCTTCACGGAAATAGAGCTCGGAGAAGCCGAGCAGCGAGGAGGCGTTCACGGCGCCCCGGATCAGGCCGCGCCCCCTGGCCGGAAAGCGCTCGAGGAAGGCTTCGGTCAGCACGAGGTCGCGCTCGGCCTCGCCTTCGCGCGCCTTGACCCACGATCGGTCGGAAAGCTGGCTGTAGAGCGCGGCATGGTGGAAATCCTGGTGCGCCGCGCCGCGCGCCATCACTGCCCGCATGCCGATCTGCTGCAAGGCCTCGACGATCGGCTCCTCGTGCGCCGGGATCAACGTGCCCTCGCAGAGCGTGGTCACGCCCGAGCGCAGGAGCTGCGCGGCGATGAGCCGGACGGTCTGCGCCGCCTGCTCGGGCGAGATCGAGCGCTGGGCGGGCGTGTAGAGCCGCGGGATCATCGGCAGCTCACCGGTCGTGAGCGTGCGCACGAAGCACTGCGTGCAATGTGTATGGGCGTCGATCAGGCCGGGCATGACGATGGCGCCGGCGCCACCCAGGAACGAGGTCGCCTGCCAGTCGCGCTCGATCTCGGCCGCCGGGCCGACGGCGACGATCGCGCCCTCCTTCACTACGACAGCGCCGTCGTCCAGGACACGGCGGCGCGCATCCATGGTGACGATGCGGCCCTTCAGGACCAGGTCGGCGCGTTGCATGGGCATCGTCCGATCAGAGCGATAGCGAGCCGCGCCCGGTGGCCTTGATCTCCTCTATGGCACCATAGAGATCGACCAGCGTTCCCATATGGCCGCGCATCGCGGTCCAGGCGGCCGTGGCGTCGCGATTGCGGATGGCACCGACGACCAGCGCATGCTCGCCGCTATAGTGCTCGCGCCGTTCGGGCCTGAGAGCGGCCTTGCGCATGGTGCCCCACACGACATCCTTGCGGGCGCGATTGAGCACCTCGAACAGCGCGCTCAGCATGATGTTGCCGGCCGCCGCCGCGATCGCCCGATGAAACGCTTCGTCGCAGATCTCGTAGACATCCATGTTGCGCGCCGCGGCGCAGCGCCGATAGGCCTCGTCGATCGCCTCGATCTGCGCCGGCGTGGCGTTGACGGCAGCCGCGGCCGCCAGCTGCGGCTCGAGCATCTGGCGCGCCTCGATGATGTCGCGCGGGCTGGTGTGACTGACGGCGGCGGCGATGTCGGCGGGATCGGGCTCCGGCGCAGGCCCCACGAAGGTGCCGCGGCCGACATGGCGCCAGATCTTGCCCTGTGCTTCCATCTCGCCGAGCGCCAGCCGCACCGCGTGGCGCGTGTGGCCGAGCGCCAGCGCGAGTTCACGCTCCGTCGGAAGCCGGCTGCCCGTGGCCAGCTTGCGGCGCTCCATCAGGCGCTCGATGGTGCGGCCGATCGTTTCCGTTTGAGTCAACCAAGCTTCTCCTGGTTGGTATCGACAATCCAACCCGCGTGCGTCGCTTTAGCCCTGCAACAACCCAACATTTGACAACAATATCGACCGCTGTCCACGATAAGTGGCGCGATGTTTGCGACAGGGTGGCTGCAACCAAACACGCCCAATCAGGGGGACCGAATGACCACGACCAAGATTGCCCTGCTGGCCGCGATTGTCGCCGCCACTACCGCGCCGGCCTTCGCCGAAAGCATCACCGTCGCCAACAACGGCGGTTCGGTCACCGCCGCCTTCCGCGAGGCCTACTACAAGCCGTGGAGCGCCAAGACGGGCAACACCGTCGTGGACGATTCGTTCAACCAGGAGCTCGCCAAGATCCGCACGCAGGTCGAGACCAAGAAGCTGATCTGGGACGTGGTGAGCGTCACGGCGATCAACGAAGCGACGGGCTGCGACGAGGGGCTGCTGGAGCGGGTCGACTGGTCGAAGTTCCTCGACCCGAAGGACTTCGCCGAGGTGGGCGGCTTCGGCAAGTGCGGCCTGCCCAACAACTTCGTCTCGGGCGGCCTGGTCTATGACGGCGACAAGATCGCCGCCGCCGACGCGCCCAAGACCTGGGCCGATTTCTGGAACGTGAAGAAGTGGCCGGGCAAGCGCGGCATGCTCTATCGCGCCGAGCAGACCTTCGAGGTCGCGCTGATGGCCGACGGCGTGGCGCCCAAGGATGCGATGAAGGTGCTGGCCGCTCCCGGCGGTCCGGAACGCGCCCTGAAGAAGCTCGCCGAGCTCAAGCCCTACATCAAGTGGTGGAAGAGCGGCGATGAATCGATGACGAATATCCTGAACGGCGATGTCGTCATGACCTTCGCCTGGAACGGCCGCGTCGCCGCCGCCAACAAGGCCAACAAGCGCCATCTCAAGATCGAGTTCGGCGCGGGCCATGTCTCGGGCAGCCAGATGATCGCCGTCATGAAGGGCACGCCCAAGAAGGACCTCGCCATCGATTTCGTGAAGTTCGCGTCCGAGCCCGGCCCGCAGGCCGAGTTCGCCCGCCGCGTGCTTTATGCCCCGGCCAACGCCAAGGCCTATCCGCTGATGACGGCCGAGGAGAAGGCGACGCTGCCGAGCGGTCATATGGGACTCGCGTCGCTTCAGAGCGGCAAGCTCTATCTCGACTTCTGGCTGAACAACGGCGACAGCCTGCTGCAGCGGTTCATCACGTTTGCCGCCCAGTAGCGCCCGAGTCGGGCGCCACTGGGGAGCCGGGCGCCGCCGCGCGCTCGGCCTGATGGCGCTCACCTCGCCCGGCGTGATCTTCATCGCGCTGCTGTTCGCGCTGCCGATCGTGCTGTTCCTGTTCCGCAGCGTCGACAATTCGGAACTGCGGAATTTCCTGCCTCGCACGCTGGAGCGCATCGGGACGTGGGACGGCAAGGGCGTCCCCGACAGGCCGGTCTTCGACGCCCTGGCGATGGACCTGCGGGCCCTGGGTGACACGCCGTCGGTCGGGCTGCTGGCGCGGCGACTGAACTATGCGCAGCCCGGCTACCGTGCCCTGATCGGCAAGACCGCGCGCGGCCTGCCCGAGACGTCGACGCCCGACATGAAGGCGGCGCTGATCGACCTCGACGCGCGCTGGGGCCAGACCGGGACCTGGGCGATCCTGCAACAGCAGTCGGGCCGTCTCACGAGCTTCTATCTGCTCTCCGCCCTCGACCTGGAGCGCGATGCGGAAGGTGTCATCCACCGTGTGCCCGCCGATAGAGCATTGTTCCTCGATCTCTACGGCCGCACGCTCATGATCAGCCTGGGCGTCACCTTGCTCTGCCTGGCGATCGGCTTTCCCGTGGCGTGGGTAATGGCGCGCGCCAAACCGGCCGCGGCGACCTGGCTCCTGATGCTCGTGCTGGTGCCGTTCTGGACCTCGCTGCTGGTACGCAGCACGGCCTGGGTGATCCTGCTGCAGCGCGAGGGCGTGGTGAACAAGACGCTGGCCTGGCTGCACCTCATCGACCATCCGCTCAGCCTGATCTACGACCGCACCGGCGTGTTCATCGCCATGGTGCACATCCTGCTGCCTTACATGATCCTGCCGCTCTACAGCGTGATGAAGGGCATCTCGCCCGTGCATCTGCGCGCGGCGGGATCGCTCGGTGCTGCGCCCTTCACGGCCTTCCGCACGGTCTATCTGCCGCTCACCGCGCCCGGCATCGCCGCAGGCTCGACGCTCGTCTTCGTGCTGGCGCTCGGCTTCTACATCACGCCCGCGCTCGTCGGCGGCCCGGCCGACCAGATGATCGGCTACTTCATCGCCTACTTCACCAATTCGGCGGTGAACTGGGGGCTCGCCTCGGCGCTGGGCGTGTTCCTGATGCTGCTGATCGTGCTGATTTACATCGCGGTCGGCCGGCTGGTCGGGCTCGATCGGTTGAGAGTGCGCTGATGGCGCGCCTCGCCCAGCTCTTCACGGCCCTGGTGCTCGTCTTCCTCGTGCTGCCGATCTTCGTCGTCCTGCCGCTGTCACTGACCTCGGGCCAGCTGCTGATCTTCCCCCTGCCCGGCTGGTCGCTGCGCTGGTATCGCGAATTCTTCACCGATCCCTTGTGGACCGGGGCGCTCGCCAACAGCCTGGTGATCGGCGCCGCGGCGACGGCGCTTGCGCTGGTTCTGGGCACGATGGCGGCGCTCGGGCTGCATGGCAGCCGGAGCCGCTTCAAGCCGATCGTGATGGGATTCCTCGCCGCGCCGCTCGCCGTGCCGGTGGTGATCACGGCCGTCGCCGCGTTCTATTTCTTCGCCGAGCTCGACCTGGTGGCGACCTACACCGGCCTCATCCTGATCCACGCCGTGCTCGCGCTGCCCTTCGTGGTCATCACCGTCAGCGCCACCCTGCAGGGCTTCGATCCCACCCTGGTGCGGGCCGCGCAAAGCCTCGGTGCGCCGCCAACCTTCGCCTTCCGCAGCGTCACGCTTCCGCTGATTCTGCCCGGCGTGATCTCAGGCGGCCTGTTCGCCTTCGTGACCTCCTTCGACGAGATCGTGGTCGTGCTGCTGCTGGGTAGTCCCCAGCAGCGCACCCTGCCCCGCCAGATCTTCAGCGGCATCAGCGAGACGGTCAGCCCGGCCGTCACCGCAGCCGCTGTCGTGCTGGTGGTGGTATCGCTGCTGCTGATGGCCGTGCTGGAATGGCTGCGCCGCCGCAGCGAGCATCTCAAGGAAGCCGAGGCATGAGCGACACGATTCTGATCCGCGGTGGCACCGCCATCGTCCATGACGGACGCGGCCATGCCTATCTGAAGGACGGCGAGATCGTCATCGAGGACGGCCGCATCGCCTTTGTCGGCAAGAAGTATCCCGGGGCCGCCGCTCGCGCCCTCGACGCCTCGGGCAAGATCGTCCTGCCCGGACTGGTCAGCAGCCATGCCCATGTCGGGGCCCATGAGGGCTCGCGGCTCCTGATCGACGCCGGCCAGCGCGAGTTCGTACGCTCGGGCTTCCTGCACTTCCTGCCGGCCCGCCGCTCGGGCGCGCCGGGCTTCCTGAGCACCCAGGATGCGCGCGCCTCGCTGCGCTACGGCTTCGCGACAATGCTCCGCCACGGCATCACGACGGTGCTCGCCTTCGCGCCGGGCGGCCGCGACGGCGGCGCGCTGATGCGCGAGACGGCGGCCGAATTCGGCATCCGCCTCGTCTGGTCGCCGATCGTCACCGGCGGCCGGTACTGGGTGAGCGACGATGGCAGCATCGACCTCGAAATGGACGAGGCGATGGGCCTCAAGATGCTGGGCGAGGCCGTCTCCTACATCGAGCGCCATCGCGAGACCGGGGTCGTCACGCTCGACGAATACTTCGCGTCGACGCCGACCTTGCGGCGCGAGGCCAAGAAGGCGGCCGACGCGCTCGGCGTGCCGTTCACCCTCCACTTCGTCGAGCAGCACCGCGAATTCTACGAGACCATGACCCGCACCGGGCGCACGCCCGTGCAAGTGCTGGCCGACGAGGGCCTGCTCGACCGGCGGACCATCCTGGCGCATTGCATATACATCGCGGGCCACAGCCTCGTCGGCTATCCCATGGTCGACGATATCGGCCTGCTCGGCCAGGCGAACGTTACGGTGGCGCACTCGCCTGTCGCCTTCTCGCGCCGCGGCGTCGCGATGGAAAGCTTCGACCGCTATCGCCGCGCCGGCATCAACGTGGCGCTGGCGACCGACGCCTACCCGCTCGACCTGTTCGCCGAGATGCGCATGGCCTCGATCATGGGCAAGACCGCCGACCGCAACTACGAGGCCGCCCCTGCCGCATCAGTGTTCGAGGCCGCGACCCTGGCCGGCGCCGCGGCCCTCGGCCGCGACGACATCGGCCGGCTTGCGAAGGGCGCTCGGGCCGACCTCATGATCGTCGACCCGCACTCGCTCACTGTCGGGCCCAATCCCGATCCGTTGCGCATGCTGGTCCATCTC
>DATJWN010000089.1:0-15052 GCA_035501235.1 Reyranella sp.
CCTGCTGGCCGCGATCCTTGCGGTCATCATCATCCCCTTCGCCTTCTGGGGCATCGGCGACATTCGACTTGCCGGACGCACGAACGAAGTCGCGCATGTCGGCGGCACCCATATCCCGCTCTATGGCTGGCTGGGCGGCACGTCGGTGCCGATCGAGGATGTGCGCGAGCGCTTCATCCGCCAGCTCGAGCAGATCCAGCAGCAGACCGGCCAGCGGCCTGAGCCTGCACAAGCGATCCAGTACGGCCTGCATATCCGCGCCCTGGAAGACGCCATCCAGCGCGCCGTGATCGACAACGCCATGAACGAATACGGCCTGACCGTCAGCGACGAGGAAGTGCGCGCGCTGATCGCGCAGAATGCCGCCTTCAAGGGCGCGACGGGCAAGTTCGATCCGCTCAAGTACAGGAACCTGCTGCAGAATGCCCGCATCACCGAGGCCGCCTACGTGGCCGACGTGCGGCGTCAGATCGCCTCGACGCAGCTCTTCGGGGTCGTTCGCGCCGACGGCCTCGCACCGAAGATGATGCGCGACGACCTCTTCAAGATGATGAGCGAAAAGCGCGTGGCCGAAACGATCTACGTGCCGGACGCCATCGTCACGACTGTCCCGAAGCCCACGTCGGAACAGCTCAACACCTATTTCGAGGCCAACAAGGCCAAGTTCCAGATTCCCGAATATCGCGCCTTCTCCTACGTCCTGCTGAGCATCGCCGACGTGATGGACCAGGTCACGGTCACGCCCGACCAGATCAAGCAGGAATACGAGGCCCGCGCCTCGGAGTTCGGAACGCCGGAGAAGCGCGACGTCGACCAGGCCATGACCGACAGCGAGGACAAGGCCAAGCAGATCATCGCCGCGGTCAAGGACGGCAAGTCGCTGGAGGACGCCACAAAGCAGGTCACCGGCAGCGCCGACGGCGTGATCAAGCTCGGCCTGATCCTGAAGAAGGATCTGCCGGCCGGTCCGCTGGCCGACGGTGTGTTCAAGGCGCCCGACGGCGTCGATCCGCAGCCGATCAAATCGCCCCTCGGCTGGCATGTGATCCGCGTCAACAAGATCGAGCCCGGCAAGGTGACGCCGCTCGACGAGGTGAAGGACAAGATCGAGAAGGACCTCAAGGCCCAGCTCGCGCCCGACCTCCTGATCAAGCTGGTCAACAATTTCGATCGTGAGCTCGGCAAGACCCAGTCGATGGTCGAGGCGGCCAAGGCGCTCGATCTCAAGGTGAAGAGTTTCGATGCCGTCGATGCCCGCGGCCAGGACGCCTCGGGCAAGCAGGTCGTGATCGGTCCGGCCGCAGCCGAGATGATCCAGGCCGTCTTCGCCACGCGCGAGAGCAGCGAGAGCGAGCTTCTGGAGACCCAGAAGGGCGAATACTTCGTCGTGCGTACCGATCGCATCACGCCCGCTCGCATTCCCGCGCTGAGCGAGGTCGAGGCCAAGGTGACCGAAGCCTGGACGGCCGCCGAGCGGCGCAAGGCCGCCGACCAGAAGGTCAAGGACGCGGTCGACAAGGCCAATGGCAGCGGCGATTTCGCCGCCGTCGCCAAGGATCTCGGCCTCGAGGTCCGCACGGCCAAGGCGATCACGCGATACGAGACCGATCCGCCCAACTACGCCACGCAGCCGGTGGTGCTCGCGCTGTTCAAGCTTGCGCAGAACAAGGCGCAGGCCGTGCGCACGGCCGACGGCAACGTGATCGTGCGGATGAAGGAGAGCCAGCCCGTCGATCTCGCCAAGGAGAAGGCGACGCTCGACCGTTTCGGCGCCGAGCTCGACGGGCAGGTTGCCAACGACCTCGTCGCCCAACTGCTCGGCGCATTGCGCGGCAAGTACGGCGTCCAGGTCAACGAGCAGGTGTTCGCCGCGGCCTTCTCGCCGCAGCAACAGCAATAGGCCATGGCGGTATCGCCCGATTTCCCGGCCTTCGAGAAGGTCTACGAGGCCGGCAAACCGCAGCTTGTCTGGACCAAGGCGGTCGCCGACCTGGAGACGCCTGTTTCGGCCTACCTGAAGCTCGCCGACGGCCGGCCCAATTCCTTTTTGCTGGAATCGGTCGAGGGCGGCTCGGTACGCGGCCGCTATTCGATCATCGGCTTCAAGCCCGACGTGATCTGGCGCTGCCGCAAGAACCAGGCGGAGATCAACCGCCGCGCCCGGTCCGACGCGCGCGCTTTCGAGCCGCTCGAGGGAAGGCCGCTGGAGACGCTGCGCGTGCTGATCCGCGAATGCCAGATGGACCTGCCGCCCGGCCTGCCGCCGATGGCATCGGGCCTCTTTGGCTTCCTGGGCTACGACATGGTCCGCGACATGGAGCGGCTGCCGGACAAGAATCCCGATCCGATCGGCCTGCCCGACGCCATCATGGTGCGGCCGACCCTGATCTGCATCTTCGACCGGCTCGAAGACAACGTGACCCTCGTGACGCCGGTCTGGCCGCAGGCCGGGACCGGCGCGCGCGCTGCCTTTGAAGCCGCGGAGGAGCGGCTGGCCGACGCCATGTCGGACTTCGAGCGGTCCCTGCCCTATCGCCGAGAAAGCGCCGATGCGCTGGACGACCTGCCGCAGCCCACGCCCAACATGAGCGAGGCCGAGTTCAAGCAGATGGTAGCGACCTGCAAGGAGTACATCCGCGCGGGCGACGCCTTCCAGATCGTGCCTTCCCAGCGCTTCTCGGTACCGTTCAAGCTGCCGCCGCTTTCGCTCTATCGGTCGCTTCGTCGCATCAATCCCTCGCCGTTCCTGATCTTCTTCGACTACGGCGACTTCTCGATCGTGGGCTCGAGTCCGGAGATCCTGGTCCGCCTGCGCGACGACGCCGTCACCATCCGCCCGCTTGCCGGCACGATTCGCCGCGGCGCCACGCCTGAGGAAGACAAGCAACTCGCCGACAAGCTCCTGGCCGATCCCAAGGAGCATGCCGAGCATCTGATGCTGCTCGATCTCGCGCGCAACGATGTCGGCCGCGTCTCCAAGATCGGCACCGTACGCGTGGTCGAGCAGTTCACCATCGAGAAATACAGCCACCTCCAGCACATTTCGAGTCATGTCGAAGGCATGCTGGAGGACGGGCTGGAGGCGATCGACGCCCTGAAGGCGGGCTTCCCCGCCGGTACGCTGTCAGGAGCCCCCAAGGTCCGCGCCATGGAGATCATCGACGAAGTCGAGCCCGTGCGCCGCGGCATCTATGCCGGCTGCGCGGGTTACTTCGCGGCCAACGGCTCGATGGACACCTGCATCATGCTGCGCACGGCTTTCGTGAAGGACAGCGTGATGTACGTGCAGGCCGGTGTCGGCGTGGTCGCCGATTCCGACCTCGAGGCGGAGTTCCAGGAAAGCCACCTCAAGGCGCGCGCCCTCGTTCGCGCGGCGGAAGAAGCGGTGCGCTTCGCCAACGCCGGCAATTGGACGGCCGGCAATACGCGAAGATGACCTTGGCGCATGGCACGACTCAAATCGAGTCGCCTCGCCTCATCCTCCGACGCGTCACGCCAAGCGACTTGGCCTTCTACACCCGCATTCACTCGCTGCCTCAAGTCGCACGCTATCTCTGGCCAAATGGGATACCCCGTACGCCGCAGCAGACGCTGGTCTGGTTGAAGTCCGTTCTTGAGAGCTATGAACGTCTGGCCCTCGGCTATCTCGCGGTCGTGCGCAAGGCGGACAATGCGCTGATCGGACGCTGCGGTATCATGGAGCTCGCGACCGAGTCGGCGGCACCTGCACAGCGTTTGCGTACCGGATGGTTCGACGACAACCTGCCGCCGGCGGGCGTCTCGGTGATCCACGAGTGCGAGCTTGGCTACACTTTCGATCCCGCTGTTTGGGGCCAGGGCTACGCGGCGGAAGCGGCAAGCTGCGTGCGCGACCATGCGCGAGACGTCCTGCGCCTTTCCTACGTGATCTCCGCAATACACCCGGAGAACGTCCGCTCGCAGCGAGTTGCGTCACGGTGGGGTGCACGCTTCGAAGGCCGGATGGAAGCCCATGGCATGGTCTGGGATCGCTATGTCTGGCCCCTTCTTGCGACAGGCGGCACGCTGCGCCCGCCAAAGCCCTCCTCCAGATGACAAAGCCGGGACGGCCCGCTTAACTCCTGCCAACGGAGGAGACGAAATGTCCGACTGGCAAAAGAAATATCAGCGCCTGGTGTTCGATCGCCCGCATCCCAAGGTGCTGCGGGTCACGATGAACCGGCCGGAGAAGTACAACGCCACCGACGCCATCATGCACAGCGAGCTGGTCGATGTGTGGCGCGACATCGATCGCGACGACACGGTCAACGCGGTGATCATCCAGGGCGCAGGCGGCAAGGTGTTCTCGGCCGGCGGCGACTTCGACATCATCGAAAAGAACATGAAGGACCACAACGCGCTGCTGCGCACCTGGAAGGAAGCGCGCGACATCGTCTACAACGTGATCAACTGCTCCAAGCCGATCGTGTCGACGATCCGCGGCCCCGCCGTCGGCGCGGGCCTCGTCGCGGGCGTGCTGGCCGATGTGTCGATTGCCTCCAAGAAGGCGCGCATCATCGACGGCCACACGCGGCTCGGCGTCGCCGCGGGCGATCATGCCTGCATCATCTGGCCGCTGCTCTGCGGCATGGCCAAGGCCAAGTACTACCTGCTGCTCTGCGAATCCGTCGACGGCGAGGAAGCCGAGCGCATCGGCCTGGTCTCGCTCTGCGTCGAGGACGATCAGCTCGAGGCCAAGGGCATCGAGGTCGCGACCAAACTTGCCGAAGGCGCGCAGAGCGCCATCCGCTTCACGAAGTACGCGCTCAACAACTGGATCCGCATGATGGGCCCGACATTCGACACGTCGCTCGGTCTCGAGATGCTGGGCTTCCTCGGCCCCGACGTGAAGGAAGGCCTCGCCTCGCATCTGGAGAAGCGCAAACCGAAATTCGATCCCTACTCGCCCCTCTGAGGAACACACCATGCGCGGCCTGAAGGACAAGAACGTCATCGTCACCGGCGGCGCGGGCGGCATCGGCAGCGCGATCTGCCGCCGCTTCGCCGAGTACGGCGCCCATGTCGGCGTGTTCGACAAGAACCTCGACGCGGCGAAGAAGGTCGCGGGCGAGATCGAGGGCTTCGTGTCGGATGTCGACATCACCGACTACGACGCCGTCGGCCGCGAGATCGGCCGCTTCGAGAAGGAGGTCGGGCCGACCGACATCCTGGTGAACAACGCGGGCTGGGACAAATTCGTCAACTTCGTCGACACCACGCCCGACCTCTGGGAGCAGATCGTCGCCATCAACCTGCGCGGGCCGCTGAACATGAGCCACGTCGTGCTGAAGGGCATGGTGGCCCGCGGCCACGGCCGCGTGGTCAACATCGCCTCGGACGCAGGCCGCGTCGGCTCCTCGCAGGAGGCGGTCTACTCGGCCTGCAAGGGCGGCATTATCGCCTTCACCAAGACCGTGGCCCGCGAGGTCGCCCGCAAGGGCATCACGCTGAACGCCGTCTGTCCCGGTCCGACCGATACCCCCCTGCTCGCGGCCGTCGCCGGCGACGACGAGCGCGGCCAGAAGGTGCGTGCCGCCCTGGTCAGCGCCATCCCCATGAAACGGGTTGGCCAGCCGGATGACATTCCAGGTGCAGTTTGCTTCCTGGCGAGCGATGATGCGGCGTTCATCACGGGCCAGACCTTGAGCGTCTCCGGAGGCCTGACGATGCACGGCTAACCAAGAAAAAGACATCAGGGAGGAAACGATGAGCGAACTCTGGATCCAGCCGACGAACGGGGCGTTGGGCGCCGACGTCCATGGCATCGATCTCAGCCAGCCGGTGAGCGACGCCACCTTCCAGCGCCTTCTCGAGGCCTGGGGCCAGCATCTGGTGCTGCGCTTCTCCGGCCAGAAGCTCGACGACAATCAACTCATGAAGTTCAGCGCACGCTTCGGCGAGCTCGATCGCGCGCCGATCGCGGCGGCGAGCCTCGATCGCAACGATTCGGGCGTGGCGCCTGACGCCGTCGACTGGGTCGCCGTCATCGCGAGCGTGAAGAAGAACGGCAAGGCCGTGGGCGGGCTCGGCAGCTACGAGCTCGTCTGGCACACCGACATGTCCTACAACGACCTGCCGCCGCGCGCGTCTCTGCTTTACGCCCTCGAAGTGCCGCCCGACGGCGGCAACACCGGCTATCTCAACATGTACGCCGCCTACGACACGCTGCCCGACAGGCTGAAGAAGGCGATCGAAGGCAAGACCTGCATCCACGATTCGAGCCGCAACTCGGCGGGCGAGTTGCGCCGGGGTTTCCAGACCACGCTCGACGTGCGCAAGACTCCGGGCGCCGTCCATCCGCTGGTACGGCTGCATCCGCTCACCAAGCGCAAGGCGCTGTTCCTGGGCCGCCGTCCGGGCGCCTATATCCATGGCCTGTCCGTCGAAGAAAGCGAGAAGCTGCTCGACGAGATCTGGGCGCATGCCACGAAGCCCGAATTCGCCTGGTACCAGAAGTGGCGCATCGGCGATCTCGTCCTGTGGGACAATCGCTGCGTCATGCACCGCCGCGACGCCTTCGACGAGAGCCTGCGCCGCCTGATGCACCGCACGCAGATCGTCGGCGAACCGGTGCTGGCGGGATAGGCATGCGCGGCCTGGGGCTGATCGTCGTCCTGCTCTGGGCGCCGCCGGCCAGCGCCGCCGACATCGTCGATCACTTCAAGACCTATCTCGCGGGCTACAAGGGTTCGTTTGAGTTCCTGCAGGACGGCGCCGACAAGGCCCTCGCGCCCAACTCGGCGCGGCAGGTCGTCGTCGATCGCGGCAACGGCTATGTGCAGATCAGCGACAGCTCGGGCACCGACCGCGTGCTCACGGCGGCCGACTATCGCAAGGCCGACGGTGGCGAGGTGCTCGTCGTCGGCAGCTCCGATTGCGCCGACGCTTGCAACTTCACCATCGAGTTCTTTGCCGTGGCGGCGGGCGGTCTGAAGCCGCTCGCCCGTGAGGACATGGTGCCGGCGGTCGCGCCGTCGCGCTTCATCAAGGCCGGCGGCAAGGGGCCGTCGAATGCGCCGACGATCAACTACGTCCCGGCCCGCGTCGGCACCGGCCTGACCCTGAAGCCCTGGTACGGCTACGAGGTCGAGGAACAGATGCCCAAGGCGGTACGCGAGTCGCTGCAGGATGTCGTGCTGAACTGGGACCGCGCCCAGGGCCACTTTCGCTAGGGACTACTTCATCCCCGGCATCTTGACCGCCGAACTGCGGCGTTCGGGCATCGTCTCCTCGAAGGCGCGCGGATAGCGCCACGGCCGCGCCGAGACCTTGTTCAGCCTGTCGAGCGCCTCGGTCGGCAGGCGCCAGCCGCCCGCTTTCAGCGTGTCGCCGAGCTGCTCGGCATTGCGGGCGCCCACGATGGCCGAGGTCATGAACGGCTGGTCCATCACCCAGCGCAGCGCCGTCTGGGCCGGTGTGCGGCCGATCTCCTTCGCCGTGTCGAGCAGGGTCTGCAAGATCTCGGCATGGTTGGACGCGAAGAAACGGCTGTTGAAGCCCCAGCCTTCGGCCGAGCGCGTGCCCTGCACTTTCAAGCTGCCCGGCGTGTACTTGCCCGCGAGGTAGCCCGAGGCGAGCGGCGACCAGGCCACGCAGCCCAGGCCCTTGAGCTGCAGCGCCGGCACGATCTCCTCGTCGATGTCGCGCACGACCAGGCTGTACTGCGGCTGATAGCAGGCGAAGCGCTCCCAGCCGTTGGTGTCGGAGAGCCAGACCGCCTCCATGAGCCGCCAGGTCTCGAAGTTCGAGCAGGCCGTGTAGAGGATCTTGCCCTGGCGCACGAGATCGTCGAGCGCGCGCAGCATCTCCTCCAGCGGCGTCGCCTGGTCGACGTGATGGATGTAGTAGATGTCGATGTAATCGGTCTGCAGGCGCTTCAGGCTGCCTTCGATCTGCTGCTTGATGTGCAGGCGCGACATGCCCGAGTCGTTCGGCCGATGGCCCATCGGATTGAAGAACTTCGAGGCGATGACGGCGTCGTGCCGCCGTCCCTTCAGCGCCACGCCCAGCATGGTCTCCGACGTGCCGCCGACATAGGAGTTGGCGGTGTCGAAGAAGTTCACGCCGCCGTCGAGCGCGGCGTTCACCATCCTGTCGGTGCCGTCCTGGTCGGCGCCATTGCCGAAGGTCATGGTGCCGAGGCAGATCTCCGAGACCTTGAGACCGGCGCGGCCGAGATTGCGGTACTCCATCCGTCAACTCCTGTCGGGCAACGTGACCTTGTTGTCCTGCAGCACCTTCTCCAGCGTGGGAATGCCCGCGGCCGTCCGTCCGGCCTTGCAGCTTGCGATCGCCTCTTCATGCGCGACGTTCGGTGAGGCGTAGGTCGGACGCGGATCCTCCGGATTGTTGACGTAGGTGCGATAGAGCTTGATGAGCTCGGCGCAATAGCGCACCTCGTCGGCCGCGAACGTCGTCGCCGGCAGGACGAGGCAGGCAACCAGGACGATCCAACCCGTTCGGTTCATGATGCTCCTCAATGACGATGCAGCGGCGGGCGGGCGGGCGTCGCGGGCTTCTCCCAATCCAGCACCGTGCGCGCGGTGCGGCCAAGCACCCACTCCTTGTCGCTCTCCGACAGGCCGGGATTGTCGCGCATGTAGTAGAAGGCTTCCGACCAGTTGTAGAGGCCGCGGCTTGCCGTGAAGTCGCTCGCCCACATGACGCGCTCGCGGCCGAAGGCATCGATCGTGCGCGCGAGATGGGGCCGCGCCTCGACGAACGGATAGCTCGTGGCGCCGAACACGCGCGGCGCATGGCACCATTTGACGTAGACGTTGGGATACTTCGCGAGCGCCAGCACCGAGTCGTAGTCGCCGGGCGTGAGCGGCAGGCCGCAATGGTCGATCACGATCCTGAGGCTCGGAAAGGCCTTGGCGTAGGGTTCCAGCAGGTGGGAGTTGTTCAGCGTCAGCACGAACATCGGCAGGCCGAGCCGCTCGGCCGTGCGGAAATAGTCCATGAAGGCGCCTTCGGCGAGATGCTTCGCCGGCGTCTCGCCGCGCGCCGCCAGGCGAATGGCCCGGCCCTGGGGCGAGTCCTTCACCTCCTGCATCAGCCGTCCATAGTCTCGATCGAAGGGATCGATGCGCAGCAGCCAGGCGAAGCGTTCGGGATATTGCGCCGAGGCCATCGCGGCACCCGCCGCCGTCGAGCGGAAGAGGCCCTGCTCCGTCCGGTAGCCCGGCATCGGATCGTCGTTGGCGGCATAGCCGCGGAACTCGTCGATCACCGCGGCCTGGATGCCGAGCGAATCCATGACCGCGAGCGCCGCGGTCGGCTCCATGGTGATGAACAGATGGATCTGCGCGTCGACGACGTCCATCACAGGCCGAGCATCGCTTTGGCGAGTACGTTCCTTTGCACTTCCGACGAGCCGCCGTAGATCGTGGTCTTGCGCGTGTTGAAGTAGCGCGGCGAGACGTCG
The DNA here is from genome assembly GCA_035501235.1 of Reyranella sp. Classification (GTDB taxonomy): domain Bacteria; phylum Pseudomonadota; class Alphaproteobacteria; order Reyranellales; family Reyranellaceae; genus Reyranella. The sequence goes on from DATJWN010000089.1 coordinate 9,446, forward strand.
TCGACATATTCGCCGCCGACCGGAACGATGTTGCTATCGTAGTTGCGCAGCTCCGTGAACGGCGTGCCGTACCAGCCGACCGCCTCGACCGCGAGCTCGGTCACTTTCTGGCCGACCTCGGTGCCGCGCATCTTGACGATCGAGGCCTGGGTACCGGGGTTCTGGCCACCCTTGAGGCTCGAATAGAACATCAGCTCGTTCATCTCGACGGCGTCGATCTCCATCTCGAGCGCCGCCACCTTCTCGCGCCACTTGGGGTCGTGCGACAGCGGCTCGCCATCGTCGAGCTGCGTGTGCGCCAGCTCCTTCAGATGCCGGAAGGCCTTGCGCAGGCGCGGCCCGAAAGCCTGCCCGCCGCGCTCGAACTCGAGCAGGTACTTGGCATAGGTCCAGCCCATATTCTCTTCGCCGACGCGATTCTCGACCGGCACCTTCACGTCGGTGAAGAAGACCTGGTTCACCTCGTGGCGCATGGGCGTGCGCGTGCCGTCGACGAGATAGATCGGGTCGACCTTGATCCCGGGCGTCTTCATGTCGATCAGCAGGAAGGAGATGCCCTCCTGCCGCTTGCCTTCGTTGGAGGTGCGCACGAGGCAGAACATCCAGTCGGCCCAATGGGCGTTGGTCGTCCATATCTTCTGGCCGTTCACGAGGTAGTGGTCGCCCTGCCGCTCGGCGCGCGTGCGCAAGCTCGCGAGATCGGAGCCCGAGCCCGGCTCGGAATAGCCCTGGCACCACAGCTCCTCCGCCGCCGCGATCTTCGGCAGGAAGCGCTTCTTCTGCGCCTCGCTGCCGTACTTCATCAGCACGGGCGCCACCATCTTGATGCTGAACGACGAGAGATAAGGCGAATCGGCCCGCGCCATCTCCATCTCGAAGATGAATTTCTGCGTCGAGTTCCAGCCCGGCCCGCCATGTTCCTTCGGCCAGTTCGGACAGAGCCAGCCTCGGCCGGCAAGCTTCTTCTGCCACTGCAGCAGCCGCTCCTTGGAGACGTGGCTGGTGCGGCTGCGGCGGCTCTCCTCCGCCACCTCGACCGGCATGTTGGCCGTGATCCAGTCGCGCACTTCCTTCTGGAAGGCGAGCTCGTCGGAGGTGAAGGCGAGGTCCATCGCTAGAGCCCCAGCATCACCTTCGACATGATGCCGCGCTGTACTTCCGATGAGCCGCCGTAGATCGTCATCTTGCGGCCGTTGAAGTAGCGCGGCGCCAGCACGTCGACGCCCTCAGGCCCGATCGGCTCGACATTGGCGTTCCAGGCGCGCTGCTCTGGGAACGGCTGGGCATACCAGCCGGCCGCCTCGACCGCGAACTCCTGGACCTGCTGCATGACCTCCGTGCCGCGCAGCTTGATCATCGAGGAGAGCGGGCCCGGGTTCTGGCCGGCCGCGAGCTTGGAATAGAATTCCTGCTCGAACATCTCGAGGCCGGAGATCTCGATGTCCATGCGCGCGAGCTTCTCCCGCCACGCCGTGTCGGCGAGGATGTTGTCGTCGCCCTCCGGCATCGACCTGGCGATGCGCTGCAGGCGCTCATAGGCCGAGCGCAGCCGCGGGCTGTAGGGATTGCCGCCGCGCTCGAACTCGAGCAGGTACTTGGCGTAGGTCCAGCCCATATTCTCTTCGCCGACGCGGTTCTCGACCGGCACCTTCACGTCGGTGAAAAAGACCGAGTTCACCTCCTGCGTGCCGGCGCGATTGCCGTCGGCGGTGATGATCGGCTCGACCGAGATGCCCGGCGTCTTCATGTCGATCAGCAGGAACGAGATGCCTTCCTGACGCTTGCCCTCGTTGGAGGTGCGCACCAGGCAGAAGATCCAGTCGGCGGTTTGAGCCAAGGTCGTCCAGGTCTTCTGGCCGTTCACGATGTAGAAATCGCCCTGCCGCTTGGCCTTGGTGCGCAGGCTCGCGAGGTCGGAGCCCGAGCCCGGCTCGGAGTAGCCCTGGCACCAGATCAGATCGGAGTTCAGCATCGGCGGCAGGTGCCGCTTCTTCTGCTCGTCCGAGCCGTACTTCATGATCACCGGCGCGCACATCTTGGGACCGAACGGCGAGGTCGTCGGCGCCCCGGCGCGCGCCATCTCCATCTCGAAGATGTATTTCTGCGTCGTGCTGAAGCCCGGCCCGCCGAATTCCTTCGGCCAGCCCGTGCAGAGCCAGCCCTTCTTCGCCAGACGCTTCTGCCAGTCGAGCAGCTTCTCCTTCGGCATGTAGGCGTTACGGCCGACCTTGAGCTCGCCCTGGATTTCGGGCGTCAGGTTCTCCTTCAGCCAGTCCCGCACTTCCTGCTGGAAGGCCAGCTCTTGCTTGCCGAATGTCAGATCCATGAAGGGCTCCTTTATCCTGTGAAACTACCGCGCCCGCTTCCGGCGCGTAAAGCGTGCTACGCTGCACTGCGAAGCCCAGGAGTAACCGTTGACCAACCGTGCCCATGTTTTGCTGTGGACCGACAACACCGCCCCCTATACCGACGCCATCAAGGCAGCCGGCCTTGCCGACCGTGTGGCCCTCGAGACGCTCTCGCGCAAGGACAAGCCGTCGGCCGAGCAACTCGCGCGCACCGAGGCGATGATGGCGCCCGCCGTGCCGCCGGGCCTGCTGCCGTCGATGCCCAAGCTGCGCTGGGCGCAGGCAATGAGCGCGGGCGTGGAGCACTGGTTCACCCTGCCCGATCTTCCCACCCATCTCACCCTCACCTGCGCGCGCGGCACGCACACCGAATCGATGCCCGAGAACATCATGGGCGCGCTGTTCTATGTCGCGAAACCCTATGCGATGGCGGCAGCCAACCAGAAGCTCTCCAGGTGGGATCAGAAGGCCGCGCAACCGCTGACCGGCAAGACGCTCGGCATCCTGGGGCTGGGCGCCATCGGCCAGGAAGTCGCGCGCATGGCAGCGGCCTTCAACATGAAAGTGATCGGCACCAAACGCCGGCCGGAGCCGATGCCCAACGTCGCCGAAGTCCTGCCGCCCGAGCGCACCGACGAGGTCCTGGCGCGCGCCGACTTTCTTCTCCTGCTGCTGCCGGCGACGCCGCAGACGGACAACTTCATCAACGCCGAGCGGCTCGCCAAGATGAAGCCGTCGGCCTGGATCCTGAATTTCGGCCGCGGCCATCTCATCAAGGACGAGGACCTGATCGCCGCCGCGAAGGATAAGAAGATCGCGGGCGCCATCCTCGACGTCTTCCGCCAGGAACCGCTGCCCTCCGACCATCCCTTCTGGCAGGCCGAGGGCATCATCGTGCTGCCGCATATCGGAGGGCCCCACCCGCAGCGCGACCGCTTCGTCGCCAAGCTGTTCGTCGAGAACCTCAAGCGCTTCCTCGATGGCGAGCCGCTCAAGGAAGTGGTCGATAGAGCCGCCGGCTACTGACTATTCAGGCTTGGCGCCCGACTCTTTGACGATCGGATCCCAGAAGGCCATCTGATCGTCGAAGAACTTCTTGGCCTCGGCCGGCGTCGACTGGATCGGCTCGATGGCGAGTTCGGTCATGCGCTTCACGACCTCGGGCTTTTTCAGGGCTTCGTTGAAAGCCGCGTTCAGCTTGTTGATCGCCGGCTTGGGTGTCGCTGCCGGTGCCTGGGCCACGTACCAGGTATTGATCGAGAACTTGAAGCTCGTCACCTCCTCGACCGTCGGCACATCGGGCAGCTGCGGCAGACGCTTGTCGGCCGCCACCGCCAGCACGCGCGCCTTGCCGCCGTCGATGAAGCCCTTGCTCGAACCGAGCGTATCCATCTGGAAGGCGTGACGACCCGCGATCGTGTCGATCATGCCGGGTGCCGAGCCGCGATAGGGAACGTGCAGCGCCTTGCCGCCCGACTTCTCGACCAGCAGGAAGCCCGCGAGATGGATGATCCCGCCATTGCCCGACGAGGCGTAGGAGTATTTGTCCGGCTCCTTGCGCATCCTCTCCAGCAGCTCGGGCAAGGTCTTGGCGCCGCTCATGGGCACCACGACGATCAAGGGCACGCTCGCGACATAGGCGATGCCGGTGAAGGCGTTCGCGGGATCGTAACTCAGCGTCTTGCCGTAGAGCGCGGGAATCAGCGCATTGGTCGAGGGCGCGAGCAGGATCGTGTAGCCGTCGGGCTTGGCGTCGGCGACGGTCGCCGTGCCGATCGCGCCCGTGGCGCCGGCCTTGTTCTCGACCACGACAGGCTGGCCCAGGATCCCCTGGAGCTGCGGCTGCAGCATGCGCGCCACGACATCGGTCGGGCCGCCGGCCGCGGCCGGCACGATCACGCGCACCGGACGATCGGGAAAGGCGCCCTCCGCCCGCGCCTGCGGCGCCAGCGCTGCACCCGCTGTGACGGCAAGCGCCGTCCGGCGGCCGATCGTCTTCATGCTTTCCTCCCCTTTATCTGCGCTATGCTGCCCCCAAGGACGGAGGAACGGCAATGGCCCATTCGAATCACAAGCGCATAAACCGCGCGATCGAATTGCTGGAAGCAGACCACGCGCTCTACTACGACGGCCCGCATACCGGCCACGTGCTGACCCGCGAGCAGGGACGCAAGGACGCCAAGACCTGGGCCGACTACATCAATGTCGGCATGGAGCACGGCGCCTTCGACATGACCGGCCTCGAGAACTACATGCGCGGCCTGATCGAAGGCGGACCCACCAACTCCGGCCATCTCACGCCCGCCATCATCGTCGAGCCGCCGGTCAACGGCACCGACGGCCAGAACGTCGCCTTCAACGCCTGGCAGTTCCGCCAGCTGCTCGCGCGCGGCGTCCACGGCATCCTGCTGTGCCAGGCCGAGACGGCCGATGCCGTGAAGGAGTTCGTGCGCGCCTGCCGCTTCCCGCATCACAAGGCAGGCGCCGACAAGCTCGGTGTGGGCTCGCGCGGCCGCGGCTCGGAGCCGACCGCCGCGCCGATCTGGGGCCTCGACCAGCTTCAGTATTTCGAGCGCGCCGAGCCCTGGCCGCTCAATCCAAAGGGCGAGCTGCTGCTCGGCGTGAAGATCGAGAGCCCCAAGGGCGTCGAGCATTGCGAGGAGATCCTGGCCGTGCCGGGCCTCGGATTCGCCGAGCTGGGACCGGGCGATCTCGGCCTGTCGCTCGGCTACACCAGCCTGCAGCGTCGCCCCTATCCGCCCGAAATGGAAGCGGCGCGCGCCAAGGTCTTCGCGGCCTGCAGGAAGAACAAGCTCGCCTTCCTCGAAGGCGCCACACCGGAGAACATCGCACAGCGTCTTGATGAGGGCGTGCGCGTGATCTCAGGCCACAATCCCGAAACAGCCACGGTCGGCCGCGCGCATCAGAAGCGCACCATGCCGGTTTGAGGACCATGACCAACCCGACCCGCCGCGACATTGCCCTGCTTCCTCTGGCGCTGGGGGTCGCTTCGGCGGGACAAGCGGAGGCACAGCAGATGACCGTTCCCGTCGAAAACGCCTCGCTCGCGGAAGTGCTGGAGGCACTCGGCAAAGGCGCCACAACCTCGAGCGCGCTCACCAAGGCGTATCTCGCGCGTATCGAGGCCTATGATCGTGGCGGGCCCAAGCTCAACTCCGTGCGCGAGACCAATCCCGACGCTGAGTCGATCGCGGCGAAGCTCGACAAGGCGAAGCCGTCCAGGCAACAGCCGCTCGCG
>DATJWN010000090.1:0-30872 GCA_035501235.1 Reyranella sp.
ATCCCACGGTCGCCGCCGTCGAGTCGATGGGCAAGAAGCTCTCGGCCGCCACGAACGGCCGGATCTCGGTGCAGATGTTCGCCTCCATGCAGCTCGGCGGCGAGAAGGAGGCGATCGAGCAGGCGCAGCTCGGCGCCATCCAGCTGGCGCGCGTCTCGGTCGGCACGCTGGGGCCGGTGATCGACGATCTGAACGTGGTCAACCTGCCCTTCCTGTTCCGCAATACCGCGCAGATGCGCAAGGTGATCGACGGCGCCATCGGCAAGGAGCTGCTCGACAAGGTGACGAACAACGCCAATGCCAACCTGGTGGGCCTGTGCTGGATGGATGCGGGCGCGCGCAGCCTCTACAACACCAAGAAGACCATCAAGGTGCTGGCCGACCTCAAGGGGCTGAAGTTCCGCGTCATCGGCAACCCGATGTTCGTCGAGATGATGAACGCGCTGGGCGGCAACGGCGTCGCCATGGGCTACGACCAGGTGTTCAACGCGCTGCAGACCGGCGTGATCGACGGCGCGGAGAACAACCCGCCGAGCTTCGTGTTCGACAACCACTACACGGTGGCCAAGCACTACACGCTCACCGAGCACCTGATCGTGCCCGAGATGCTGGTGCTCTCCAAGAAGACCTGGACGGCGCTGAAGCCCGACGAGCAGGCGCTGGTCATGAAGGTCTCGGCCGAGGCGCAGCAGGAAGAGCGCGTGCTGTGGGACCAGTACGAGAAGCAGGCCATGGACAAGGCGCGCGCGGGCGGCGTCGAGATCGTCGAGGTCGCCGACAAGAAGCCGTTCCAGGACGCGGTCAAGCCCGTGTGGGACAAGTACGGCCCCAAATACGCCGACATGGTGAAGCGCATCCAGGCGGTGGCCTAGATGGCCGCCGCTCTGCGGCGGGCGATGGATGGGCTTTATCTCCTCTGCGTCGTGGTGGCGGGCGCGGCGTTCGTCCTGATCTCGGCGGTGATCCCCTGGGCGGTGTTCACGCGCTACGTGCTGAACAGCGCGGCCTCGTGGCCCGAGCCCACCGCCGTGCTGCTCACCATCATGCTGACCTTCATCGGCGCCGCGGCCTGCTATAGGCGCGGCCAGCACATGAACATCGGCTATTTCGCGGGGCTGTTGCCGCCGCTCGGCCAGAGGCTCTGCGCGACCTTGAGCCAGCTCGTGGTCGGCGCCATGGCCGTCTTCATGGCGATCTACGGCGCGGGGCTGGTGGAAACGACCTGGCACAACACGATCGGCGACTTTCCCTTCCTGTCGGTCGGCGTCACCTACCTGCCGATCCCGGTGGGCGGCGTGTTCCTGTTGCTGTTCGTGATCGAGCGGCTCTTGATCGGCCCGCCTCCCGTGCCGGTGGGCGAGACGCAGGGCGCGCACTGATGGATATCGCGGTCCTGCTGACCACCATGTTCGTCTGCTTCCTGATCGGCGTGCCGATCGCCTATTCGCTGGCGCTGGCCGCGATCGCCGGCGCCTGGTCGGTCGGCATCCCGCTCGAAGCCGTGATGCTCAAGATCTCCGACGGGGTGAGCAAGGTCTCCATGCTCACCATCCCCTTCTTCGTGCTGGCTGGCGCCATCATGGCCGAAGGCGGCATGGCGCGGCGCATGGTGGCCTTCGCCGACGTGCTGGTGGGCTTCACCCGGGTGCGCGGCGGCCTCTCGATCGTGAACGTGCTGGCGACGACGTTCCTGAGCGGCATCTCGGGCTCGGCCGTCGCCGACACCTCGGCCGTGGGCTCGGTGATGATCCCGCAGATGGAGAAGGCGGGCTTCCCGCGCGTCTTCGCCACCAACGTCACCATCACCGCCTCGGTGCAGGCGCTGCTGGTGCCGCCCAGCCACAATGCGGTGATCTTCTCGCTGGCGACCGGCGGCTCGATCTCGATCATCACGCTGTTCATGGCGGGCGTCGTGCCCGGCCTGCTGCTCGGCTTCTCCCTGATCGTGCTGTGCCTGGTGATCGCCTATCGCGACGGCCATCCGCGCGGCGTCGCCATGCCGGCGCGCGACGCGGGCCGGATGTGCGCCGAGGCGCTGTGGGGCCTGTTCACCCTGGTGATCATCCTGGGCGGCATCCTGTGGGGCGTGTTCACCGCCATCGAGGCGGGCGCCGTCGCTTGTCTGTGGTCGTTCCTGGTGACGATGTTCGTCTATCGCGACTACAAGTGGCGCGACCTGCCGGCGCTGATCCATCGCACGCTCCGCACGGTGGCCATGGTGATGACCCTGATCGCCTGCGCCTCCAGCGTCGGCTACATCATGGCGCTGACGCAGATGCCGGCCGCCATCACGGCCTTCTTCCTCAGCATCACCAGCGACAAGTACGTGCTGCTGTTCCTGATCAACATCCTGCTGCTGATCATGGGCTGCCTGGTCGACATGGCGCCCTCGATCCTGATCGCGACGCCCATCCTGATGCCGGTGATGATGAACTTCGGCGTGAACCCGGTGCATTTCGGCATGATCATGATGCTGAACCTGGGCATCGGCCTCTGCCATCCGCCGGTCGGCGCGATCCTGTTCGTGGGCTGTGCGGTGGGCAAGGTGACCATCGAGGAGGTCATGCGCCGCATCTGGCCGTTCTACGGCGTGATGTTCGGCGTGCTGATGCTGGTGACCTACATCCCCGACCTGTCGCTCTGGCTGCCGAGGCTGCTGAAGCTGAGCTAAACTCGCGGGCATGACCCTCGATCTCGCGCGGCTCCGGGCCGAAACGCCCGGCTGCTCCAACGTCCTGCACCTCAACGCCGCGGGGGCCGCCCTGCAGAGCCGGCGCACGCTCGACGCGACGCTGGGCCACCTCCGGCTCGAAGGCGAGATCGGCGGCTACGAGGCGGCCGACGCCAATCGCGACGCGCTGAACGGCTTCTATCCCTCGGTCGCCCGGCTGATCGGCGCGGAGGCGGGCGAAATCGCCTTCATCGAGAACGCCACGCGCGCCTGGGACCTCGCCTTCTACTCGCTCGACTTCGAGCCGGGCGACAAGATCCTGACCTGCGTCAGCGAATATTCGTCGAACTACATCTCCTACCTGCAGATGGCCAGGAAGAGCGGCGTCGAGATCGTGGTCGTGCCCGACGACAATAGCGGCCAGATCGATGTCGCGGCGCTGGAGCGCGCGATCGACAGGCGCACCAAGCTGATCTCGATCTCGCACATCCCGACGCAGGGCGGGCTGGTGCAGCCCGCCGAAACCGTGGGCAGGATCGCCAACCAGGCGGGCGTGATGTACCTGCTCGACGCCTGCCAGTCGGTCGGCCAGCTGCCGGTCGACGTGAATCGCCTCGGCTGCGATTTCCTGTCGGCGACCGGCCGCAAATACCTGCGCGGTCCGCGCGGCACGGGCTTCCTCTATGCGCGGCAGAAGACGACGGGCTCGATCGAGCCGATCTTCCTCGACAATCACGCCGCCAAATGGACGGACGACAACGAATACAAGACCTTCGACAACGCGCTGCGCTTCGAGAACTGGGAGCGCTATTTCGCGGGCGTCATCGGGCTCAAGTCCGCCGTCGACCAGGCCAACGAGCTCGGCATGGACGCGATCTGGGCCACCCTGAAGCCGCTGGCCGACGGCTTGCGCGCGCGCCTTTCCAAAGTGAAGGGCGTGACCCTGACCGATCTCGGCGCGCTCAAGGGCGCGATCGTCACCTTCGCGGTGGCGGGCGCCGACCATGTCGCGCTGAAGGCCGCGCTGCGCGCCGAGAAGATCAACGTCACCGTCTCGACGCAGTTCTCCTCGCGCCTCGACCTCAAGGGCCGCGGCTTGGTCAACGTCATGCGCGCCTCGGTCCATGTCTACAACACCGAGGCCGAGCTCGACCGCTTCGTCGCCGTGCTGGCGAAGGCGATCGCCTGAGGTTGCTGGCATGCGGCTTGCTGCGGGAAGCCCATGATCACCCGTCGCACTTCCATCGCGCTCGGCCTGGCCGGCGCCGCGCTGCCCGGCGCTCTCCGGGCACAATCCGCTTCCGTGCTGCGCGTCGCGCCCGAGACGCTGACGCGCATCCTCGACCCGCATTTCACGACGTCCTTCACGACGCGCGACTTCGGCTACCTGGTGTTCGACACGCTGTTCGCCGTCGACGACCATTTCGTGCCCAAGCCGCAGATGGTCGACACCTACACCTTGAGCGGCGACAAGCTCACCTACACGTTTGTCCTCCGGCCGGGGCTCAAGTGGCATGACGGCCAGCCGGTGACGGCGGCCGATTGCGTGGCCTCGATCCGGCGCTGGGCCACGCGCGACAGCATGGGCCAGACCCTGGCCAAGTTCATCGCGACGCTGGAGGCGCCGGACGCCAAGACGATCAGGATGGTGCTGAAGGAGCCTTACGGGCTGGTGCTCGACAGTCTCGGCAAGCTGGGCGCCCCGGTGCCGTTCATGATGCCCGAGCGCGTCGCCCGGACGCCGGGCAACCAGCAGATCAAGGAGATCGTGGGTTCCGGCCCCTACAAGTTCCGCGCCGACCTGTTCGAGCCCGGCGTGAAGATCGTGCTGGAGAAGTTCGCCGACTATGCGCCGCGCGCCGAGCCGCCGGTCTGGGCCTCGGGGGCCAAGCTCGCGAAGATCGGCCGGATCGAGATGCTGGGCATGCCCGACCCGCAGACGCAGGTGAGCGCGCTCATCAAGGGCGAGGTCGACTATCTCGAGAGGGTGCCGGCCGACCTGCTGCCGCTGTTCGATGCGAAGTCCGGCGCCAAGGCGGAGGTCGTGAGCGATCTCGGCTTCCAGGCGATCATGCGCATGAACCACCTGCAGCCGCCGTTCGACGAGGTGAAGGTGCGCCAGGCGCTCGCGCTGGCCGTCGACCGCACGCAATACGCGGCCGTGGTCGCGGGCGATCCGAAGTTCGCGACCGATTGCGCCGAGATCTTCGGCTGCGCCATGCCCTACGGCGGCACCGAAGGCATCCCGCCGCGCGATCCCGCCAAGGCGAAGGCGCTCCTGAAGGAGGCCAATGTCGATTTCGCCAAGCCGCTGGTCATGCTGCACGTGACCGATGCGCCGGGCATCGCGGCGCTGGGCAACGTGACGCGCCAGCTGCTGGTCGACCTGGGATTCAAGGTCGACGTGCAGGCGATGGATTTCCAGACCTTCGCCACGCGCCGCCTCAACACCAAGTCGGCGGGCGAGGGCGGCTGGAACATCGCCCATACGACCAGCAGCGTGCCCGACCAGGGCAATCCGCTCAGCAACGCCTTCATGGTCGCGACCGGCGCGCCCGCCGGCAACTGGGGCTGGCCGAGCGACGCCAGGGTCGAGGAGCTGCGGCTGCAGTTCGCCAAGGCGACGGACGAGGCCGCACGCAAGAAGATCGCGGCCGAGCTGCAGGCGCGCGCCTACGAGCAGGTGCTCTACGTGCCGCTGGCGCAGTTCACCACGCCGTCGGCGTGGCGCACGAACCTCAAGGGCGTGCTGAAATCGCCGGCGATGGTGCTCTACAATATCGAAAAGACATGAACACCCGATGGCCAAGGCCGTAGCCGACGACTATCTCCGCCGCATCCCGAAGGCGGAGCTGCATTGCCACATCGCGGGCACCTTGCGCGCCACGACGGTCGCGGAGCTCGCCCAGCGCGCCGGCCTGAGCCTGCCGCGGCCGGCGGAGACGCTCTATCAGTGGCCCGACTTCGACGGCTTCCTCGAGATCCTGCGCCTCACCGGCTCGGTGCTGCGCCGCCCCGAGGATTTCAGCCGCGCCGTCTACGAATATTGCGAGGACGCCAAGCGCGACGGCAACCTGCGGCACGTCGAGTTCTTCTTCAACCCCGACTACTTCTATCCCAACGGCATCGACTATCCCTCGATGGTCGCGGGCATGGCCGATGGCGCCGCGCGGGTGAAGAGGGCCTTCGGCATCTCGGTGCTGTTGATCTGCTGCATCGACCGCTCGATCAATTCGCCCGCGCAGGCGGTCGCGCTGGTCGAGGCGGCGATCGCGCACCCTCATCCGCTGGTGGTCGGCATCGGCCTCGACGGCAACGAGAGCGTCGGCCCGCCCGCGATCTTTGCCGAGGCCTATGCGCTGGCCCGCAAGGCCGGGCTGCGCTGCACGGCGCATTGTTGCGAGGATTACCTGACGCCCTTGGAAGCGCCGCCGACCAACTACCTGATCTGCCGCGACGTGCTGCGCTGCGACCGCATCGACCACGGCTACAACATGCTGGCCTCGGAATACGTGCTGTCGGAAGCGCGCAAGGACGGCCTCTATTTCACGCCCTGCGCCTGGACCAGCCTGCTGCACAACCGCCCGCACCGGCCGCAACGCATCAGGCGGCTGGTCGAGGCCGGCCTCAACGTCACCATCAACACCGACGATCCCGCGATGTTCGGGACCAATCTCGGCCACGGCTTCACGACGCTGTTCGACACGATCGGCTGGGGCCCCGACATGGCCCGCAAGTTCAGCCTGAATTCGGTCGAAGGCTCATGGCTCGACGAGAGCGCCAAGAGCGTGCTGCGCATCGCCTTCCGCAAGGAAATCGCCGAACTCGATGAGGAATTCGGTTACGCGGCGGGTTCGATCCCCGTTTAGGTTCAGCGACCCAGGAACGTCCTGGCGTTGCCGTACAGCCACTTCTCGATGACCTTGTCCTTGAGGGGCAGTTTTTCGTACATGGCGACGCTCTGGGGGATGGTGAGGCCGAAGGAATCCTTCGAGAAGCCGACCATGATCTTGTCCTGCAACAGCGTGTTGCCGAACTGGATGAACATTTCCCAGCCCGAACCGGCAACCCCGAAGTATTGCGGATGGTGGGCCGAGGTGTCGCAATAGAGGTTGGGATGGCGGCGCATCAGCCCCACCAGGTCGTTGACCCAGGGCCAGCCGCTCAGCGCCGCGTCGATGCGCAGCTCCGGGAAGTCCATGGCGATCTGATCGAGATGGCGCGGATGGCCGAGATCGTAGGGCCGGTCGTTGGCATAGTTCATCGTCGAGTAGATGCGCACCGGCACGTCGAGCTCGACGCATTTGGCATAGAGCGGATAGTAGCGGCGGTCGCTGGCGGCAAGATTGTTGTAGAGCGCCGCGACGCGGAGCCCGTTCAGCTTGCGCTCCTTGATGAGATGCTCGAACTCGCGCACGCCGCGCATGCCGTCGAACGGGCTGATCGACGCCAGCGCGAAGAAACGATCGGGGAACTCCGCCACGACGTCGGCCAGCACGTAGTTGTCGACGCGACCGATCACGGAGACCGCGGCGCCTTCGCGATCGAGCTCGGCGACGAACTCCTTGATCGACTGGCCCTTGGGCTTGCTCTTCTTCTCGCCTTCCGCGGGCTTCGAGGGATCGACGCGCTTGCGGAAGATGTTCCTGTAGTTATCGAAGCCGTAGCCGGGGCGCGGCTCGAGGAGCTCGGGATCGCCGTAGCCGATGCGATGCGACGCCTGCTCATGATACTGCCGGGGCTTTCCCTGCTCATCCGCGGGCAACAGGCACTCCAGATCGATGACCTTCCTCACCACTTGCGCATCTCCTTCGGCAGTTCGACTTCTTATGTCGCGGGAGATTTGGTTTGGCAATTGCATGACCCTATGATGCGTTGCGCGAAGGGCGCGTCGTCGCGATGCGAACGACCGAGGGATCTGGGCTGATGCTGCGATACACCATGGGACACCTGGCACAGGCGCTGCTGCTCGTGCTGGGCGTCGTCATCGCGATCTTCTGCCTGCTCCAGCTCATTCCCGGCGATCCGGTCCAGGCGATGGTCGGCGACATGCCGGTGCCGCCGGCGCTGCGCGCCTCGCTCGAGCAGCGCTTCCATCTCAACGAACCGTTCTTCGAGCGCCTGCTGAGCTACCTGTCGGGCATTCTGCACGGCGACCTCGGTTACTCGATCAACTACCGCCGGCCGGTGTTCGACATTCTGGCCGAGCGCCTTCCGCGCACCTTGCTGCTCGCCGGCACCGGCTACGCCTTCGGCATCGCGATCGGCGTGTCGATCGGCATTCATTCGGCGATCACGCCGCATCGCGGCGTCGACCGCGCGTGGTCGGCCCTCGTGTTGATCGGCTACGCCATGCCGACCTTCTGGGTCGGCCAGCTCCTGGTCCTGCTGTTCTCGATCCATTTCGGCTGGCTGCCGACCCAGGGCATGGGGCCGATGATTTCGCGCGCGTCGGGCATCGACTGGCTGCTCGAGCGCGCGACGTACATGGTGCTGCCGGTCGCCACCTACACCATTCTCGAAATGACGCGCGCCGCCCGCTTCATGCGGGCCAGCGTCTCCGAGACGCTGGAGCAGGGCTACATCGTCACGGCGCGGCAAAAGGGCCTGTCGCGGCGTGAGATCATCTCCGGCCACGTGATCCGCAACTCGATCCTGCCGGTGATCACGGTGATGGGCTATTCGTTCGGCACCGCCATGGGCGGCGCCGTCCTGCTCGAGACGGTCTTCTCCTATCCCGGCATGGGTTCGCTGATGGTCGAGGCGGTGCGCGCGCGCGACAGGCAGGTGATCGTGGGTGTGGTGCTGGTGGTCGCCTGTTCGGTGGTCGTCATGAACATCGTCGTCGACCTTCTCTACGCCTGGCTCGATCCGCGCGTGCGCATCGGGTCGGCCAAGCACTGATCGGCAGACAATGTCTCTCGATCTTGTACGCCGCCTGTTCGCCACCCGCTTCGGCGGCACGGGCGCAGTCATCCTGGTCGCGATTTCGCTGCTGTCGATCTTCGCGCCTCTGTTCGCGACGACGGGACCGCTGGATGTCGGCTTGCCGTCGCTGCAGCCGCCGTCATGGGCCTATCCGCTCGGCACCGACAGCATCGGCCGCGACGTGCGCTCGATCCTGCTCTATGCCGGCCGCTCCTCGCTCACCATCGGCTTCTCGGCTGCCGCCATGGCGTTCCTGATCGGCGGCACGATGGGCGCGCTGGCCGGCTATTTCCGCGGGCCCCTGGCCGCCGTGCTGCTGCGCATCACCGACCTGTTCCATACGCTGCCGGCGATCATCATCGTGCTGTTCACCGTGGCGCTGATGGGGGCGAGCTTCTGGCTGCAGGTCGCCGCCGTCGCCCTCGCGATCTGGCCGATCGAGGCGCGCCTGATGTACGGCCAGTTCATCACCCTGTCGGAACGCGAGTTCGTCCTGGCCGCGCGGGCGGCGGGCCTGCCGACCTTCCACATGATCTTCCGCGAGATCCTGCCCAACGCCGTGCCGGTGGTGATCGTGCAGGTGGCGCTCGACGCCAGCACGGCGATCCTGATCGAGGCCGGCCTCGGCTTCCTGGGCCTCGCCGATCCGACGCGGCCGAGCTGGGGCGAGATGCTGAACCGCGGCCAGGAGTATCTCGACCCCGCCTGGTGGATGAGCGTGTTTCCCGGCATGGCGATCGCCATTGCCGTGCTGGGCTTCAACCTGTTCGCCGACGGTGTCACCGAAATGTTCAACCCGCGCGCATCGGCCAACGTCGCGCCGAAGCTCGAAGGCTGAGGCGCATATGGCCGATCCGCTGCTCAGCGCCCGCGACGTCAAGGTGCATCTCAAGGCGCACGGCCGCATCGTCAAGGCGGTCGACGGCGTCGATCTCGATGTCGAGCCGGGCCAGTGCGTCGGCATCGTGGGCGAATCGGGCTCGGGCAAGAGCACCCTGGGGCGGGCGATGACACGCCTGCTGCCCAACGTGGCGATCGCCGAGCTGTCGGGCGCGGTGCGCTTCTGCGGCGAGGACGTGCTCGCCATGGCGCCCGAGCGGCTTCGCGCGCTGCGTCGCCATCGCGGGATGTCGATGGTGTTCCAGGACCCGCTGTCCTATCTCAACCCGACCCTGCGTATCGATCGCCAGCTTGGCGAGGCGCTGCGCCATCTGCCGGACCGGCAGGCCGTGCGCGCGAGGTCCCTCGAGTTGTTACGCCAGGTCGGGCTCGACGATGCCGACCGCATCCTGCGGCTCTACCCGCACGAGCTGTCGGGAGGCATGCGCCAGCGCGTGCTGATCGCCATGGCGCTGGCGCCCGATCCGCAGATCCTGGTCGCCGACGAGCCGACCACGGCGCTCGACGCCACGGTGCAGTACCAGGTGATCCAGACCCTGCGCCGGCTGAACAAGGAACGTGGCCTCGCCATGCTGATCATCACCCACGATCTGGGCATGGTCGCCGAGCTGTGCGACCGGGTCTATGTGATGAACGGCGGCAAGATCGTCGAGGCGGCCGACGTGTTCGCCCTGTTCGAGGCGCCGCAGCACGCCTACACCGCGAGCCTGCTCGCCGCCGCGCGCAAGCTGCACCAGTCCAGGGCGCTGGGAACGGGGGCCGCATGAGTGTGCCGATCCTTTCTGCGCGCGGGATCGCCAAGAGCTTCGGCGGCCGCGGCTGGCTGGGCGGCGGTGGCGGGACCAAGCGCGCGGTCGACGAGGTCGATCTCGAGGTCAACGAAGGCGAGACGCTGGCGATCGTGGGCGAGTCGGGCTCCGGCAAGAGCACGCTCGCCCGCATCCTGCTCGGCCTGACCAAGCCGACGGCGGGTGTGGTCAGCTACGACGGCCGGCCGGTCGATGCTTTCGGCGCGGCCGACTGGGCCCAATTCCGCAAGGCCGTGCAGCCGGTGTTCCAGGACCCGGCATCGTCGCTCAATCCGCGCATGCGGGTCGACACCACACTGTCTCATGTGCTCCGCCACCACAAGCTCGCCACGCACGACACGATGGCTGCCGAAATCGCCGGTCTTCTCGCATCGGTCGGCCTCGATGCGGCGCAGTTCCGCGACCGCTATCCGCACCAGCTGTCGGGGGGCCAGCAGCAGCGCATCGCGATCGCGAGGGCGATGGCGGTGCGGCCACGCCTGATCATCGCCGACGAGCCCTTGTCGAGCCTCGACATGTCGGTGCAGGCGCAGATCCTCGACCTGCTGCTCAGCCTGAAGGCCAGCCGCAGGCTTGGCCTGGTGCTGATCAGCCACGATCTCAATGTCGTCGATGCGATCGCCGACCGTGTGATCGTGATGTATCTCGGCCGCATCGTGGAAGCGGGCCCCGCCCAGCAGGTGCTGGGCAACCCGGCGAGCGACTACACGCGCTCGCTGCTGGCGGCGAAACTGGTGGCCGAACCGCGACTCGCCCGTGCGCGACGAACCGCCATGGACGGCGTCTCCGCTCCTGCGCCAATATCCTGAGTCGAATTGAGGAGGGTTGGGGCAATGAGGGGCATTATCACGTGGTGCATGGCAGCGGCCTGTTCGCTGGCGCTGGCGGGCGGCAATTCCGAGCCGGCCCATGCCCAGGCGATGCCCAAGCGCGGCGGCACGGCCGTCATCGGCGTCAGCGTCGCAGGCTCCAGCCTCAACACCCAGCTCACCTCGGCGGTGACGCCGCTGATCATCGCCGACCTGTGGGCCGACGGGCTCTTCAAGTACGACCGCACCGGCAAGAAGAAGCCGCAGATCGCGAGCTCCTGGGACATATCGAGCGACGGCAAGGTCTATACCTTTCATCTCCGGCCCAACCTCAAATGGTCGGACGGCAAGCCGTTCTCTTCCGAGGACGTCGCCTTCACGCTCAATTCGTTCGGCAAGTACAATACCTACCTGGTCAAGATCCTGCCCAACGTCGATCGCGTCGAGACGCCGGACGCCAACACCTTCATCGTTCATCTGAAGGAGCCGCAATCGGCGGCACTGGAAGGCTTCGACAAGGAAGTCTTCCCGCTGATGCCCAAGCACATCTACGAGGGCACCGACATCCCGACCAACCCCGCCAATCGCGCGCCGGTCGGCCTGGGGCCGTTCCGCTTCGTCAACTGGGAGGAGGGCCGCGGCATTACCTTCGAGCGCAATCCCAACTATTGGGACCAGCCGAAGCCCTATCTCGATTCGGTGGTCGCGGTGTTCATCCCCAACGTGCAGCAGCAGCAGAACGCGCTCTACCGCGGCGAGATCGACGTGCTGCGGCCGGCGCTGCCGCAGATCGGCCGCACCATCGAGCAGGCCAAGGCCAAGGGTGCCTTCGAGGTGCACGAGGTCAAGGTCAACGCGGCCGAGCGCCTGTCGCTCGACATGAACACCGCGCGGCCGACGCTTGCCAAGGCGCTAGTGCGTCAGGCGCTGCTGGTCGCGATCGACCGCGAACGCATTTCAAAGGACGTCTATCAGGGCCTGGCCTTCCCGGCGATGAACGCCATCCCCGAGCAGTTCACCAGCCTCACCGATTCTTCTGTCGACTATAACAAGCAGTTCGCCTACGACCCGGTGAAGGCGGGCAAGATGCTCGACGAGGCGGGCTTCCCGCTCAAGGACGGCAAGCGCTTCACCTTGGAGTTCACGACCGCGGTCAATGCCGACGCCTTCTATGCGGAGCCCGCGGTGCAGCTGATCGCCGCCAACTGGCGGGCCATCGGCGTCGACACCAAGCTCGACATGCTCGAGGGCCAGCTGTGGACCAACAAGGTCTTCAAGGACCGCGACTACGACGTCTCGATGGTGTCACTGACGGCGCGCACCGATCCGCTGTTCGGCGTCGACCGCTCGTTCCTGTGCAACAAGACCAACGTGCCGTACGTCAATCCGACCGGCTACTGCAATCCCGAGCTCGACGAGATCGCCGCCAAGGCGGCCGCAGTGCCGACCGAGGAGCGCCGGCAATGGTACAAGAAATACGAGGAAATCATCGCCCGCGACATGCCGCACCTGACGCTCACCAACGCCAAGAAGTTCTTCGCCATCTCGAGCCGCTTCGGCGGCATCGAGGAGGAGATGGACCTCGCCTTCAACGGCAATCCCAGCATGGCGAGCGTCTGGGTGAAGAAGTAGGCCGCGGCGGAAGACAGCAGCATGGATAGTCTCATGGACGCGCTGATCCGGCCGCGGATCATCGCGGTGATCGGCGCGTCACCCAGGCGCCAGACGCTCGGCAACGTCGCGCTCGACAATCTCGCCAACTACGGCTTCGCCGGCGCGGTCATCCCGGTGCATGGCGAGGCGAGCGAGATCGCCGGCCGTGCGGCGGTTTCCTCGATCGAGGCGCTGCCCGACGGCGTCGACGTGGCGCTGGCGTCGGTGCCGGCGGCGGGCGTTGCCGATGCGGTCCGCCGGCTCGATCGGCGTGGCGTGCGTGCCGCCATCGTCAATACCGCGGGCTTCTCGCCGGACCAGGAGGCCGAGCTCCGCCAGCTGGTCAATGAAAGCCGCATCCTGATGCATGGGCCCAATTGCATGGGGCTGATCAATCTCTCGGATGCGACGCCGATCTATACCGGCGGCATCACCTCGAGGGTCAAGAAGGGGCCGGTGGCGCTGATCGCGCAGTCGGGGTCGGCGGCGATCTCGGTGATCAACTCCAGCACGGCCGGCTTCTCCAAGATCGTCACCATCGGCAGCGAGTTCCGTGTCACCGGTGCGGACTATTTGAATTGGTTCGCCTCGGACGCCGAGACGTCGGTGATCGGCCTGATCCTGGAATCGATCCAGGATGCCGACCGCTTCGCCGACGCGGTCGACCGTGTCCACGCCGCCGGCAAGTCGCTGGTCATGCTGAAGGTCGGTCGCTCCACCATTGGCGCGCGCGCGACACTCGCCCACACAGGCGCGCTGATTCGCAACGACGATGCCTTCGCGGGCTTCGTCCGGCGCTACGGCATCCCGGTGGTCGGCGACTACGAAGAGCTGATCGCCACGCTCGAGGCCTTTGCCGTCGTCGACAAGCGGCCGGGTCGCGGACAGATCGCCCTGATGGGGATCTCCGGCGGAGAAACGGCGCTGGCCTGCGATATCTGCGCCGAGATCGACACGCCGTTGGCCGTCTTTTCCGAGGCGACTGCCGCCAAGGTGCGCGACGCGCTGCCCGGCCTGCCAGGACAAAACCCCGTCGATATCGGCCAAAGCGTCGGTCGCGCGCCGGGCGCTGCCCTTACCGGCCTCACCGCCGTCATGACGGCCGAGGAAGTCGGCATTGGCGTCATCCTGCAAGACATGCAGGCGTCGCTGCCGGCCAGCAGTCATCGCAATTACACGGGCCATCTCGGCACGGTTGCCGAACTCGGCCGCGCCATCGACAAGCCGGTGGTAGTGATCTCACCCACGGCCGAGATCATGAGTGAGCAACTGCTCGCCTGTCTCGACGGCACCGGCATCCCCGCGTTGCGCGGCTTGTGGCCGGGCCTCGCTGCCGTGAAAGCCATGCGCGCCTGGAGCGGGCGTCAGCCGGATCCGCGTCGCCTCGCCGACGCCAGGTTGTCGCCGGATCGAACAAGTCTCCGGGCGGAGCTTGCCGGCTTGAGCGGTCCACTCGCCCGGCCCCTGTCGAACCGCCTGCTTGAAAGTTACGGCATTCCCATCGTCAAGTCGGCGCTGGTTCGCTCGGCGGCCGAAGCCGTCGCAGCCGCCACCGACATCGGCTACCCGCTGGTGGTGAAGGTGGCATCAGCGGACGTGCCGCACCGCTCCGACGTAGGGGCCGTCCAGCTCGGCATCCGCGATGAGCAAGAGTTGCGTGCCGCTGTGGCGCTGATCGAGCGCAACGTGCGGGAGAGAGTTCCGGGCGCCGTCATCGACGGCTACGAATTGCAGGAAGAGTTGGTCGATTGCCTGCAGGCCATGGTGGGCTACCAGGCGGCACCGCCCTATGGCGCGCTGACCATCGTCGGAACGGGCGGCGTGCTGGTCGAACTCGAGGCGGACAAGGCACTGAGCCTCAGCCCTGTGACGGTGGCCGAGGCGGAAACGCTGGTGGCGAGTACGCGGCTCGGAAAGACGCTCGGTGGTTATCGCAACCTCGTTCCCAACACGGATATCAAGCCGCTGGCTCGACTGGTCACGAGCCTGTCGGCGCTTGCCGCTGACTTGTGCGATGTCCTGCCTGAGTGCGATCTAAATCCGGTCCTGATCCGCAAGGGATCAGGCGACGTGCGCGTCGTTGACGCGCTGTTCGTGGCTGGCGGCAGGCTACTCCGCCGCGACGCCTAATCCGATCGGGCAGCTCACGCCGGTGCCGCCCAGGCCGCAATAGCCGTTGGGATTCTTGGCGAGATACTGCTGGTGATAGTCCTCGGCGTAGTAGAACGTCGGCGCGTCGAGGATCTCGGTCGTGATCTCACCGAGGCCGCTGCGGGCGAGCTCCTTCTGGAACATCGCCCTCGACGCTTCGGCCTTCTTCTTCTGCTCGGCCGAGAAGGTGTAGATGCCGGAGCGGTACTGCGTGCCGACGTCGTTGCCCTGGCGCATGCCCTGCGTCGGGTCATGGCCTTCCCAGAAGACCTTGAGCAGCGCCTCGTAGGAGGTCTTCTTCGGATCGAACCATACCGACACCACCTCGTTGTGGCCGGTGTAGCCCGAGCAGACTTCCTCGTAGGTCGGATTGGGCGTGAAGCCCGCGGCATAGCCGACCGCCGTCGCATAGACGCCCGGCGCCTTCCAGAACATGCGCTCGGCGCCCCAGAAGCAGCCCAGGCCGAACATGGCCTGCTCCAGCCCGGCCGGGAACGGCGCCTGGATGCGGTTGTGGTTCACGAAATGCTCGGCAGGCACGTCGAAGGGACGCGCCGGGCGGCCCGGCAGGGCCCGGTCGGCCGTCGGCATCTCGGCTTTCTTGCGCAGCATTTGCCACATGGCACGCCCTCCTCTGGAATTTGCCGTGTCTCAATATGGTCCTACTATGGCGCCGAATCGAGGGGGTGCGGCGATGACGGTTTTCTTCATATGTGCCGGGCTATTGGGGCTCATGATCGCGGTGCTGGTCATCCTGATCGGGCGCATGCGGACCGCCAAGAAGATCTCCCTGGGCGACGGCGGCGATCCCGAGATGACGGCGCTGATCCGCACGCACGGCAACCTGGTCGAGACCGCGCCGTTCTGCCTGTTGCTGATCTACGTGGCACACGGGCCCTATGGCGAGCGGGCGGTCATGATCCTGTCGGTCCTGCTGCTGGTCTTCCGCCTGCTCCACGCCGGCGGGATGCTGGGCTATGTCAGCCGCGGCCGGATCGTGGGCGCCGTCGGCACCACCGTGGTGACCGTGGCCGCCTCGGTCATGCTGATCGCGGCGGGCTTGCGCGGCCTTTGACGGAAAGCCGCACGTGACCAGCTCGTCTTCCGAAAGTACCGAAGGCATGACGCTGGTCGAGAAACTCTGGCAGATCACGCTGATCGTGGTCGACGGCTTCTTCGCCAACCGCCTCTCGACGGCGGCGGCGGCGATGGCCTTCTACACCATGTTCGCACTGGGCCCGATCATGATCTTCACCGTCGCCGTCGCCGAGCCGTTCGTCGGCAAGCTGATGGCCCAGCAGGCGCTGCTGAACGCGCTGGGCACGGTCGTCGAGCCGCAGCATCTCAGGAGCATCCAGCGCTTCGCCTCGGAGGATCTGTTCCGCGGCCGCGGCATCGCGGCGCTCGCGGGCCTTCTGGTGCTGCTCTACACGGGCAGCCGCGTCTTCGTTGAGCTGGACGACGCCTTCGACGTGATCTGGCGCGGCAAGAACACGAAGCAGCTGCATGTCGTGCTCGCCACCATCAAATCGCGCCTGGTGGCGCTCTTGATGATGATCCTGCTGGGCGTGCTGCTGATCGCCGTGATCCTGAGCTCGGTGACGCTCTCGGTCTACAAGGGCGCGCTGGAGGCCTTCCCGGTGCTGGGCGTATGGATCGGCCCCGCCATCTCGACCGTCACGCACTACGCCATCCTCGCGGCCTTCTTCACGCTGATCTACAAGTGGCTGCCCAACGCGCGCATCCCGTGGCGCTTCGCGCTGGTGTCGGGCGCGGTCAATGCGGTCCTGTTCCTCGCCGGCAATCACGCGCTGGTCTACTACTTCGAGGTCACCAAGCTCACCTCGGCCTTCGGCGCCACCGCGGGCTTCGCCGCGATCATGGTCTGGATGTACTGGACCGCGCTCACCATCCTGATCGGCGCGCAGGTCGGCCGGGCGACGCGCGACGTGCTGCTGGAAGAGCCGCAACGGCTGATCGAAGGGCCGAAGGAGAAGTGATCGCTTTCCTCCCCATTTGAACGGGGAGGAAGATCTAGAACATGGTAGCCAGCACCCGGTCCGGCGGCTTGTGACCGTCGGCGAAGGTCTTGATGTTGATCAGCACCTTCTCGCCCATCTCGATGCGGCCCTCGAGCGTGGCGGAGCCCATGTGCGGCAGGAGCACGACGCTCTCGAGCTCGAGCAGCTTGGGGTTCACCTGCGGCTCGTGCTCGTAGACGTCGAGGCCGGCACCCGCGAGCTCGCCCGCGCGCAGCATGCGCACCAGCGCATTCTCGTCGATCACCTCGCCGCGCGCGGTGTTGACGATGATCGCCGTGGGCTTCATCAACTTCAGCCGCCGCGCCGAGAGAAGGTGGTAGGTCGCGGGCGTGTGCGGACAGTTCACGGACACGATGTCCATGCGCGCCAGCATCTGGTCGAGGCTCTCCCAGTAGGTCGCGTCCAGCCCGCGCTCGATCTCGGGATGGAGCTTCTTGCGATTGTGGTAGTGGATGGCGAGGCCGAAGCCCTTCGCGCGCTCGGCCAGCGCCTGGCCGATGCGGCCCATGCCGACGATGCCCATGCGCTTGCCGCGCAGCCGCGCGCCCAGCATCGAGGTCGGGCTCCAGCCCGTCCATTTGCCCTCGCGCACCAGCCGCTCGCCCGCGCCCATGCGGCGCGCGGTGGCGAGCACCAGCGCCATCGTCATGTCGGCCGTATCGTCGGTCAGCACGCCCGGCGTGTTGGTGACGGTGATGCCGCGTTGCCGCGCCGTGTCGAGATCGATGTGGTCGACGCCCGTGCCGAACGAGGCGATGAGCCTGAGCCGCGGGCCGGCCTGCGAGAGCGTGCGGCTGTCGATGCGATCGGTGACGGTGGGCACCAGCACGTCGGCCGTCTTCACCGCCTCGACCAGGGCCGCCGCGGTCATCGGCTTGTCGGTCGCGTTCAGCCGCGTGTCGAAGAGTTCCATCAGCCGCGTCTCGATCGCGTCGGGGAGCTTGCGGGTGACGATCACCAGCGGCTTTTTCTTTGATCCAGGCGGCATAGAGCCCGCTTAGCAAGTCCGCCAAGGCCTTGTCCAGCGCGCGCGGCGACTGCATACAATCCCGGAAAGAGACCGTTTTTCAACTACTTGTCGCGTGATGCTGATATTTGAGCTATGGTGGCGCCGATGCGAATTCGATCGGCGATTCTGGCGACTTCGGTGACCCTGATCCTGCTTCCCGCCATTTCGCTGCCCTCGCGCGCCACCGAGCCTCCCGGCAATCCAGCCATCTATCGCGGATCGGGCCTGCCCATCCCCCGTTTTGCCTCGCTCAAGTCGGACGAGGTCAATGTCCGCACCGGCCCGGGCGCACGCTACCCGGTCGACTGGGTGTTCAAGCGCAAGGGCATGCCGGTCGAGATCGTCGCCGAGTTCGAGAATTGGCGAAAAATCCGCGATTGGCAGGGGGCGAGCGGCTGGGTCTACCAGGCGCTGCTGACCGGCAAGCGCAGCTTCATCATCCCGTCCAAGCCGGTCAGCCTGCACCGCACTCCGACCCTTTCGGCCGAAGTCGTCGCCAAGCTCGAGCCCGAGGTCACCGGCGAAATCCGCTCCTGCCAGGGCGATTGGTGCCGGGTGACCGCACAGGGCGTGAGCGGCTGGCTGGAGCGCACCGACTTTTGGGGCGTCTACAAGGCCGAGCCCATAAATTAGGGCCCTTCCGGCGCCGCTCCTCGGGCCTTAGAACGAAGCCGCCGTGACCACCTACGCCGTCAGCGCCACCTACAACCGTTTCGACCACATGTCGCTCACCGCGGCAGCCATGGCGGTGCTGCTGCACATCCTCATGGCGGTCGCCCTGTGGCTGGTATCGCCGCTCAATCAGCACGACATAGAGGTCGAGCCGATCGAGGTCACGTTCGAGAAGCCACCGGCGCCGGAGGTCAAGCCGCCCGAGCCCGCGCCGACTCCGGCGCCCACGCCCACGCCGAGCCCGGCTCCGCAAGCGGCGGTGCAGACACCTCCGCCCGCGCTGCCGCCGCCGGCGCCGAAACAAGTGGGACCGGAGAGCTCGTTGCGCGTCCTGCCGCCGCCTGCGACGACGACGGAGAAGCCGAAGGAGCCGCCACAGCCGCCGCCCGAGACCAAACCCGAGACCAAACCCGAGGCCAAGCCCGAGGAGAAGAGCGAGCCGCCACAGGCTGAAACGAAAAAGGCGGAGGCGAAGGCCGAAGAGGCAAAGCCCGAGGAAGCCAAGCCTCAGGAAAAGCCCACTCCGCCGGCACCGCCCCGGCCCAAGGAGTCCGAGCAGATCCTGCCCTCGCTTCAGGCCCCGGCCGCCCCTGCCAAGGCCCCGGCCGAAGTCGCCAAGCCCGCGCCGCCGCCGCCACCAGTCCAGCACCAGCAGGCGCATGTCGCGCCACCGCCACCGGCGGCACCGCAGCAACTCGCGCCCTCGCCGCTCACCAATCCGCGCCGCGCGCCGTCACAGCAAAGTGCCGCGGCAGCACCGTCGCCGGAATTCGTCAATCCGGCGACCAAGTACGAGCAGGCGCGCATTGTCGACCAGTATCTCTGGCAGGTCGTGCAGCGCATCGCGCAGTATCGCTATGCTCAACAGAACCAGAACCAGGGAGATGTCGTCGTTTTGCGGCTGGTGATCGCGCGCGATGGCCGCCTGGTCGACGTGAGCATCGTCAAATCGAGCGGATCGGTCACCGTGGACAAAGGCTTGATCGAAGCCGCCCGCGCGGGTTCGCCCTATCCGCCCTTGCCGAGCGAATTGCCGGGCGCACAGATTCCCTTCGTTCAGCCCTTCGCACCGGTCTATCGCCGGCAGTAGCCAGAGCGGCATCCTTGATCGAAGCGCCTCGACCGTCGGCGTATCCCGTTCGGCCGATTCCAGCCGAACGGAATATGCTCTAGGCGAAGTCGCCGGATAAGGCCTCGCGGACGGCCGGCGGCATCAGGGCCATGTGACCGTAGTTGGAGTGATCGAAGCCTACGACGACCTCGGCCTGCCCGGCCTTGAACGCCGCGACCTGGGCCGCGGTGAAGGGAAAGCGCATGAACAGCACCGACGAGGCCTTGCCGTCCTCACGCGTGCGCTCCTGGTCGTCCTCGGCCACGGAACGGATCGTGTCGGCGCCGACGCGGATGAAGGCCTTGTGCTCGACGCCGCCGAGGCCGCCCAGCACGCGGGCGCGGCGCACCGGGTCGTCGATCTCGAACATCACGGTGGCCACCAGCTCGCTGCCCTGCGGGATCAGCGGATTGTAGGCGGCGAGCTCGTCGGGCAGCTGCTCGTCGCCGCCCTTCTCGATGAACAGCATCTCCTGCACCTGGTGCAGCATCGTGTCGTAGGATTCGAAATAGAAGGTCGCGAAGGGCCCGACCTCGAGCCGCCGGTTCTTCTTGATCTCGGTGATGCGCTTGCGGCGCTCGGCGCGCTGGGCGGCGTATTGCGCCAGCGGCAGGATCACCGACGGCTCGATCTTGCGCGGCTGGGTCATGGCGTCCATCCATAGGCGCGGGCCAGGATCTCGATCGGATGATCGGCGCGGAACGGCTTGGGCCCGGTCTCGCCCGCTTCCATCTCCATCACCTGCATCAGGTGCTCCGCCGCGAGCGGGCATTCGGACGCGACATGAGACGTGTCGTTCTTGAGGGCCGCCTGTGCCGCGGGCTTGCCGACCTTGACCGCGATGTCGAAGTTCTCGGTGCGCGCGCCCCAGATGCCGCCATGGCCGCTGCAGCGCTCGATGACCGCCACGCGCGTCTTGGGAATGAGGCGCAGCATCTCCGCACCCTTCGGCCCCATGTTCTGCGCCCGCGAATGGCAGGCGAGATGCATGGAGACGCCGCCTTCGACCGGCTGCAGGCCTTCCGCGAGGCCGTGCTTCTTGGCGATGTCGACGACGTATTCGGAGAGATCGAACGTCGCCTGCGAGAGCCTTTCGATGGCCGGATCCTTCGGGCAGATCAGCGGCCATTCGAACTTCAGCATCAGCGCGCAGGACGGCGTCAGCGCCACGATGTCGTATCCCTTGTCGACCCAGGGCAGCAACGCCTGGCTGACCTCGCGCGCCGCGGCCGCGGTCGCCTCGATGTCGCCCAGCTCGAGCTTGGGCATGCCGCAGCAGGCGGGATGCACGACCTCGGTCGCGATGCCGTTCTTCGCCAGCACCGCGCGGGTGGCCGCGCCGATGTCGGTCGAATGGAAGTTCACGAAGCAGGTGGCGTAAAGCACCGCCTTGCGCTTGCCGTAGGCGGGCGCGGCCGTGTTGATCTCCGCGCCCTCGCGCGCCGCGCGCAGCTCGAAGGTCTCGGCGGCCTGCTTCGGCAGTCGCGCGCCGTGATGGATGCCCGCAACCTTCTCGAGGGTGCGGCGCAGCGGCTTGTTCTCCTCGTCGGTCGCCCAGTTGATCAGTCCGGCGGCGAAGGTGCCGAGGCGCCCCGAACGATCGGTCTCGGCGAGCTGGTCGGCCACGAACTCCACGCCGTTCTTGCGTGCCTGGACCGCGCGATGGCGCAGCATGAGATGCGGGAAGTCGAGCGCCCATTCGTGCGGCGGCACGTAGGGGCACTTGGTCATGAAGCACATGTCGCAGAGCGTGCAGGCCTGCTCGACAGCGGCGTACTTCTCCTTCGGCACGCCATCGAGCTCGCCCGTCGGGCCGTTGTCGATCATGTCGAACAGGCGCGGGAAGGAATCGCAGAGATTGAAGCAGCGCCGGCAGCCGTGACAGATCTCGAACACGCGCTCCATTTCCTTCTCGAGCGCTTTCTCGTCCCAGAACCAGGGAGTCTGCCAGTCGAGGGCGTGGCGGATGGGGGCTTCGAGGCTGCCTTCACGCATGGCGGGGGCTCATTTCATTCAGTGCATCGGGACGAAAAAGGGGACCCCGCAGGGTCCCCTTTGGCAGGCGGTGCGGGGCTCAGCCCATCGTGTCGAGGGCCTTCTGGAAGCGGCCGGCGTGGCTCTTCTCCGCCTTCGCCAGAGTCTCGAACCAGTCGGCGATCTCGCCGAAGCCTTCCTCGCGCGCGGTGCGCGCCATGCCCGGATACATGTCGGTGTATTCGTGCGTCTCGCCCGCGATCGCGGCCTTGAGGTTGTTGCCCGTGTCGCCGATCGGCAGGCCGGTCGCCGGATCGCCGCTCACCTCGAGGAACTCGAGATGGCCGTGCGCGTGGCCGGTCTCGCCCTCGGCGGTCGAGCGGAAGACGACGGCGACGTCGTTGTAGCCTTCCACGTCGGCCTTCTGGGCGAAGTAGAGATAGCGACGGTTGGCCTGGCTTTCGCCGGCGAACGCAGCCTTCAGATTGCCTTCAGTCTTGGATCCCTTGAGATTGGCCATGATCCTCTCCTCCTTGAAAATTCGGAGCGGATTTTGGGAGCCAGCCGGGGACGCGTCAAGCAGTTTAGAATGATTCTAAGTTCTGCGAACGATTCTCAAGAAGCCCTAGCGGCGCACCCGCACAATGACATCGACCCGTGACAGCTTCGTGCCCTTGGGCGGCGTCGGCAGGCCCGCGATGGTCACCTTGTCCGAGGGAAAGTCATGCAATTCGCCGTCGGTTTCGACGAAGAAATGGTGGTGATGGCCGGTATTGGTGTCGAAGTAGGACCGGCCGGGCGCAACCACGACTTCGCGCAGCAATCCGGCATCCCGGAACTGGTTCAACGCGTTGTACACCGTGGCAAGCGCCACCGGGATGCGCGTCGCCTTGACTTCGGCGTGGAGACTTTCCGCAGTGACATGCCTGTGACCGGCGCCGAACAGCACGCGCGCCAAGGCGACCCGCTGACGGGTCGGGCGCAGACCCGCCTCGCGCAGGCGGGCGGCATAGTCGGGGCTGGTGCCGGACATGGTTGATCCCATATGTAGGCATCCGACGGGGCCAAGGGAAGGCCAAAACCCCTTCCCGGGGCGGTTTGCAGGTGGTTTGCGCTGGCGGCCCCGCGTCCTTATTCTGCGGCGGCTCCGTGACAGGGCGGCGGCCGGACGGTGAACGGTGAGTGAGAAGAAGAGCAGCTATTCCTTCGAGGATCTGATCGAGTGCGCCAAGGGGCGCCTGTTCGGTCCGGGCAACGCGCAGCTCCCGCTGCCGCCGATGCTCATGTTCGACCGCATCACCAAGATCAGCGACGAGGGCGGCAAATACGGCAAGGGCGAGATCGTGGCCGAGCTCGACGTGAAGCCCGACCTCTGGTTCTTCGCCTGCCACTTCAAGGGCGATCCGGTGATGCCGGGCTGCCTCGGCCTCGACGCGCTGTGGCAGATGGCCGGCTTCTTCCTGGGCTGGATGAAGGCCCCGGGCCGCGGCCGCGCCATCGGCGTGGGCGAGGTCAAGCTCACCAGCATGATCGTGCCCACGGTCAAGAAGCTCACCTACCATGTGCACATGAAGCGCGTGATCCTGCGCCGCCTGGTGCTGGGCGTCGCCGACGGCTTCGTGACCGCCGACGGCGTTCCGGCCTATGAGGCGCTCGATATGAAGGTGGGCCTCGCCAAGGATGTCGGGCCGGCCGGAGCGGCGGCGTAACTCCATGAAGCGCGTCGTCGTCACGGGCCTGGGAGTCGTCTCCTCGATCGGCAACAACGCCGCCGAGGTCACCAAATCGCTGAAGGAAGGCAAGAGCGGCATCGAGTTCATGCCGCAGTACAAGGAGCTCGGCTTCCGCAGCCAGATCGCGGGCACCCTCAAGCTCAATGTCGAGGAGCTGGTCGACCGCCGCCTGATGCGTTTCATGGGCAACGGCGCGGCCTACGCCTACCTCGCGATGAAAGAGGCGATCGCGGATGCGGGCCTCGCCGACAACGAGATCTCCAACGAGCGCACCGGGCTCGTGGCGGGCTCGGGCGGGCCGACCACCGGCGCCATCGTGCAGGCGGCCCTCACCACCAAGGAGAAGGGCCCCAAGAGAGTTGGCCCGTTCCAGGTGCCGCGCGCCATGTCGAGCACCGTCTCGGCCAATCTCGCGACCGCCTACAAGATCAAGGGCCCCAGCTACTCGATCAGCTCGGCCTGCTCGACCTCGGCGCACTGCATCGGCAACGCCGTCGAGAGCATCCAGCTCGGCAAGGCCGACCGCATGTTCGCGGGCGGCGGCGAGGAGCTCGACTGGACGCTTTCGGTGCTGTTCGACGCCATGGGCGCCATGTCGTCGAAGTACAACGACACGCCCGAGCGCGCGAGCCGCGCCTATGACAAGGACCGCGACGGCTTCGTGATCTCCGGCGGCGGCGGCATCGTGGTGCTGGAAGACCTCGAGCTCGCCCGCGCCCGCGGCGCCAGGATCTATGCCGAGGTCATCGGCTATGGCGCGACGTCCGACGGCGCCGACATGGTGGCACCCTCGGGCGAAGGCGCCGTGCGCTGCATGCGGCTCGCCAACGAAGGCTTCCCGGGCGCGGCCCGCCGCAACGCGCCGGTCGACTACATCAACACGCACGGCACGGCGACGCCGGTGGGCGACATCACCGAGCTCAACGCCATCCGCGAGGCCTTCGGCGAGCGGCTGCCGACCGTCAGCTCGACCAAGTCGCTGACCGGCCACAGCCAGGGCGCCACCGGCGCGCACGAGGCGATCTACTCGCTGCTGATGCTGAAGGACGATTTCATCGCCGCTTCGGCCAACATAGAGAACCTCGATCCCGGCGCGGAGGGCTATCCCATCGCGCGCCAGCGGATCGACAAGGCCGGGCTGCAGACCGTGATGTCGAACAGCTTCGGCTTCGGCGGCACCAACGCCAGCCTGGTGTTCTCGCGCTACGACCACTAAAGGGGCACTGAGGGGAACGATGGCAGAAGACCGGACCCTCTCCGCCGCGCCCGACGCGTCCGGAGCCACCGCAGGCACCCCGACCCACGCTCCCAAGCCTCTCGCGCTTCCCGCGGTTCCCAAGCTGATGGCCGGCAAGCGCGGCCTGGTGATGGGTGTCGCCAACGACCGCTCCATCGCCTGGGGCATCGCGACGGCGTTGCATCAGGCCGGCGCGGAGATGGCCTTCACCTACCAGGGTGCGGCTTTCGGCAAGCGCGTGCTGCCGCTGGTCGAGAAGCTCGGCGCCAAGATCGTGCTCGACGCCGACGTCGAGAACGAGCAGAGCCTGCAGGCGCTGTTCGAGCGCCTGAAGAAGGAATGGGGCAGCCTCGACTTCGTGGTCCATGCCATCGCCTTCTCCGACAAGGAGGAGCTGAAGGGCCGCTACGTCGACACCAGCCGCGCCAATTTCCAGCGCAGCCTCACCATCTCCTGCTACTCCTTCACCGAGATCGCCCGTCTCGCTTTGCCGCTGATGACGAACGGCGGCAGCCTGATCACGCTGACCTACGAAGGCGCCACGAGGGTCATGCCGTCCTACAACGTGATGGGCGTCGCCAAGGCGGCGCTGGAGGCGAGCGTGCGCTATCTCGCGGCCGATCTCGGCCCGCAGGGCGTGCGCGTGAACGCCATCTCCGCCGGCCCGATGCGCACCCTGGCGGGCGCTGTGATCGGCGGCGCGCGCTACGTCTACCGCGTCAGCCGCGAGGCCTCGCCGCTGCGCCGCAATGTCGAGCTGAGCGACGTCGGCGGCGCCGCGCTCTATTACCTCTCCGACCTCAGCGCCGGCGTCACCGGCACGGTCCACTTCGTCGATGCCGGCTACCACGCCGTCGGCCTGCCGCACGACGGCAGCGCGGTGCCGACGGAACACGGCGGCGAAAAATAAGGCTTACGCCCGCCGCCGCTTGCGGCGGATCAGCATGACCAGCTTGAGATCGACCCGGCTCGCCAGGGTAAAGGCAACCTGCTCGTAAAGCAGCCGGCCCTCGCGCGGATGCTCGAAGGCGCGCTCGCCGCCCGCCGGCACGATCACCTCGTATTCGTCCCAGCAGCGCGCGAAGAAGTCACTGCGCTGCCGCAGATCCTCGACCAGGGCTGCGAGCATGGGATCGTCGAGGTGGCGGCTCGATTCGGCGCGGAACTCGGCCAGCACCCGGCGCGCGCGATCGCGCCAGTCGGGAATGACGCGGCGGGCGACCGGATTCAGGAACACGTAGCGCAGCAGGTTGTCGTCCTTGCCGTCGAGCCAGCCGATGAACAGCCGCCGCGCTGCCTCGTTGCACGCGCGCGCGTTCCACAGGCGGTCGAGCACATAGGCCGGCCCCGCGATCGACGCCAGCGCATCGGCAAGTGCGGCCGGCACGTCCATCGCGGGCTCCGCCAGCGGCGTCGCCGGATCGATGTGGCCCGCAATCTGGAAGAGATAGGCGCGCTCGGCGGGCGTGAGCTGCAGCGCCTCGGCGAGCGAGGCCAGCGCCTGCGGCGAGGCCGCCACCTCGCGGCCCTGCTCCAGCCAGGTGTACCAGGTGACGCTGAGCCCGCAGCGCTGCGCCACTTCCTCGCGCCTGAGCCCCGGCGTGCGCCGCCGCTTGCCCGTCGGCAGGCCGAGGCCCGCGGGCGACAGGCGCGCGCGATGGGCGCGCAGGAATTCGCCGAGGGTGCGCTGCTGAAGGCCCATGGTGGTGTCATTTATACCAGTATAAATGACCGTCTTGTACCAGCGTGGCCGATCTGGTCATTTGGCCGCCTTCTTCGGGAAGGAGGCCCCATGCGTCGCTTTCACATCGCCCTCGCCGTTGCCGATCTCGCCCAGTCGATCGAGGACTATGCGCGCCGCCTCGGCGTGCAGCCGACGGCCGTCGTGCCCGGCAAGTACGCCCTGTTCCGCACCGAGCAGCTCAATTTCTCGATCAACGAGATGCCCCAGCGCGCGGGCCAGCTTCGTCATCTCGGCTTCGAGGACGAGGCGGCGCGCGGCTTCTCCTCGGATCACGACGTCAACGGCATCGAGTGGGAGCTGTTCTCACCCACCGCCCAGGACGCCAAGATCCCCGAGGTCTACGGCGACAACGTCGTCTGGGGGCGCAAGGCCGCCGAATAAAAAACGGCGGCCCTTCGGCCGCCGTCTTCGCGTTCGTCGGAGGTGCGTTTATTCGCCGGCCGCCGGAGCGGCCGCTTCCTCGCGCGGCTTGTTCGAGATGTCCTCGCCGGTCTGCTGGTCGACGGCCTTCATCGACAGGCGGACCTTGCCGCGATCGTCGACGCCCAGCACCTTGACCTTGACCTGCTGGCCTTCCGACACGACGTCGGTGACCTTGCCGACGCGACGCGGCGCCAGCTCCGAGATGTGGACGAGGCCGTCGCGCGCGCCCAGGAAGTTCACGAAGGCGCCGAACTCGACGGTCTTCACGACCTTGCCGTTGTAGATCACGCCGACCTCAGGCTCGGCGACGATGCCCTTGATCCAGTCGATCGCGGCCTGGCCCTGCTTGGCGTCGACCGCGGCGACCTTGATGGTGCCGTCGTCCTCGATGTCGATCTTGGTGCCGGTGGTCTCGGTGATCTCGCGGATCACCTTGCCGCCGGTGCCGATCACTTCGCGGATCTTGTCCTTGGGGATCGTGAACTGCGTGATGCGCGGCGCGTTCTGGCTCACGCTGTCGCGTGCGCCGCCCAGGCCCTTGGCCATCTCGCCCAGGATATGGATGCGGCCGTCCTTCGCCTGCGCCAGCGCCACCTTCATGATCTGCTCGTTGATCGAGGTGATCTTGAGGTCCATCTGCAGCGAGGTGATGCCCTTCTCCGAGCCCGCCACCTTGAAGTCCATGTCGCCGAGATGATCCTCGTCGCCCAGGATGTCGGACAGGACGGCGAAGCGCTCGCCCTCCTTGATCAGGCCCATGGCGATGCCGGCGACGGGACGCTCCAGCGGAACGCCCGCGTCCATCAGCGACAGCGAGCCGCCGCAGACCGAGGCCATCGAGGACGAGCCGTTCGACTCGGTGATCTCCGACACGATGCGGATCGTGTAGGGGAACTTGTCCTTGCCGGGCAGCAGCGGGCGGATGGCGCGCCAGGCGAGCTTGCCGTGGCCGATCTCGCGGCGGCCGGGCGAGCCCATGCGGCGCACCTCGCCGACGGCGTACGGAGGCATGTTGTAGTGAAGCATGAAGGCCTCACGATACTCGCCCTCGAGCGCGTCGATGATCTGCTCGTCCTGGCCCGTGCCGAGCGTCGCGACCACGAGGGCCTGCGTCTCGCCGCGGGTGAACAGCGCCGAGCCGTGGGCGCGCGGCAGCACGCCGACCTCGGCCACGATCGGGCGCACGGTCTTGGTGTCGCGGCCGTCGATGCGCTTGCCGGTGTCGAGGATGGCGCCGCGCACGACGTCGGCCTCGAGGTTGCCGAACTGCTCGCCGAACACGGCGAGCTCGTCGTCCTTGCCCTCGAACAGCTTCTTGGCCTCGTCCTTGACGGCGGAGACCTTCTGCTGGCGGGCGAGCTTCTGGGTCTCGGCATAGGCCGCGGCCATCTTGGCCGTCATCTCGGCCTTGAGCTTGTCGGCCACGACCTTGGCGGCGGCCGGCGGCTCGGGCATCGGCATCGGATCCTTGGCGGCATGCTCGGCGAGCTGGATGATCGCCTCGATCACCGGCTGGAACGAACGATGGCCCTCCATCACGGCGTTCAGCATGACCTCCTCGGAGAGCTCCTTGGCCTCCGACTCGACCATCAGCACGCCTTCGGTGGTGCCGGCGACGACGAGGTCGAGGTCGCTCTTCTCGGTCTGCTCGAGCGTCGGGTTGACCACGAACTTGCCGTCGAGATAGCCGACGCGGGCCGCGCCGATCGGGCCCAGGAACGGCGCGCCCGACAGCGTCAGCGCCGCCGATGTCGCGACCATGGCGACGATATCGGGATCGTTCTCCATGTCGTGCGCGAGCGTGGTGATCACGACCAGCGTCTCGTTGCGGAAGCCTTCGGCGAACAGCGGCCGGATCGGACGATCGATCAGGCGCGAGGTCAGCGTCTCCTTCTCCGAGGGACGGCCTTCACGCTTGAAGAAGCCGCCGGGAATCTTGCCCGCGGCGAAGGCCTTCTCCTGGTAGTTGACGGTCAGCGGGAAGAAATCGAGGCCGGGCTTCGGCTTCTTCTCGAACACGACGGTGGCCAGCACCGTGGTGCCGCCGTAGGTCGCGAGCACCGCGCCGTCGGCCTGGCGCGCGATCTTTCCGGTTTCGAGGACAAGCTTGCGGCCGCCCCAGTCGACTTCCTTGCGGAACACCTTGAACATATCAGACATATCCATCTTCCTTTCCTACCGGCCGCCCGCTCCCGTTAGCGGCGACCGCCCACCGACGCCCTTGCGCCGGCAGGACCGGGACAGGCCCTTGCAACAGCCCCTGCCTTCCCGGTTGCTGCGAAGTCGCTCCGTCCGATCGAACACACGGGAACCGGACGACGCGACGCGATAAGGCCCCATCCTCTGGATGGGGCCACAAGCTCAACGACGCAGACCCAGGCGCTCGATCAACGAGTCGTAGCGCTTGCTGTCCTTGGCCTTGAGATAGTCGAGCAGGCGCCGGCGCTGGCCGACGAGCTTCAGCAGGCCGCGGCGCGAATGGTGATCCTTCGCGTGGCCCTTGAAGTGCTCGGTGAGGTTGGTGATGCGCTCGCTGAGGATGGCAACCTGCACCTCCGGCGAACCGGTGTCGGTGTTGCCCTGGGCGTACGCCTTGATCAGCTCCGCCTTGCGCTCGGCCGTGATCGACATCGGTCATCTCCTGAAAACTAAAGGTTGAACACGCGCACCGGCTGGAGGGACGTGCCATCTGAACGGCACAGCGCCACGAGCTTGCCTTCCACTTCGGCTCGAACGAGCGTGTCGGAGGGCGGTGCGTCCCGGGTCAAGAGCACCGGCTGGCCTTGGCGCAGCCGGTCCGCTTGGGTCTCCGTCATGGCCAGCGCCGGGATGTCGTCCAGCGCGGTCGCGACAGGGGCCAGGGCCCCGAGAAGGCGCGAGTTATGCCCGAGGGCTTCCAGTTTGGGAAGCGAAATGGCCGCCTCCTCGCGGAAGGGGCCGGCGGCGGTCCGACGCAGTGCCGAGAGGTGCCCGACGGTGCCCAGCGCCTGGGCCAAATCCCGGCCCAGCGACCGGATATAGGTGCCTTTCCCGCATCCAACCACGAAATCTGCATGGTCAGGATCGGGACGGGAGAGCAGCTCCAGCCGCCCGATGGTCACTTTCCGGGGCTTCAGATCGACGGTTTCACCCGCTCGGGCGAGATCGTAGGCCCGTTTGCCGTCGATCTTGAGGGCCGAGAAGGCGGGCGGCATCTGCTCGATCTCGCCCACGAACCGGCCGAGCGCGGCCTGGATCGCCTGGTCGGTCGGCCGGACGTCGCTGGTTGCCGTCACTTCGCCTTCGCCGTCCTCCGTCGAGCGCGCCTCGCCGAAGCGGAGCGTGAAACGGTATTCCTTGCGGCCGTCCATGACGAAGGGAACGGTCTTGGTCGCCTCGCCCAGCGCGATCGGCAGGACGCCCGTCGCCAGCGGATCGAGCGTGCCGCCATGGCCCGCCTTCTCGGCATTGAACAGCCAGCGCACCTTGCCGACGGCCTGCGTCGAGCCCAGGCCGAGCGGCTTGTCGAGCACGACCCAGCCGTCGACCTTCTCTTTCTTCCGACGGGTTTCGCTCACTCGTCCTCGATGTCGCGCGCGACGTCGGGGCGGCGCAGGAGGGCACCGATCCTGTCGGCCTCATCGAAGGTCTTGTCGAGCTGGAAGCGGATGTCGGGCGCACTGCGCAATCCCGCCTTCTCGCCCACACGCGCACGGAACCACGGCGCCGCACGCCTCAGCGCTGCGAGCAGCCGATCGCTGTCCTTGCCGCCGAGCGGCATCACGAAGGCCGTGGCATTGCGCAGGTCGGGGCTGACATCGACCGAGGTCACGGTGATCGAGGCGTCGCGCAGCTCGGGATCGCGCATGTTGCCGCGCTCGAGCAGCTCCGCCAGCAGGTGCCGGATTTCCTCGCCCACGCGCAACTGGCGCTGGCTGTGGCCGTGATGTTCCTTGTCGGATGAGCGACGCCGGGGCATGGCGTTTTTCCTTCGTTCTCGCGTCTTTTTCCTCTCCCCCGCCAGGGG
>DATJWN010000091.1:0-3847 GCA_035501235.1 Reyranella sp.
AGCGCAGGCGATCGTCGCTGTAGTGGGCGCCGGTGCCGCAGCCCAGCGCCTGGATCAGGTCCTGCACTTCCTGGTTCTCGCGCAGCTTGTCGGCCGAAGCGCTGGCGACGTTCAGGATCTTGCCACGCAAGGGCAGGATGGCCTGCGTCTCGCGATTGCGCGCGGCCTTGGCCGAGCCGCCGGCCGAATCGCCCTCGACGAGGAATATTTCCGTGCCGATCGACGCGGAGCTCGAGCAGTCGGCGAGCTTGCCGGGCAGCCGGAGCTTGCGGGTGGCCGTCTTGCGCTGCTGCTCGCGATCCTGGCGGCGGCGGAGCCGCTCCTCGGCCTTGGCGATCACGTGCTCGAGCAGGACGTTGCCCGCTTCCTTGTCGCCGGTCAGCCAGTGCTCGAAATTGTCGCCAACGATGGTCTCGACGAGCTTGGTCGCCTCGACGCTGACCAGCTTCTCCTTGGTCTGGCCCTGGAACTGCGGCTGCTCGATGAAGACAGAGACGAGGGCGGCCGTGCCCTCGATCACGTCGTCGGCCGTGATGATGCCGCCCTTGCGGTTGCCGGTGAGCTCGGCATAGCGTTTGAGGCCTCGCACCAAAGCGCTTCTGAAACCCGACTCGTGCGTGCCGCCTTCGGCCGTGGGGACCGTGTTGCAGTAGGAGCGGACGAAGCCTTCCTCGTCGTTCGGCCACCACACCGCCCACTCGACCTTGCCGCCAGCCGTGCCGTTGGTCTCGCTCTTCGCTTCGCCCGCGAAAGGCTGCGGCACGACGGTCGGCCGCTCACCGATCTCGGACATGACATAGTCCTTGAGGCCGCCTTCGAAGTGGAAGGTTTCCTCGGCCGGGACCTTGCCGTCCTTCGGGAGAAGCTTGGGATCGCACTTCCAGCGGATCTCGACGCCGCGGAACAGGTACGACTTGGAGCGCGCCATCGAGTAAAGGCGCTCCGGCTTGAACTCGTGCTTGCCGAAGATCTCGGGATCGGGATGGAACGTCACTGTCGTGCCGCGCCGGTTGGGCGCGGGGCCGTTGGACACCAGCTTGCCCTTGGGCTTGCCGCGCGAGAATTTCTGCGTCCACGACTTGCGGTCGCGCGCGACCTCGACCTCCAGCTCGTCGGACAGCGCGTTCACCACCGACGCGCCGACGCCGTGCAGGCCGCCCGACGTTGCGTAGACCTTGCTGTTGAACTTGCCGCCCGAGTGGAGCGTGGTGAGGATCACCTCCAGTGCCGACTTGGTCTTGAATTTCGGATGCGGGTCGACCGGCATGCCGCGGCCATTGTCGCGGATCGTCACCTTGTTGCCGGCCATCAGTTCGAGATGGATCGTGTCGGCATGGCCCGCGACCGCCTCGTCCATGGCGTTGTCCAGGATCTCGGCCACGAGATGGTGCATGGCCCGCTCGTCGGTGCCGCCGATATACATGCCGGGGCGCTTGCGGACGGGCTCCAACCCCTCCAGCACCTCGATGTCGCGGGCCGTATAGGAAGTGTCCCTGGTCGCCGCGCCGCGCTTGCCGCCGGACCGTTCGAACAGGTCGTCGTTCTTGCCGCTTTTCTGGGCCATGCTTCGTCTTGTCGTTGTGCAGCCGCGCGAGGGGTTCGCCAAGTGACCGCGTTGTCATGGATATGGTAGTAAAATCGCGCGAAATCAACAATATCCGGCGGTGGACGAATGACCGACAGCAAGCGCGATCCCATCGTCCGGATGGTCCCCCAGCCCGCCGACATGAACAATAACGGCGATATTTTCGGCGGCTGGGTGCTGTCGCAGATGGACGTGGCGGGCGGTACACTGGCCGCGCGCGTGGCGAAGGGCCGTGTGGCGACGGTCGCCATAACGGCCATGACGTTCGTCCAGCCCATCAAGGTGGGCGACCTTGTCTCGATCTATGGCGAGGTCACCAAGATCGGTCGCTCGTCGATCACCATTGCTCTCGAGACCATCGTGCAGCGCCGGCTCGACCCCACGCCCATCCAGGTGACGCATGGCACCTTCGTGTTCGTGGCCATCGACGAGGAGGGCAAGCCACGGCAGGTACCGTCGGCGTGAAGCCCGTCTTCATCCTCCTGCTCGCTCTCCTGGCCGTGCCCGCCGCCGCATCGGCGCATCCGCATATCTGGATCTCCCAGCATGTACGGCCCATCGTTCTCGACGGCAAATATGTCGCGGTCGAGCTGGAATGGCGCTTCGACCCGATGTCGAGCGAAACCGAGATTCCGCCGATCGACGAGGACCATGACGGCAAGATCTCGCAAGAGGAGGCAAGGTCGATCGCCGTCGACACGCTGCCGCAGTTGCAGAAAGCCGGCTTCATGACCTGGCTCAACACGGGGACCAAGGATTTTCGCCCGCCGAAGCTGCCGACCTTCGCCGTGCGCATCGACGATCCCGCGAGCTTCACGCCGCCGGATTGGGACCACGATGCAGGCGATCCCGATTCAGGCCGCCCGATGCCTCCCAACAAGAGAGTCGAGCCGCCCCCCGTGACGCACGGCCCGCGCAACCTCGTCTATGTGATGCGCTTCGAGCTGCCGCAGCCAACCAAGGTCCTGACCGTCACGACCTACGAGGAAGAAGATTACATCCGCTTCGAAGTCGACAAGGCATCCCTGCCCAAGGGCTGCACGCTCGGCAAGCATCCGACCTACAAATCCGAGTACGTGCCGGGCAAGCCGGTCTTTGCCGACAGGGTCTCGTGCCGACTCCCGTGACCGCGGCTCCAGCGTATCGTCCCTGGCTCGGCATCCTCTTCATGTGCGTGGCCTGTGCTCTGTTTCCCGTGCAGAACGCCGTGGTGAAGCTGCTGACCGGCATCTACCCCTTCCAGGAAGTCGTGTGGTTCCGGCTCGCCACGCATCTCGTGCTGATGTGCATCGTCTTCCTGCCGCGCCGCGGCCTCGCGCTGCTACGCACACGCTCTCCGATGCAGCAGGTGCTCTGCTCGGCGGGCCTGCTGGGCTCGACGCTCTTTTTCTTCAGTTCCGCGAAGTATGTCGGCGTCACCGAGGCGATCGCGATCTCCTTCGTGGCGCCGCTTGCCGTGACGGTCCTCGCCTGGCCCTTGCTCGGGGAGCGCATCACCGTGATGCGCCTCGCTTCCGTCGTGATCGGCTTCGCGGGCGTGATGATCGTCATCCGGCCCGGCAGCTCGGTCTTCCAATGGGCGTCGCTGATGATGCTGGGCAGCGCCATCTGCTACGCGCTTTATCAGATCTTCATTCGGCGCGTGGCGGCCGTCGATCAGCCTGCGACCACGGCCTTTTACTGCGCGCTCGGCTGCACCTTGGCGACGTCGTTCCTCGTGCCGTTCCATTGGAAGACGCCCGCCAACTGGCGCGACCTCGCGCTGATGATCTCGTTGGGCATCTCCGGCGGCTTCGGCCACTACTGCGTGGCGCGGGCCTTCAGCTACGCGCCGGCGAGCCTGATCGCGCCCTTGAATTACACCCAGATGATCGGCTCCGTCGCGGTCGGATACCTGATGTTCGCAGAGATTCCGGATTTCTATACTTGGATCGGTAGCGCGGTGATCATCGCCGCCGGCCTGCTGGTCGGCTGGCAAGGAAGGCCGAGGCGCCCGGCCAAGGTTTGAGGAGGGGACAATGCCGTATCTCGTCGCCAACGATCTGCCGGCCGAGCCGGCCGGTGCGCGCTTCCGCACCCTGCTGCAGCGGCCCGGCATCCTGCAGATGCCCGGCGCGCATAACGGGCAGGCGAGCCTGCAGGCCAGGGCGGCGGGCTTCGACGCCGTCTATCTCTCTGGCGCGGCCATGGCGGCGCAGATGGGCCTGCCCGACCTAGGCGTGATCACCGTCGATGAGGTCTGCTTCTACATCCGCCAGGTTG
>DATJWN010000092.1:0-15027 GCA_035501235.1 Reyranella sp.
CGGGCACCAGGCGCTTCAGCTCGGCCCGGTCGATCAGCTCCTCGTGCGTGAAGCCCTTGAGGCGAAGATCGTCGACCCGGGTCTTGAAGCCCGCAAGCTCCTCCTCGCTTTCGGCCACCAGCACCGTGCCATGGCTCGAGAAACCGCAATCGTCGTCGACCAGCTCCTCGATGCGCTCCCAGATCGCCATCGAGGAGATGGAGAGCGGGATCTCGGCGATGTCGCGCGCGAGCTGGCGCACGCCGCCCGCGTTGACGCCGGACGCGTGCCGGCCGGAATAGTCCTTCTCGATCACGATCGGCTTCAGGCCCCGCAGCGCCAGATGCAGCGCCGTCGAGCAGCCGTGGATGCCACCGCCGATGATCGCGACGTCGGCCGTACGCGTCACGTCAACGCCTCCCATCCACGGCGGCGCGTTCGGAGTCACTGATCGGCAGCGAGGCGAGTTCGGCCATCGAGACGGGCTTCACCGGCGGGCGCAGGCGGTAGTAGCCGACCTCCTGCGGAGTCGTATGGCGCACCTCGGCGATCAGCTCGGTGACGGTGAGCCCACACAGCCTGCCCTGGCACGGCCCCATGCCGCAGCGCAGGAAGGCCTTCA
Organism: Reyranella sp.; assembly: GCA_035501235.1. Taxonomy (GTDB): domain Bacteria; phylum Pseudomonadota; class Alphaproteobacteria; order Reyranellales; family Reyranellaceae; genus Reyranella. The sequence goes on from DATJWN010000092.1 coordinate 602, forward strand.
TCTGGTTCGGGCCCTCGCAGCCGATCGCCGCCATGTCGCGCACCTGCTTGGCAGTCACCTCTTCGCAGCGACAGACGATCGTCTCGCCGACGGGCTGGCGGAAGGACTCGGCGGGGCGATAGAGCCAATCGAGGAAGCCGCGCCCCATCTCCTCGCGCTGCAGGCTCTGGCGCACGGTCTGGGCATCGAGCGTCGAGGCGCCGGGCTTGAGCGCATGCACCGCGGCGATCGCGGCGATCCGTCCGCGTTCGGCCGCCGCCGTACCGCCTGCGATGCCGGCGCCGTCGCCCGCCACTGCGATGCCGGGAACGGACGTTGCGAAATCGCTGTCCACGATCGGCTCGAAGCAGAGCTGCCGCTCGTTCCAGCGATGCGCCACGCCCGCGGCAAGGGCGAGATTGACATTCGGCACCACGCCCTGGTGCAGCAGAAGCAGATTCGCCTTCACGCGCTGCTCCTGGCCCTTGGCGACATAGGCCACTTCCTCGAGCTTGCCCTTGCCTCTCGCCTCGATCGCCGAGACCGGGATCACCTGCACCTTCGCCTTGACCTCGCGCAGGAGCGACAAGCCCTTGGACCGATAGGGCGAGAGCAGGAAGTCGGGCGCATGGGGTAGCGCGCGCAGCCAGTTGCGCCGCGGCGCCGTTTCGAGGATCACCTCGACCTTCGCTCCCGCGCGCAGCATCTGCGCGGCCAGCAGCCAGAGAAGCGGACCGCCGCCGGCCAGTATCGTACGCCCGTCGGGCACGAGCCCCTGCGCCTTGAGCGCGGTTTGCGCCGCCCCTGCCGTCATCACGCCCGGCAAGGTCCAGCCCGGAATCGGGAACGGCCGCTCGAGCGCGCCGGTGGCAATGATCACGCGGCGCGCCTGGATCATGCGCGCCTTGCCCGCGACCGAAACGCTGACCAAAAGGTTCCTGTCGAGGCCCCAGACCGTGGCACCGTTCACAATAAGCGCACCGCTCGCCTTGGCCTCACTGGCAAGCGCGGCGCCGGCCCAGTATTCGTCGCCCAGGATCTCCCGCCGGGCGATGGGGCTCGCGGTGATGCCGCGATAGATCTGTCCGCCAACACCGGGATTCTCGTCGAACAGCACGGTCTGCACGCCGGCGCGGGCAGCGAGCGCCGCCGCGGCGAGGCCCGCCGGCCCGCCGCCGATGACGGCAAGTTCACAGGTCGAGGCGAGATCGGAAGCGCCGGTCATCGTCCGGCCTCCCGTTTGCCTTCCTGCGTCTCGACCTTCATGCCTTCGCGTACCGGAACGAGGCAGCCCTGGCGGCTGCCGACGCCGTCGATCGTCACCAGGCAGTCGAAGCAGACGCCCATCAGGCAGTAGGGCGCGCGCGGCGCGCCGCTGACGGGCGTGGTGCGGCAATGGTCGATGCCCGCCGCCAGCAGCGCTGCCGCCACCGTGTCGCCCGCCCGCGCGCGGACCGGCTTGCCGTCGACGGTGAAGGAGAGCGCGGCGCCCGCGTCACCCAGCCTTTTGAACATGGAACCTCCGCGCGCTGAAGGGAGCGACCAGCGCCTTGTCGAGAGCGCCACGCGCGATCATCGGCGCCACCGTGAGCGCGTGATTGGCCGCGAGCGTGACGCCCGAATGGCAGCAGAGCACGAAGGCGCCGGGATGCGTCTCGCTCTCGTCGTAGATCGGAAAGCCGTCCCTCGTCATGACGCGGATCGCGCTCCAGGTGCGCACCACGTTGACGTTGGCGAGCAGCGGAAAGCGCCGCACGGCGCGCTCCGCCGCCGTGGCGGCGATGCCCAGGCTGAGCTCGGAGGGATCGGTCGACTCCTCCTTGGAATCGCCGATCATCACCGTGCCTTCGTCGGTCTGGCGTGCGCCGTTCATCGGATGGTGCAGGAACGGCCGCACGCGCTCGGTGACGATGACCTGCCCGCGCTCGGGCTTCATCGGCGCCTCGAGACCGACCATGGGGGCGAGCTGCATGTTGGCGTTGCCGGCAGCCAGGGCGATCCTCCCCGCCCTGACCTCGCCCTGGGTCGTCATCAGCCGGAACTCGCCACCTTCGCGCACGATGTTCTCGACGCGATGGCTCGGCAGATAGCGCACGCCACGCGCGTTGATCGCGGCGTGCAGCGTGCGGAAGAGGCGCAGCGAGTTCACATGCCCGTCGAGCGGACAGTAGCTCGCGCCCACGACGTCCGGGCCGATCTCGGGCTCCAGCTTGAGGAGCTCGTCGCGGTCCAGCATCTCGGTCTTGTAGTCGACGATGCCTGGCTGAGCGTGCAGGCGGCGCAGGTAGTCGGCGCGCGCCTCCAACTCCTTCTCCGACAGGCAAATGTGCAGGCCACCCGGCCGCTGGAAAGAAACATCGACGCCGGTCTCCTGCTTCAGGAGATCGGCGAAGCCGCCCCAGGCGTTGGAGGAACGGACCGACCAGTTGGCATAGGCCGCAAGGCCCAGGCCCTTGCTCTGCACCCACACGAGCGCGAAATTGCCGCGGCTCGCGCGCACCGCCCGGTCTCCCTCGTCGAGCAACGCCACGCGCAGCCCTTCGCGCGCCAGGCCCCACGATGTGGCGGCGCCCACCAGGCCGCCACCCACGACGGCGACGTCGTACTCTTCACCGGCCATTGCTGCCTCGTCCCACCAAAAGTCGCTCCAGCCCGTAGGCTCGATCGAGCGCCACCAATGCCGCTACGGTGACCGCGATCACGCAGGCCGAGACCGACGTCACCAACGGGTCGATATTGTCCTGGATGTAGAGAAACATGCGCACGGGAAGCGTCTCGGTGCCGGGTGCCGCGATGAACACCGTCATGGTCACTTCGTCAAACGAATTGATGAAAGCGAGCGCCCAGCCGCTCACCAGGCCGGGCAACACCAGCGGCAAGGTGATCCGCTTCAGCACCGCGGCCTCCGAGGCGCCGAGCGAAACGGCGGCGTGCTCGATCGACCGATCGAGCCCGATGGCCGAGGCGAGGGTCAGGCGCAGCGCATAGGGCATCACGATCACGATGTGCGACAGCACCAGGCCGACGAAGGTGCCGCCCAGCCCGATCTGGGTGAAGAAGCGCAGGAAAGCGATGCCCAGGACCACGCTCGGGATCATGAGCGGCGACATGAAGAGCGTGGTCATCGCCTCGCGGCCGCGGAAACGATGGCGACCGATGGCCAGCGCCGCCGGCACGGAAACCGCGATTGCCAGGAACGAAGAGAGCGCGCCGAGGCCGAGGCTGCGCCAGAAGGCGGCAATGAATTCAGGATACCGCGCCAGTGCATAGAACCAGCGCAGCGACCAGCGGTCGGTCGGGAACGACAGGTAGCCTTCCGGCGTGAAGGCAACCCAGACGACAACAACGATCGGCGCCACCATGAAGACAACGAACAGCGCGTGATAGAGCAGCGCGACGGGACCGTTCCGGCTCATCGGAACACCGCCGCATAGCGCCGTTCGACGAGCCAGTTGGCGACCACGACGATCGTCACGAGCGCCGCCAGCAGCAGCACCGCGACCACCGCGCCGAGGGGCCAGTCGAGCGTGTTCAGGAACTCGTCGTAGGCGAGCGTCGAGGCGACCTTCAGCCGGCGGCCGCCGATAATGGCGGGTGTGGCGAAGGCCGACGCCGCGAGCGCGAAGACGATGATGCCGCCCGACAGGATGCCGGGCATCGCCTGCGGCAGCACGATGCGACGAAGCGTCGTCAGCGGGCCCGCGCCCAGCGCCACGGCCGCGTTCTCGACCTGCGGGTCGAGGCGCTGCAGGGCGGCCCATACGGAGAGCACCATGTAGGGCATCAGCACGTGCGACAGCGCGACGACCATGCCGGTCTCGGTGAACATGAAGGGCAGCGGCGCGGAGATCAGGCCGGCCGACATCAGTGCCTTGTTCACCAGGCCCGAATTGCCGCCGAACAGCAGCGCCCAGCCCAGCGTGCGCGCGACGACGGAGATGAGGAGCGGCCCCAGGATCACCAGGAGGAAGATGCCACGCCAGGGGCTCTTCATGCGATTGAGGATATAGGCCTCCGGCGCGCCGAAGACCGCCGTGATCAGGGTCACCAGCAGCGCAATGCGAAACGTCCGGCCGAACATCTCGCCGTAGTAGGAGTCGGTGAAGACCTCCTTCCAGTTCTTGAGGATGAAGACGGGTTCGATGCCCTTGTACTGGCCCCAGTCGTGGAACGAGAGCGCCACCGTCATGCCGAGCGGCGCGATTACGACGACCGCGAACAGCAGGAGCGCCGGCAGCGCCAGAAGATAGGGCGTCGACTTCACGACCCGCTCCAGGCGAGATGCACGGCAGCACCCTCGGCAGGCATCGCCTCGCCGGAGTTCTGCCGAATCACCGTCACCAGGCCACCGGCCGTGTCGATCTGATAGAGCCAGTGGTTACCCTGGAAGATACGCGTGCGCACCGTACCCGCGAGCCCCGACGTCGCGAACGAGACGCGTTCGGGCCGCACGCTGGCGCCGTTCATGAGATTGGTCTTGCCGAGGAAGTTCGCGACGAACGGCGTCGCCGGCCGCTCATAGGCTTCGTGCGGCGGCCCGATCTGTTCGACGCGACCCTTGTTCATCACCACGATGCGGTCGGAAAGAGCCATCGCCTCGGCCTGATCGTGCGTCACGAGGATCGTCGTCGTGCCGACGCCGCGCTGGATCTGGCGCAGCTCGATCTGCATCTCTTCGCGCAGCTTGGCGTCGAGATTGGACAGCGGCTCGTCCAGCAGCAGGATGCGCGGCCGGATCACCAGCGCGCGCGCCAGCGCCACGCGCTGCTGCTGGCCGCCCGAAAGCTGACGCGGATGGCGTTCGGCAAAGGCGCCGAGACCGACCAGTTCGAGCGTCTCGCCGACACGCTTGCCGCGCTCGGCCCTGGCGACGCCTTGCATCTCGAGGCCGAACGACACGTTCTCCGCGACCGTCATGTGCGGGAAGAGCGCATAGCTCTGGAACACGATGCCGAGGCCGCGCCTGGCGGGCTTCACCGCGAGAAGATCGCGGCCCTCCAGCCGGATCGCCCCGCCGGAGGGCTCGACGAAGCCCGCGATCATCTGCAACGTGGTCGTCTTGCCGCAGCCGGACGGTCCCAGCAACGACACGAACTCGCCCTTCTCGACCGCCAGCGTCAGCCCGTCGACGGCGCGATGCGTGCCGAATTCCTTGTTGAGATTCTCGAGTTCGAGGAATGCCACGGGCTATCGCTCGATCTCGCGGTTCCACCGCTTCGTCCACTCGGCACGCCGGGCGTTGATCGTGTCCCAGTCGAGCTCGATCAGCTGGCTTGCGCGTTCGCCGACGGGCATTACGCCGGCGAGCTCGGGCGTGGTCTCGACTTTCTTGTTCACCGGGCCGAAAGCGTGATCCTTGAGGAACGCGAGCTGCAGCTTCCGCCCGACCATGGCTTCGATGAATTGCGAGGCGAGCGGCGAGGCATTCGCCTTGGCGATCGGGCAGGCGGTGACCAGCAGCTTCACCGCTCCTTCCTTGGGGTAGACGAAATCGACGGGGAAGCCGGTGTCGGCAAAGGCCTGCACGCGGGCCGAACCCCAGACCGCGATGCTCGCCTGCCCTGACTGGAAGAGCTCGGTCATCTTGCTGGGCGACGGCTCGTAGGCCAGCACCAGAGGATTGATCTCGCTCTTGATCACCTTGAAGCCGGGATCGATGTTCTTCTCGCCGCCACCGTTCATGCGCGCGAACAGCACGAGCGTATGAAGGCCGTAGGTGCCGTGGATCGGGTGCAGCACCATCGCACCCTTGTACTTGGGATCCTTGAGGTCGTTCCACGAAGTGGGCGCGGCCCAGCCTTTCTCCTTGAAGATCTTGGTGTTGTACATCAGGCCCGTGCCGACCAGGCCGAGCGCCACGGCCTTGTCGTCCTTGAAGCGCGCAGCGTCATACAGCTCGTCGACGGGAAGCGCGCCGATCCGGTCGCAGAAGCCCAGCTCGATCGCCTGGTACATCGGTCCATCGTCGAGGATCGCCACGTCGATCACCTGGTTGGCCTTCTGCGCCTGAAGCTTGGCCAGCGTGTCGGTGGAGTTGCCCGCGATATACTCGATCTTGACCTTGTGCGACGCCTCGAAGTCGGGAATGACGACCTTGCGCATCGTCTGCTCGAACGACCCGCCATAGCCCGCAACCGTGAGCCTCTGCTCAGCCGATGCCGGCACCGCCGCCGCAAGAGCGACGGCGCCCATCAACACGACCAGCGGCGTCGAACGATCCACCAGAGTCTCCCATTCCCCGTTTCAACTCTTCCTGCCCGTCACCCTGCCGTCAAATTCGATTCGGAATGCCGATTCATAACAAGATGTTATGATGCCGCCATGCCCGCCCTCAATCCCCGCCAGATCGAGGCCTTCCGTGCCGTCATCCTGGCCGGCGGCGTCGGCGCGGCCGCCAACCTCATCAACGTCACCCAGCCGGCCGTGAGCCGCCTGATCCACGATCTGCAGCATCATCTCGGCCTCAAGCTGTTCGAGCGGCGCGGCACCAGGCTCGTGCCGACCAACGATGCGCTGTCGCTCTACGCCGAGGTCGAACGCTCGTTCGTCGGGTTGGACCGCATCGCCGAGACAGCCGCGGATCTGCGCACGCGGCGCTCGGCCTATCTCCGGATCGCCGCCCTGCCGGCACTCTCGAACGGTTTCCTGCCGCGCTTCGTGGGCGGCTTCCTCGCCGAGCGTCCCAAGCTCAACATCGTGCTTTCGGGCATGGCCTCGCATGCGGTGGTGACCGCCGTCGCCCAGGGCCAATTCGATCTCGGCTTTGCCGAGGTCTCGATCGGACACGCCGCCACGGAGACCGACCGGTTGCCCGCGGCACCCTATGTCGCCGTGATCCCACAGACGCATCGCCTCGCCCGCAAATCGAAGATCCGGCCCCGCGACTTCGAAGGCGAGAACTTCATCTCGCTCGGGACCACGTCGGTCTCGCGCTTCCGCATAGATCGCCTGTTCAACGAGCACAACGTGGCGCGCGTGATGCGCATCGAGACGCCGCTATCGGAGATCGTCTGCTCGCTCGCAGGCTCGGGCATCGGCGTCGCGCTCTGCGACCCGTTCACCGCGAACGAGTACGCCAGCCGCGGCATCGTGCGTCGCCCCTTCGAGCCGAGACTCGAGTTCGAAATCGGCGTCGTCTATGCCGCCCATCGCCCGATATCGCCGGTGGCCCGGGAGTTCATCGACAGCTTCAAGGCTCATGTCGCGAACTTCCTTCGGCGAGGGCCGGTCAGCGTTCGACCTCGCGATTCCAGCGCTTCGTCCAATCGTCGCGCTGGGCGTTGATCGCGTCCCAGTCGGGCGCGATCACGAGCTTGGCGCGCTCGCCGACCGGCGCCATCTTGAGTTCCGGCATATTGACGTCGACCTTGGTGTTGACCGGCCCGTTGCCCATCTCCTTGGCCATTCCGCTCTGCACGCTGGCCGAAACCAGCGTCTTGATCATCTCGTGCGCCAGAGGATTGACCGAGCCCTTGGCCACGACGCAAGCCGAGGCGAGCAGGATCGGCGCACCTTCCTTGGGATAGATGAAATCGACCGGGAAGCCCGTGTTGGCGAAGGCCTGCACGCGGCCTGTGCCCCACACGGCGATAGTGCCCTGCCCGGACTGGAAGAGCTCGGTCATCTTGCCGGGCGACGGCTCGTAGGCGAGCACGTTCGGATTGATCTGCTCCTTCATGACCTTGAAGCCGGGATCGATGTTCTTCTCGCCGCCGCCGTTCATGCGGGCGTACATCATGAGCGTGTAGAGGCCATAGGTGTTGTTGATCGGCGGGATCACGAGCTGCTTCTTGAACTTTGGATCCTTGAGATCGTTCCACGAGGTCGGCGTCGCCCAGCCCTTCTCCTTGAAGACCTTGGTGTTGATCATGAAGCCGGTGCCGGTCTGGCCAACCGCGACGGCCTTGTCATCCTTGAACAGAGCGGCGGGATAGAGCTCGCTCTTGTCCATGCCCTGGATCGGCGTGCAGAAGCCGAGCTGGATCGCCTGATACATGACGCCGTCGTCCATGATGGCGACGTCGATCACCTGATTGCCCTTCTGGGCCTGCAGCTTGGCGAGCGTGTCCGTCGAGTTGCCGGCCACGTACTCGATCTTGACGTTGTGCGCCTTCTCGAACGCCGGAAAGACCTTCTCGCGCAGATGCGTGTCCCACACGCCGCCATAGGCCGCGACCGTGAGCTTGCCTTGCGCCAATGCCGGGCTGGCGAGCAGCGCCAGGATTGCGGCCAGCCGAACGGATTTCAGCATTCCCATCTCCCTTCAGGTCCCCGCCGGCGACGATAGCATGAAAGTGAGCTCGTGCTTGTTGTGATGGAGATGAACGACGGCAGCGCCGGGGATGCCGGCAAAGGCGGCAGCCGTCGCACGATCTGTCTCGCCCTGGAACTTGATGGTGCAGACGAAGTTCCTGGCCAGGCCCGACTCCCGCCAGCGCTCGACCAGCCGCAACAGCCGCGGCGGATAGCTGATGACGTCTGAAAAGAGCCAATCGACCGGGCCGATGCTCGCCGGATCGAGCCCGAAGGCGCTCTCGCCCCGCCATTCGACGCCCGGCAGCGCCGCGACCTTGGGATCGAGCGGCGCCTTGTCGATCGCGACCACCTTCGCCCCCAGCTTGGCCAGCACATAGGTCCAGCCGCCGGGCGAGGCGCCAAGATCGAGACAACGCTCACCGGGCTGCGGCCAGCGGCGCAGCCGCACCAGCGCCTCCCAGAGCTTGAGATAGGCGCGGTTGGGCGGACCGGTCTTGTCCTCGACAAAGGCAACCTCGCCATGGGGAAAGGGCGAGCTGCAGCGCGCTGCCGCCATCATCCGATCCGGCGCCAGCAGGGTCCACGAACCGAGCGACGCCGTGGGCGCGGCGGCGGGGAAGACGATGGGCTTGGCCGAAACGTGCGGCAAGCGTTCCTGGATCAGCGCAGCGCGACGATGATGGACGGGCGCGTACATCGCCCAATTGCGCTGGATGTCGCGCAACGCTTGAGCGGCCTTGCCGACCGACTCGACCGGCAACTCGATGCAGTCGTGCCAGATGTTGGCCGCCCAGGCCGATGGCTGCGCCGTGTCACATATATAGAGGCGGTCATGGATGGGCCGCGCGTCCTTCAGCTCCTCGAGGAGCTGCGCTTCGAAGCCTTCAGCGGCGAGATAGGCAGTAGTCATTCAGCTCGGCAAGATACCGTTGCTTGAGGCTTTCGTCGCAGAAGGCGGCATGGAAACCGTTGGCTGCCAGAGCCGCGATCTCCTCATGGCCGAGCCCCAGCGCCTGTTGGGCAGCGGCGAAGTTCTCGTTCATGTAGCCGCCGAAATAGGACGGATCGTCCGAGTTGACCGTCGCCATCAGCCCGGCCTCGAGCATGCGCCTCAGCGGATGCTCCTTCATGTCGCTCACCACGCAAAGCCGAAGGTTCGACAGCGGACAGACCGTGAGCGGCATCTGCTCGTGTGCGAGGCGCGCTGTGAGCGCGGCATCCTCCAGCGCGCGGTTGCCGTGGTCGATGCGATCGACCTTCAGGAGATCGAGCGCCTCGCGCACATACTCAGGCGGCCCCTCTTCGCCGGCATGGGCGACGGCCTTGAGGCCAAGGCCGCGCGCGCGGGCGAAGACACGCTCGAACTTCGACGGCGGATGGCCCTTCTCCGATGAATCCAGGCCGACGCCGATGATGCGGTCCCGCCAGGTCAGCGCCTCGTCCAGGGTACGCTCGGCGCTCGCCTCGTCGAGGTGGCGCAGGAAGCACATGATCAGCGCCGTCGTCATGCCGAGGCTGCGTTCGGCCTCCTTCAGCGCGCGCCACAGACCGTCGATCACCGTCTTGAACGCGATGCCGCGCCCCGTATGGCCCTGCGGATCGAAGAAGATCTCGGCATGCCGCACATTCTGAACCGCCGCGCGGCGCAGATAGGCCATGGCGAGGTCGTAAAAATCCTGCTCGGTCACGAGCACGCTCATGCCCTGATAGTAGAGGTCGAGGAAGTCCTGCAGGTTGGAAAAGCTGTAGGCCGCGCGGACGGCATCGACACTCGTATAGGGCAGGTTCACGCGATTGCGCTCGGCGAGCGCGAACATCAGCTCGGGCTCGAGGCTGCCTTCGATGTGGATGTGCAGCTCCGCCTTGGGGAGTCCGGCGATGAAGGAGTCCATGGCGGCAACCTAATCGATTGGCAGGCGTTCGCAAAAAGGAGCTGTCACACAGGAGACATTTCATGGTTGCCAAGACGTCATCGTCCCAGCGCAAGACTGTGAAGCGCGTCATGCACGAATACGCCCACGGGGAGCTGAAGAGCGGCCGCGCAGGGACCGGCGGCAAGGTGAAGAGCCGCCGCCAGGCGATCGCCATCGCGCTCAACGAAGCCGGCGCCTCGCGCAACCAGAGTCGCGGCAAGGGCAAGCGCAGGAAGGCGGCCTGAAAGGCGCTGTTCCAGTGGGGCACATCGTGGGCTAACCTCCGGGCGACACGGAGGGTTTCATGGCGAAGTTCGGTATCGGTGATTCGGTTCGCAGGGTCGAGGACCCGCGCCTTCTGACCGGCGGCGGCCGCTATACCGACGACACCAAGCTCAGCCAGCCGGCGGCGCGGCTCTATGTGCTGCGCAGCCCGCACGCCCATGCCGACATCCGCAAGATCGACACGAGCGCCGCCAGGAAGGCACCGGGCGTGCTGCTGGTCTACACCGGCAAGGACGTGAAGGACGCGGGCTTCGGCGACGTGCCCTGCCTGGTGCCGCTCGACAATCGCGACGGCACGCCGCGCGGCGACACCTCGCGGCCGATGCTGGCGCTCGACCGCGTGCGCCATGTCGGCGACCCGGTGGCGCTGGTCGTGGCCGAGACGCTCGACCAGGCCAAGGACGCGGCCGAGCTGATCGAGGTCGACTACGCCCCGCGCGCGCACGTCGTCGGCACCTACGAAGCCGCCCAGCCCGGCGCGCCGCTGGTGCACGATCACATCAGGAACAACATCGTCTTCGATTGGGCGATGGGCGACCAGGCGGCGACCGATGCCGCCTTCGCCAAGGCCGATCGCGTGGTCACCCTGAAGCTGGTCAATCAGCGGCTGGTCGTGAACTCGATGGAGCCGCGCGGCGCGATCTGCGAGTACGATGCCAAGGATGACCGCTCGACCCTGTGGCTCTCCTCGCAGGGCGTGCACATGATCCGCCCGGTCGTGGCCGACATGATCCTGAAGATCGGCTCGCCCAAGCTCCGCGTGCGCACCGGCGACGTGGGCGGCGGCTTCGGCATGAAGATCTTCGTGCATCCCGAATATCCGATGGTCGTCTGGGCGTCGCGCAGCCTGAAGCGCACGGTGAAGTGGATCCCCGACCGGCAGGAAGCCTTCCAGGCCGACGTGCAGGGCCGCGACCATGTCTCGATCGCCGAGATGGCGCTCGACAAGGACTGCCGCTTCATCGGCGAGCGCATCACGACCTACGCCGCCCTCGGCGCCTATCTCAGCCATTTCAGCGTGTTCATCCCGACCATGGCCGGCAGCTCGATGCTGAACGGCCTCTACTCCACGCCCGCGATCTACGTGAACGTGAAGGGCGTGATGACCAACACCGTGCCGACCGACGCCTACCGCGGCGCGGGCCGGCCCGAGGCCTCCTACCTGATGGAGCGCTTCGTCGATCACATCGCGCGCGAGACGGGCAAGACGCCGGACGAGATCCGCGCCATCAACTTCATCAAGCCGGCGCAGATCCCCTACAAGACCGCTTTAGGCGACACCTACGACTCGGGCGACTTCGAGACGGTGATGAAGAAGGGCATGGACAAGGCCGACTGGAAGGGCTTCGCGGCGCGGCGCGCGCAATCGGCGACCCGGGGCAAGTGGCGCGGCATCGGCATGGCGACCTATGTCGAGAAATGCTCGGGCGGCGGCCCGGAGACGGTGAAGGCGACGTTCAACGAGGATGCGACCGTCACGCTCTATACGGGCAACCAGACCAACGGCCAGGGCCACGAAACGGCGCTGAGCCAGATCGCCTCGGCCCGGCTCGGCATCGACATGGAGCGCATCCGCATCGTGCAGGGCGACAGCGATGTCGTGCCGGAAGGCTTCACCGGCGGCAGCCGTACCATCGCGATCAACGGCGCCGCCACGGTGGGCGTCGCCGACAAGATCATCGCCAAGGGCAAGCCGCTCGCCGCCAACATGCTCGAGGCCAGCGCCGCCGACATCGACTATCGCGACGGCGCCTTCCAGATCGTCGGCACCGACCGCAAGGTGAGCCTGTTCGACGTCGCCAAGGCCAACAAAGGCGCGCTCGACGATGACTTCACCCGCACGCCCGAGGCCGACACCTATCCCAACGGCTGCCACGTCTGCGAGCTCGAGGTCGATCCCGACACCGGCACGGTCGAGATCCTGAACTACACCGTGATGGACGATTTCGGCAGGGCGCTGAACCCGCTGCTGCTGCAGGGCCAGATCCATGGCGGCATCGGCCAGGGCGTGGGCCAGGCGCTCACCGAAGGCGCGCACTACGACCAGGACTCCGGCCAGCTCATGAGCGGCAGCTTCATGGACTACGCCTTCCCGCGCGCCGACGTGGTGCCGCGCGTGACGTTCGACATGCACAACAGCCTCTGCAAGACCAACCCGCTCGGCGTGAAGGGCGCGGGCGAGGCCGGCGCCATCGGCGCGCCGCCGTCGGTGGTGAACGCGATCGTCAACGCGATCCATGGCCATACCGGCGTGAAGCATGTCGACATGCCGGTCACGGCCGCGAGCCTGTGGAAGGTGATCGAGGCCAATCGCGGGAAGAAGGCGGCTTGACGAGCAGCAGCCTCTTCAACCGGGCGCAGTGGCATCCTTCAGCGTGGATGAAATAGCGACCGCAGTTAGAGGCTTGTCACCCGCGCGAGAGTTGGCTTACGGTCCCTGCATATTCAGGGGGAGATCGCGATGAGCCAGAATCGTCGTTCCGTGAGCGCCCTCGCCGCGTTACTGCCCGCCGGTGCGCTCGGTCTTTCCGTCAGTCTCGCTTCCGCCGATGCCGAGGCATCCATCGCGCCCAAGGTCGACACGGGCAAGTCGGTTGCGCAACGTCTGCAATCGATCCGCGACTCGGTTTCGGGCGCGTTGAGCGAAATTCCCAAGGACGGCAAGTTCCTCAAGACCGATCCCGAGAAGCGGATGGCCTGGTGGGGCAATGGCGGCTGGCACAACTGGAACAACTGGAGCAACGCGCCGGTGATCCCCTTCATCACGCCCTGGAACAACTGGAACAACGGTTGGCACAACTGGGGCAACGGCTGGCACAACGGCTGGCATAACTGGTAGCGCGGGCCGACGCCGTGCCTGATGCGCCCCAGATCGGCGTTGTGGTGCTGCAGCCGACCGCGTTCTGCAACATCAACTGCGCCTACTGCTATCTGCCCGACCGCGACAACAAGCATGTGCTGGCGCCGTCGACGGTGACGCGGCTGTTCGGCGAGATCTTCGCCTCGGGCTGGGCCGCGCCGCGCATCACGGTGATCTGGCATGCCGGCGAACCGCTGGTCGTGCCCGTCTCCTTCTACCGCGAGGCCTTCGCCTCTATCGAGGCGATGCGGCCGTCATCCGTGCAGATCGTCCACGCCTTCCAGACCAACGGCATGCTGATCGATGCCGAATGGTGCGCGCTGTTCCGCGACTGGCAGGTCGGTGTCGGCGTCAGCCTCGACGGGCCGCGCGGCCTGCACGACGCCAACCGCGTCACGCGCAAGGGCCAGGGCACCTTCGACCGCACCCTGGCCGGCATCCGCACCCTGCAAGCCGAACAGGTGCCGTTCCACGTCATCTCCGTCCTCTCGGGCACCAGCCTCGACGATCCTGATGGGCTGCTCGCCTTCTATCTCGAGCAGGGCATCGAGCAGGTCTGCTTCAACGTCGAGGAGTCCGAAGGCAGCCACGTCTCGACGCTCTTCGCCGGCGGCGATCTTCGCCAGCGCTACGCCGCCTTCCTGCGCCGCTTCTGGCATGGCGCGCGGGCGAGCGGCCGCGTCCATTTCGTGCGCGAGATCGATCTCGCCATCGGCCGTATCTTCCGCCCCAGCGAGGCCCCGGCGCGCAACATGCAGACCGAGCCGCTCGCCATGCTGAACGTCGACAGCCACGGCAATGTCTCGAGCTTCTCGCCCGAGCTGCTGGGGCTGAAGAACGCCGCCTACGGCGACTTCCTGCTGGGCAACATCAACACCAGCTCGCTCGCCGACATCCACGGCGCCTGCCTCGCCTCGGCGATGCATCGCGAGATCCAGCACGGCGTGCGCGCCTGCCGCGAGAGCTGCGACTACTTCTCCGTCTGCGGCGGCGGCGCACCGGTGAACAAGCTGTTCGAAACAGGCTCCTTCGCCGGCACGCGCACCTCCTTCTGCGAGCTCACGCAGATGGTGCCCACCGATCTCATCCTCGAGGCCTATGACCGCCTCGAGCAGAGCTGGACGGCGGAAGCG